>CAYRTQ010000315.1:0-5480 GCA_964426865.1 uncultured bacterium
CGTGTGGGAAATCTCCACCAGTTCGTCCAGGCTGTTTGCGCTTCCGGTCTCGCTGTCGCCGTTTTCCTTCACCACGATGGGATAGTTGCACAGGCTCTTGAGCGAGCGCTTCAATTCGTACATGTGGAGAAAGTCCAGGGACAGGAGCGTATTCTTGAACATGGTGTATTCGATCACCTGCCCGTCGCGATTCCCGTTGATACGCACGGAATAGTCGCGCACCTGACCGACAGGGGGAACGGCGGAGGGTTTGACCTTCGGTTCCTCATTGGGCTCCAGCACACATTCCTCATCCACATGGCAGGTATCCACTTCCTCGACCAGATATCCGGCTTCCTGAGCGGCGGCGCGGATCACCGGCACCGCGGCGGAAGGATCGTCGAAATTGCAGGAGCAGAACGCCTTGTTTTCCAGCAGATCGTCCAGCAGAAGCCGCGGAATCCCGATTTTCAGACAGCGGGTATACAGCGACTGATATTTGAACACCTTCTCCATAGTTTCGAGCAGACGCGCGCCGCTGATTCCATTGCCGCTGCCGCCGGGAACCAGTGTGGCATGCCCGATACCGTTTTCGAGAATGAAACGGTCATAATCCTTCTGATCGGTCACATACCATTCCCGCTTGCCTTTTTTCATGCGATAGAGCGGGGGCTGGGCGATGTAGACATACCCGGATTCGATCAACTCAGGCATGTACCGGTAAAAGAAGGTCATGAGCAATGTGCGAATATGGGCGCCGTCCACATCGGCATCGGTCATGATGATGATCTTGTGATACCGGGCCTTCTTGATATCGAATTCCTCGCGGCCGATACCGGTGCCGATCGCGGTGATGAGAGTACGGATTTCCTCGGTGGAAAGAATACGGTCCAGACGCGCCTTTTCAACATTGAGGATCTTGCCCCGAAGCGGGAGAATGGCCTGGAACCGTCGGTCACGGCCCTGCTTTGCGGAGCCTCCCGCCGAATCGCCCTCCACGATATACACTTCGGAAGCCTCGGGATCGTTGTTGGAGCAGTCCGCCAGTTTTCCGGGGAGATTCGCGGAATCCAGGGCGCTTTTGCGACGGGTGAGGTCACGGGCCTTACGGGCGGCCTCACGGGCGCGGAACGCCTCGGTGCATTTTCCGATGATCTTCTTGATGACCTGAGGATTTTCCTCGAACTGGGTATTGAGCCCGTCGCCAACCAACGACTCGACCATGCCCTTGATCTCGCTGTTTCCCAGTTTGGTCTTGGTCTGTCCCTCGAACTGCGGATTGGGAAGTTTCACCGAGATAACCGCGGTGAGCCCTTCACGGATATCCTCGCCGGAAGGAACCTGACCCTTGAGCGCCTTGAAGAGATCGTTTTTCTGGGCATACGTGTTCACCGAACGGGTGAGCGCGGTCTTGAAACCGATGAGATGCGTTCCGCCCTCGGTGGTGTTGATATTGTTGGCGAAACTGAAAATCGTCTCGGTATATCCGCCGTTGTACTGCATGGCGATCTCGATGGTAACCTTGTCCGCCTGGGCGACAAAATAAATGGGATCGTCATGGAGGGGCTGCTTGTTGGTGTTGAGATACTTCACGAATTCGATGATTCCGCCCTCGAACATGAACGTGTGGTTGCGTCCGTTCCGCTCATCGACGAAATCGATTCTCAACCCCCTGTTCAGAAAGGCGAGTTCACGCAGACGATTCACCAGGACATCATGGGAAAACTCGGTGACCTCGAAAATTTGCGGGTCAGGAGAGAAACGAACGATCGTACCGTGGCCTTTCTTCTTTCCTTTCACCGCAATGTCGGCTTTGGGAATACCGCGGGAATACGCCTGATGATACAGGGTCCCCTCATGCCAGGTTTCCACCTCGCAGAAATCGGAAAGCGCGTTCACGCAGGATACGCCGACACCGTGAAGACCGCCGGATACCTTGTAGGAATTGTTGTCGAACTTTCCGCCGGCATGGAGAACGGTCATGACCACTTCCAGCGCCGATTTCCCCTCGGAAGTCTGTATGCCGGTGGGAATTCCGCGTCCGTTGTCCTCGATTTCCGCCATGCCATCGGCATGAATGGTGACTTTTATGGTGTCGCAATACCCGGCCATGGCCTCGTCCACCGAGTTGTCGACCACCTCGAACACCATGTGATTGAGACCGGCGAGACCGGTGGAGCCGATGTACATGGCGGGACGCTTGCGAACCGCTTCAAGTCCCTTGAGCACCTGAATATTGTCGGCATCGTAATTATTGTTGTTCAATTCTGTATTTTCATTCGTATTCTGCATTCTTTACTCCTGTCAGGTACGATCGAGCACAAAACGGACTTCACGGACTTCCACGCTGTCCCCGGGATCATATGCATTGATTTTTTTTATGAATTGGGGGGTGAGAAAGCGAGCTTGCGTGATCCAGGCTGGGGAAGACGCCAAAACGGTAAGGACGCCGTTTCCAAGGTCAGTCGGTCTGGTATTCCTGGCATTCACCGGGCCAACGATAGCCTGCCAGTTCCGTTTCAACTTCTCCAAACGGATATCGGAAGATAAACACAATGATTCAGCCAGGGGGACCAGAACACGATTCAAGGAAACCGCATTCGCTTTCGGACGGCGTCCCCCTGTATTCTTTCCATCAATCATTCAACCTCAACGGCATGATAAGATACAGATACTCCTGAGATTCCTTCTGAACCGCGGGTTTGACAATACATGCGCTCACCGGGGACTCCAGTTCGAGCACAACTTCATCGGTATCCACCGCCCGGAATATTTCTGAAAGGAAAAGGGCGTTGTATCCAACGTTGAGTTCTTCACCCTCATACCGGACAGGCACGCTTTCCCGTGATTCACCGCTGATTTCCAAATTACGGGTCGCGATGTCCATAAGCCCGGAAACAAGGGAAATACGGATCTGGTGGGTCGTGGCGTTGGAAAGTACGGACACTCTCCGAACCGCCGCGGCGATCTCATCGGTGGAAACATAGACTTTTTTGGAGTTTCCATCGGGAATGACCTGACGAAAATTCGGATAGGGACCCTCGATCAACTTGGAAAATATGGTCGTGGTGCCGAAATCGAAGAGAATCGCACCCGTTCCGAATATCACCCTCTCAAGTTCCACTCCGCCGGATATGACACGGGCGGCATGGGAAAGAGCGCGGGGAGGAACGATGGCTTCCGCCCGACCGTCCGTTTCCCCATTCATTTTTTTCTCGCACAGGGAAAGACGATGCCCATCGGTCGCCACCATGGTCATCTTGTCCGGAGCAATAATCCAGTAGACACCGGTCAATGCCAGACGGGAACGGTCATTGGCGACCGAAAAACTGGTTTTCTCCACCATTTCAAGGAAATCGGATCCGGATACCGGAATGGAAACACCTTCGGTCACCTCGCGAACGAGCGGAAAATCGGCGGCGGACATCCCCATGATACTGGATTCCCCATGACCAAAATTCACGGTCACCCGTTCCTTTTTCACCGTAATGGTGATATCCTCTTCCGGAAGCTCCCGTATCATGCTGAGAAACCGCTTGGCATTCACGGTAATGCCACCCTCTTCAATCACGGTGCAATTCACCTGGGTGACAACATACATATCCATGTCTGTACCGGAAATTGTCAGACGGCCTTCAGAGGTTTTCAGGAGAAAATTGCTCAGTACGGGCAGAGTCGGTTTCTGGGGAACAACGTTTCCCACCCCCTGGAGAGCCTCAAAAAGTAAGTCTCTTCCAACCACGATTTTCACGGAAATATCTCCTCTAAAGTTTAGTATATAATATATACAATATTGTGTTTTAAAACAAGTAAAATATGGAAGTTTTTTCCATCTTTTTCCTGATTCCGGGTGTTAAAAACCGGGGTATTTTTTCTTGATAACCGGTGGAAATCGCCTCCCTTTTCCACATCAATTACGTCAGATATGCTCTCTTGACGGTATTATTCCCTTCCCCTGTGGAACCAGGAGAAAGAAATGTGGAAAGTTACTCGTTTGTAATCCGTTCCCCGTGAAACGATTAACCACTTTTCCACACTTTCAACACCACTACTGTCAATACAAAATACAGAAAAGATATATTCAAAATGTATTTCTTATAGAAGTCAGTCGGGATTTTTCGTTTTCTGAACAAGCTGGCTGACATGACGGGATATGGAAGAATCCTCGGCAAGATACTTGTCCATGTATCGGAGAGAGTGGATGACCGTGGAATGATCTCTTCCCCCGAAATGAAGACCGATTGTTTTCAGAGATGACGCAGTGAGAGATTTGCAGAGATATATCGCTATATGACGGGCAAGAGCGACTTCCTTACGGCGAGACTCGCCGGTCAAAAGGGGGAGCGGAATGGAAAAATGGTTCGATACGAGTTTTTGAATATACTCGATGGTAATCTGACGAGAGGTTTTTCGAATGGTATCGCCGAGAATGTCCGAAGCCATCTCCAGGGAAATGTCACGTCCGTGGAGGGAAGAATAGGCCAGGAGACGGATGAGCGATCCCTCAAGCTCGCGAATGTTCGAAGTGATGTTCTCTGCGATGAACTCAGCGATGGAATTGTCCAGGGATACGCCATCGGAATCGGCCTTCTTTTTCAGGATGGCGATACGGGTTTCAAAATCAGGGGGCTGGATATCGGTGACCAGACCCCACTGAAAACGATTGATGAGACGATCCGCGAGACCCTTGAGCTGGGAAGGGGGACAATCCATGGTGAGAACGATCTGTTTTCCCTTTTGATGGAGATCGTTGAAAATATGGAAAAACTCCTCCTGGGTCCGTTCCTTGTTGTTGAAGAACTGGATGTCATCCACGAGAAGCAGGTTGGCGGTACGGTAATATTTTGAATAGAGCGGCGTGAGCTTGTTCTGAAGCGACATGATGAAATCCATGGTGAACTTTTCGCTCGATACGTAGATGACTCGATTCGACGTGGCGTCCGCTTTGCCGGAAGTGAGATAATGATGGGCAATGGCCTGAAGAATATGAGTCTTGCCGAGTCCCACTCCCCCGTACAGGACAAGCGGATTGAACGCGGTTGTCCCCGGACTGTCCGCAACCGCTTTCGCCGCGGCATACGCGAACTGATTGGAATGACCGACCACGAAGGAATCGAATGTGAAACGGGGATTGATGGTCAGCGGTTCAAAGAAGCTGGATTCCGGTGTATCGGGAAGAGAAGGTCCGGCATCGGCAACGGGAATGGACACCGAAGGAAGAGGGGATTCGAGAGATGTGGTATCGATGGAATCCTGTTCAATGAAACGGACCAGAATATCATGGCCGAGAATCATTCCACAAACCGACTGGACAAGAGCGAGATAATGTTCCTCAAGCCAACTTGCATAATAGGGCTGGGGAACGGAAATTACAAGAGAATCATCGGAGAGTTCATGGAGGGACAGGGGTTTGAACCAGGTGTTGAAACTCTGGACATTGACCCGTTCTTCGATACCCTTCAGCAGACGATCCCAAAAAATATTTGTTTCAATAGTGTTCA
>CAYRTQ010000316.1:0-5463 GCA_964426865.1 uncultured bacterium
CGCCCTCTTTGGGCGCTTTTCTGGGCGCACCAGAAAAGTACAAGGAAAGTGGAAGTGGTGAAGGATTCCTTACTCCACGAACGCGTTTTTATAACCGGCACAAGCAGGCCATGTCCGGTCAGTGCATCTACCCATAGAGAACTGCGAAGCGCCAAAAATTTCAAAAAAGTATTCGACATTATTGTCGAGATTCCCTATACTATGGGAGCGGGGTGAATCGGGAACGCATGACTTCTAACGTCTTGTATTCCGGGACTTTTCGCCTTTCGTTCGAATATTGGCAAGGATATTGCTCTTTGAGTATCCCGGGAGCAATTATTCAAGGGCATTTTCCCACAATCGAACGAAAGGAGTTTTTTATGAAGTCACTTGGAACACTTCCCCTCATGCTGATGCTCGCGTTTTTCTCCACGGTCGCGGTCGGGTACGGCGATGACGGCGATACCGCGCCGGTCAAGGTCAAGACGCAGAAGTTCATCGACGCCGATGGCGACGGAATTTGTGACAACCGGAGCATGGGATTGCATCGCGGTAGCGGCAAATCGTTTGTGGATGCCGATGGCAATGGAATCTGCGACACGTGCGGCGGAGAAGGGAAATGTCTCAGCCGCGGTCAGGCCAAAGGATTCACCGACAGCGACGGCGATGGGATCTGCGACAAGCGGGAATCGTCGAAGGGTCTCAAACGGGGCCGGACGGATATGCAGCACAGCGCCAATTTCATCGATCGTAACGGGGACGGCGTATGCGACAACGCGGGAAAGGGCATGACCAAAAACCGTTCCGGGCTGAAACAGGGAAGTCCGCTGAAAACGAAATGACCTTTCGTTACAGGATTCATTTTTTCTCACCGGGGGAGCCCGCAGTACGACTCCCCCGGCGTTTCTATTTGGGGAACCGTATGAAAACGGTATGGATCGCGATTCTGGTCCTCTGTCTGGCCGCCCCTGTCCGGGGCCAATCCGCGGACGCCGAATCTTCCGGGAAGACCTCGTCGCGACGGGCGAAGGTCGAATCGAAGGCCGTCCCGGCGAAGAAGGCGGAGAGCGGCGGGAAAGCCTCCGCGTCCTCTACGGATACAGGAAAAAGGAAGAGGGCCGGTAAGCCGTTTGTCGACGAGAACGGCGACGGGCTGAACGATGTTCCTTCCCCGGGAACGAAACGTTCCACCCGCGCGTCGGAAAAGACGAATGGGCGTTCGGTGGACCGGTTTACCGATCCGGATGGCGATGGCATCAATGATGGCCGCGGGTTTGAGCGAAGCCGAAGCGAGCGCGGACGGAGTGCGCTGGAGCGTAATATTAAAGAGAAGAATAATCTCCGGGAGAAAAACAAGAAATGAAGCGAATCCTTCCGGCGATCCTCCTGCTCCTTTCCCTCCCTGCGCTTTCCCATGCCGCTGATTACGGCCTGGGGATATCCTTCGACACCTCCTCCAACATGCTCATGCGGCCCGGCGGCCCATCGGGGATGATCACGAATCTCGATGGCGCATTCGGATTTTCACGGGGCGGGTTCGACTTTTCTTATCAACTGGACGCCGGAACGGTCCAGCATTACGATGGGGTGCAGTATCAGCGCCATACCGTGGAAATCTCCCGGGATCTTCTGACCGGCGATTCCGCGGAGCGCCGTCAGGTGACCCTGAAAGCCTCGGGCGGGCTGTCGCGGTATGGAGAGGTGAGTTTCCTCGGCGGATACAGCGATTACGGTTTCTCCGCCGCCGGGAAATCATATCTGGGGGAATCCACCCTGCTCCGCGGTGAGGGATCGGTCCAGAACCGGAACTACCGCGATTTCGACCTGGAGAATTACCGTCAGGCTTCGGGCTGGCTGCGTCTGGACCGTTTTCTGGAGTCCGGCACCACCCTGCGCCTCCAGTTCGATGGCGGCGTTCGCAAATATCCCAATCTCCCCTCCGCCGATGTGACCACGCTGTTCGACATACGCGCCCGCGTGGCGCAATCGCTCGGCCCCAAAACCGGAGCATGGCTGGAACTGCACAACCGGTGGGCGGGGAGCCGGTCCACTCCGGATACCTCCGTGGTCTACGAGCGTCTTCTTTTCGAGGATGCCTACAAAAGCTCCTCGTTCGGCGGGGTTTTCCATATCAAGCGGCTCATTGCGGACAACGGTTCCGTACAGTTCGAGGCCGGGGTGGAGAAGAAACGGTTCGGGCGGAACACCGCCGCAGCGTACTGGTATCTTCCCTACGAGGGCTGGAACGAGCTGGAATCGGAATTCACCCTTTCCCTTTCCTGGCGTCCGGGATTTGTCCCGGAGTTCATCCATCCCTCCCTGCAATTGTACCGCATTTCCATCGATTCCTCCATCGAGGACCTGTCGTATCATATCAACGGGATGATTCTGGGCTTCATGCTGTATTGAGGAAAGAAGAAGTCAGGGGAAAGGCGAGGGGCGAAGGGACAAGGGGCAAAGGAGCAAAGGGTAAAGACTTGTATTCGGGATTCGGGAGATCGCCGGGATGAAAAGAGGATAGCGGCGGGTTTCCGTGGCCGCCCCGGGACTTTCGTGACGTATGTTTTGTGAAAATCCCGGCTTGGACTGTTTTCCGTGTCATGTATCCGACATTTTTCGGCCCGTCTTTCCTTGGCGGAACCGGAATGTTCCATCGCAGTCATGTGGATATCGGCAGGGGAGTGTAACCGAAATATTTCGCCGCTTTTTCTTTCGGCTTCCCAATTTCGTTTTCTTTTGAGGTTTTCATGTCCTTTCCGCGTGTCGGGACCCGTTCCATCGCTTTCATCTGGTGCCTGAGCTTTCTTTTGCTCGGAGCGGCGCTTTTCATGGGATATCGCCGTAATGTGGCCTCCCTCGGCCAGCTCACGCGGAGCGAAGCGCAGATGCTCATGGATGTGATCGGGGTTTCCTCCTCCGCCTCCATCAACGCGCTGGACGAAGTGGAGTATCTCAACGCCGAACGCCTGCTCGACAACGCCTGGCTCATCTCCCGCTCAGTGGAGAATGGCGCTCCATCCCTCTCCGCGCTCCGGGATATCGCGAGCACGAACGCGCTTCACCGGGTTGCCATCCTCGATTCAGGGGGACGGATCGTGGCCGAAGCAGGTCCGGGAGAAGGGGAGAACACGGCATACCCGGAGAGCTACCGTCGGGCGGTCGAATCGGTCCTGCATGGCGAGGACGACGCGGTGGTCATGGGGTTCATGGAGGGCCGGTATTACAAGGACAAGCAGTATGGGGTGGCGGTCGCCCGTCCGGGCGGCGGTGCGGTAGTGGTGGACGCGGACCCCGCGCGGATGCTCGAATTCCGTAAGAGCGTGGGGCTCGGGACCATCTTCCGCGATATCGGCTCGCGTCAGGGCATCCGGTACATCGTGTTGCAGGATACCCTGGGGATTGTGGCCGCCTCGCACGGCATCCGTGAAATGACCCGTATCTCGGACGACCCGTTCCTCCTGAAAGCGTTGCGGGGAAAGCCGGATTCGCGCATTGTTTCCTTCGGGGATGAAAAGGTTCTCGAGGTCGCGCGCCCGCTCACCGGAGGCGACTCCCGGCTCGGGCTCATCCGGATCGGGCTTTCCACCGCCACGGTGGATGCCATACGCGATCGCGCGTTTCACCAGTTTCTCTTTCTCCTCATCGCGGCGGGACTCTCCGGGGCGTTCCTCATCGTCTACGCTGTTCTCCGGCAGAATTATACGCTTCTCAACGCCGAACACGACCGTATTCTGGGCGAAGTCCGTCTCATGGAAGAGGAGCGAGGCCGTTCGGAACGCCTGACCTCCATGGGAAGGCTTGCGGCGGGAGTGGCCCATGAGATTCGCAATCCGCTCAATTCGGTCAGCATCATCGCCCAGCGTCTCAAAGCCGAATTCACCCCCGCGGAAGACCGTGAGGAATACCGGGCGCTCCTCTCCACGGTGCGGAGCGAGGTCGCCCGGATCAGCGTCATCATCGAGGCTTTTCTGCGGTTTGCGCGGCCCCCGAAGCTGGAAATCGTCCCCGTTGACCTGGAAACGCTCGTTTCCGATGTGCTGCGCGTGGTGGGCGAGCGGGCGCGCACGCAACGGGTCGCCATTGCCGTGGACATTCCGCCCGGGATCGAACTCCGGTGCGATACCGATCAGATGAAGCAGGCGCTTCTCAATATTGTCCTGAATGCGCTCGATGCCGCCGGGGAGGACGGATCGCTCACAGTCACTGTCCGCCGCGAGGATCATGGCTCCCGCATCGAAATCGCCGACAGCGGACCGGGTATCCCGGATAGTGTCATGCCCAACATTTTCGATCCCTATTTTACCACCAAGGAGCGTGGCACCGGACTCGGTCTCAGCGAGGTCCATCGAATCATCACCGCCCACGGCGGCCGTATCACCGCCGCCAACGCCCCTTCCGTCGGCGCGGTGTTCACCGTCCATCTGCCCGAAGATTCCGGGCGGGGACCCCTTTCCCGCGGAGATGCCGAGGGGTAAGGAACATACGGTTCTCTTTGCGTGGGGCTTGCTTCGACAAGCTCGGCGCCCGCGCTGCCCAAACCTGTCGAAGCCAACAGAAAGAGTCAATCCGAACTGTATTCCCTTTGCCCCTTTGATCCTTTGTTCCTTTGCCCCTTTATTCCTGTGGGGGCGCTTCGACAGGCTCAGCGCCCGCGTTGGCGGGAGCCGGTCAAAGCGAGCATAAAAAGCCGAAGTGAACCGTATTGGGGCAGGGGAAAGAAATAAAGGCGCAGAGGTGCAAAGGGAAAGGCGTTTCCCCAGCCGGGGCAATCCGGCTTTGGCACTCTGGCACATTGCAACGTTGATACTCAGGCAACCGGAGTTTTCATGAAAGCATCCATACTCATCGTCGACGATGAAAAAGTTCAGCGTGAAATGCTGGGCGGATATCTGAACAAGAAAGGGCACGCGGTGCAGCTTGCCGCATCCGGGGACGAGGCGCTGGACATGGTGCGCGCCACCACTGTGGATATTGTGATCACCGACCAGAAAATGCCGGGGATGAGCGGCATCGAACTGGCCACGCAACTGCATGCCGAGCACCCCAATGTCTCGACCGTGGTGCTCACCGCGTTCGGGACCATCAGCGATGCGGTGCGGGCCATGCGCGACGGGGTTGAGGAGTATCTCACCAAGCCGGTGGACCTGGAGGAACTGGATGTCGTCATCGAGAAAATCCTGGACCGCCGTCAGCTTGTCCGTGAAAACCAATGGCTGAAAGAGCAGGTGAAACACAGCCTGAAAGTCCCCGGCATCGTGTACGTTTCGGAGATCATGAAAGATGTGATGAGCCGGGTGGCCCGCGCCGCGGAAAGCCGCGCCACCGTGCTCATCACCGGCGAGAGCGGCACCGGCAAGGAACTGGTGGCCCGCGCGGTCCACAACGCCGGAGACCGTCGCGACAAGCCATTCGTGGCGGTGAACTGTTCAGCGGTCCCGGAGAACCTCATCGAGAGCGAACTGTTCGGCCACGAGAAGGGCTCGT
>CAYRTQ010000317.1:0-5452 GCA_964426865.1 uncultured bacterium
CGAGGGCCGGAAGGGGGCTTCCGGCAGTCGGAACCCAACACTATCCAGTTGAAAAGCACTATTTTACAGCGCGGGATTATCCTTTTCTCCCTTCGCCTCTCCGCGTCCCGATGGGAAACCGGATTCGCTTACGCCGCATCCCGCAATGACACCTTCCCCGATGTGACCCGTAACCGCAGGGTATGGAACGCCGCTCCCCCGATGATGAGCGCCAGCCCGACATAGGCGTAGCCGGAAATGGGGACTCCCAGGAAAAACTTCAGCGCCGCCAGGGAAAGGAACGGCACCAGGTATAAAAGGCTGGCGAGCGTGGAGACATCCTCCGTGGACCGTTGCGCGGCCAGCCAGAGGAGCACTCCGGCGACATTGGACATGATCCCGGAATACATCGGCCCGGCAATCGTCCGCATACCGGTGGGTACGGTGAAAGTCCCCCCGGCGATGAGAATTCCGAACGTGAGCAGCGAACTGTACAGGTGCATGTAAAAGAGGGAGGAAACCGGATTGAACGCCGCGCGCGCCGTCAGAACACTGAAAAGCCCCCAGGAACACCCCGCGAGCAGGGCGGCGAGGTAGCCCGTGAAATTTGCCCAGTCCAGGTTCGCGAGCCGTCCGCCGGAAAAAATCACCGCCGCGCCCACGAATCCGGTGGCCACCCCGATGATCTTGGACACGGTAACCGGCTGTTTGAGCACCGGCATGGCGAAAAGGACGATGAACACCGGATAGGTGTATTGCAGGATATTCCCGAGCGCCACGGAAATGGTGACATAGGCGTAGTATTTGAGCAGGAAATACCCGCCGAACCCGAGAACGGAGAGGACCAGCAGCCAAAGATGGTCGGACGCCCTGTACCGGAGGAGGCTTGCCGCCTGGCCGGTCAGGACGAGATAGATCAGCGTTCCGGCCGCGCCGAAAAAGGTGGACCAGGCGGCGAACTGGCACGGGGCCAGCCCGCGCAGGGTTACGGCCTCCACGGTGGCGGAAAGAGACCAGATGCAGATGAGGAGAATCATGTATCCCCAGACCCGTGGTGCGATCATGGATGAGAAACCTTCATGTTCGGGGGGAAAGAAAGGAAGAGTCCGGAAGCCGGAACCAGTGAAAGAACAGAAGGGAAAATATACCGGATACAATCCGGAACGGCAACTCCCTTTCGGCCCCGATATGGCATCACGGAGCATTTTCCCCACATCCGGATTGCATTCGTGAGGTTTTTTTCGTACCATAATAAAAATACCGGTTTATCGAAACGGAAATACATGCCACGGGAAATTTGGGGAGCAATCCGGTCATGCATATAGAAAGACTGTCCCTGCGGGAGGGATCTCTCGCCGTCCGGGGGACCGCGGTGGTCATCGACGTTCTCCGGGCGTTCACCTGCGAACCGCTCATGTACCACTTCGGCGCGGAAAAGGTCATGCTGGAGGGAGATATCGGGAAGTGCCTGGAGTTTCGGGGAGATTCCATCCTGGTGGGGGAAATGAACGAGGTTCCCATCGCGGGATTCGATCTCACCAATTCCCCCTGGTTCATCATGGAAAAGGGACGGAAATTCTTCGAGGGCCGTACGGTCATCCACCGTACCACCTCGGGGGTCACCGGGGCCATTGCCGCGCTTGACCGGGCGGACGAGGTGCTGCTGGCGTCGTTCGTCAACGCCCGCGCCACCGCCGCATGGTTGAAGCACAAGAATCCCCCGGTGGTGAGCATCGTGGCCATGGGCATCCGCTCCGAGCGGAAAGCCCCGGAGGACGAATTCTGCGGGGATTATATCGAGAGCCTTCTGACCGGAAAACCCTATGACCACATCGGGGCGATGCGCGCCATTCTGGCGCATGAAACCGCGCAGAAGTTTCTGCGGGGGGACAAGCCCTATCTCCCGAAAGAGGACCCCGCCATCTGCATGCAGCGCGACCTCTTCGACTTCGTCCTCAGGGCGGAACGGGGAGACCGCTTTATCGAGGCCCGCCGGTCAGTACTTCCAGCGGACGTTCAGATAGACTTCGCTCGCGAGTGAATCGCCGAGAACGCTGATCATCGCCCTCGGGTTCTTCCCGTTCACCACCAGCCGCACCGCCCTGCGGTTCATCAGGTCCAGCCAGTAATCGAAATGGTAGCTCGAAGGCTGTCCGGCTTTGGCCCGGGGATTCGGAATCTCGCCGGAGAAATGACGCGCGGGATGGCCATACATGTCCATTCGCTTCATCTCTTTCGCTTTCGAGGCGTTGCGGAGCAGTTCAAGGATACTCCGGGAATCGTAGGGCGCGGCAACCGAGCCGGGATGCAGGGTGATCGAAACCGGCTTCCCGGGAACCGAGGATTCACGGCTGCGGTAGAATGCGGTCTCGGAACCGTCCAGCAGGGACGCTCCCTCCACGCTGGCGATGAAGGAGGACAGGAGCGTTTTCTCCACGGATGAACGCACCATGGCAAGAGGATCGTTCGTGCGGTTATACAGATACAGGCCGATCCCGAACGACAGGACGATTGCCGCGAGGAGGAAAAGTCTCGAATAATCCCCCTGGCCTCCTTCCGGTTTCCATTGAGGCTGGTTCTGCAAATCTCGCGTGACACGGTAATCGGCATATCCCTTGCTCATGGTATGGGTCCCACTTTCATGGCTGTCCGCGCCGGATCGGGCGGGATATCATCCGGTCCCGGAAAAAAATGAATTTGTAACGAAAATGCGGTTATAATCAGCGTCCGGAACATGAAAAGACGATGACGGGCCGCTATCCGGTCATGAAATCATTCCGGCATGGTTTTACAACCGCTCATGTCGTATAATATAATACATTGATTCCCATCCGGCAGTTCCTATCGGCGCAATCCCCGAGCGCGGCCATCCGTTCCCCCTGTTCCGACCGTCTCACGAGGTGTGCGCCGGAAACGCATCCGGACACCCGTGATCTGAATCATGGAACGTTTCAGATTCCCCGCCGGTTTCACCGCGACATAAAAAACATGAACGCCTGGAATAAAAGGAGGCGCAATGCCCGAAAAGCGGATACTGGTAACCGGAGGAGCCGGGTTTTTAGGCTCCCACCTCTGCGATCGTCTGGTCGGAATGGGACACGATGTCATTTGTCTGGACAACTTCTTCACCGGTTCAAAACGGAATATCTATCACCTGCTCGACAAGCCCAATTTCGAACTGATCCGCCACGATGTCACGCTGCCCATCTATCTCGAAGTGGACGAAATCTACAACCTGGCCTGCCCGGCCTCGCCGGTCTACTACCAGAAGGATCCCATCCAGACCACGAAGGTCAATGTGCTGGGAGCCATCAATATGCTCGGCATGGCCAAGCGGGTCAAGGCAAAAATTCTCCAGGCGTCCACCAGTGAAATCTATGGCAATCCCGAGGAGCATCCGCAGAAGGAAACCTACTGGGGACGGGTGAATCCCATCGGCCCCCGTTCCTGTTACGATGAGGGCAAACGGTGCGCGGAAACGCTGTTCTTCGACTATTTCAACCAGAACCGGGTGAATATACGGGTCATCCGCATTTTTAATACCTATGGCCCGCGCATGAGCGCATTCGACGGACGGGTGATCTCCAATTTCATCGTCCAGGCCCTGCACAACGAGGATATCACCATCTATGGCGAGGGCGGCCAGACCCGGTCGTTCTGCTATGTCGACGACCTTATCGAGGGAATGATGCGGATGATGAACGGCCCGGATGACTTCGTGGGACCGGTCAATCTGGGCAATCCCTCGGAATTTACCATACGGGAACTGGCGCTCAAGGTCATCGCGCTGACCGGCTCCCATTCCCGCGTCGTGCAGCTTCCCCTTCCCCAGGACGACCCGGAACGCCGTAAACCGGATATCGATCTCGCCATGCGGAAGCTGGACTGGCGGCCGGTGGTGCCATTGGAGGAAGGCCTGACCCGGACCATCGACTTCTTTCGGAAAAGACTGGCCGAAGACGGGGAGTAGAAACGGACGCCTCCATCCGTTTTCCCCTGCATCCGGATGATACACAAAGCGCCCGGGAGAACCAGTCTCTCCGGGCGCTTTCCATTACCCGCAAACCGCTCCGGATGCGTCCATCACCGGAAAAAATCCTTGGGATACCGGGTCGTGCTCATGGGCGGACGGTTGCTCGGGCATTCCCAGTCCAGGGGGATATCCGCCAGCGCCACCGGAGCGCCCTTTTTCACCATATGCGAATAGAACCCCCCGATGAACATCTGGGTCTTCTCGTACAGGTTTTCGTACGTCTCGTGCATTTCCCCGGTCTCGAACATGCGCTGCATGACATGGAGTCCGGGCAGCCAGATGGCGCTGTCGACCACATTTCCCCGCCCCTCCCGCGGCCAGTCCATCTGACGCTCCACCGAAACATCGTTGGCGTACCCGTCCCGGCGCTTGGTGGTTCCTTTGCCGTTCACCCGTATCCAGGCGCTCCCGGAACGGTAGGACTGCTGGAGAAGGCCCCAGAAATTCGCGCCTCCGTTGCGCCCCTTGTACTTGAATGTCATGGCGCCGTTGGGGCGGGTCCAGTCGTCGCACTGGTAGGATACCGTTTCCACCCCGCCGCCGAGACAGGCATAGACGAAATAGATGCCGTGGGTGCCGTGGGTGGCGTAATCGCTCTGGGCGTTGTCCGCCACATACCCGGTGATCTCCCCCAGGTCCGCCAGTTCCTGACGAATGGAGTCCACCGCCTGGACGAATTCCACGGAGGAGGCGCACTGGAGGGGAGCGCCGCCCTTTTTCGCGGTCTCGATCATATCCCGGGCATTCTTCAGGCTGGAGGCGAAGGGGCGGTCGATGAACATGGGGATGCCCGCCTCCAGATAGGGACGCGCCAGGTCCTGGTGCCAGAAAAGGGAGGCGAAATCGGAGAGAATCACCGCGTCAACCTTCCCCACCATGCCATCGTAGCTCGATACCTTCTTCACATCGTACTTCTTCGAGAAACGGTCCAGCGATTGGGCGTCGATATCCCAGGCGTGGGTCATGACCATGCCGGTCACCCGCGTTTTGCCGTCGGTGGGATTGATCAGCGGCCCCCAGATGGAGTCCATGTGCCCGCCATGCGTGGTGAGGACGCCCACCTCGATGAGTTCGGCGGAGGAAGGACTCTTCCGTTTGAACTTCCGCTTCGGCTCCTGAGACTGAGCCGTTCCCGCCGAGGCCAGCGCCGCACCGGCCAGAACTGTTTTCTTCACGAACGACCGCCTGCTCTCTTCCGATGCCATGAATTGCTCCTTCACCAGATAAGATTCACCACCGAAACACAGAGGGGCACAGAGAAATACAGAGGAAGACCGCGCCTGTCCGCCAGTACTCTGTCAAGTCGATAATATTGGGCAACGTGTTTCCGATGTGCCGGCTTCGACAAGCTCAGCCAGCGGTAGAAGCTCAGCCTGCGGTGGGCGCTGAGCCTGCGGACACTGAGCCTGTCGAAGTGTCGAAGCGCAATCCACACAACAC
>CAYRTQ010000318.1:0-5427 GCA_964426865.1 uncultured bacterium
GAGTCACCCTTCTCCTGAATAGGAGAAGGGACGGGGATGAGGTGCGGCGTCGACCGTTCACTCCCCGGAACAATATGGCGGAGAATCACAATGAAACTGAATGCTCTTCATTGCCCTTCGATGAGGTTTCCATGCTCGTGACCGGCACATCGGGGTTCAGTTTCAAGGACTGGAAAGGGGTTTTCTATCCCGAACACCTGAAACCCGCGGAACTGCTCCCGTTTTACAGCGGGCATTTCAACGCGGTGGAGATCAACACCTCCTATTACGGTATTCCGAAGCCGGAGGTGTTCGAGCGTATGGTGGCCTCCACTCCCCCCGGTTTCGAGTTCATGGTGAAAGCGAACAAGGCCACCACGCACGATCAGGCCGACCGCGACATCTCCGGAACTTTTCTGGAGTCCATTCGTCCATTAAAGGAATCGGGGCGGCTCTCCGGAATCCTGGCGCAGTTCCCCTGGAGTTTCCGTAACGAGGAGAAGAACCGTCGGTATCTCGCCGGGCTGGCGGACACCTATCGCGGGACGCCGTTTTTCGTGGAATTCCGGCATGACTCCTGGAACCGCGAGGAGGTCTTCCGCTTTCTCGGGGACCGGGGATTATACTACGTTTCGGTGGACGAGCCGCAAATCGGGAACATGATGCCGCCGTTTGCCCGGGCGACCGGAAATATCGGCTATGTGCGTTTCCACGGTCGTAACGAGGCGAACTGGTGGGGGGGATCGGGGGACCGGTACGACTACCTCTACTCCGGGGAGGAACTCGGGGAGTGGGTGGAGAAAGTCGCGGCGCTGGAGAAGACGGTGTGGAAGCTGTACGCCTTCTTCAACAACTGCCACCAGGGCTACGCCGTTCGTAACGCGCTGATGTTCAAGAAGATGATGGAAAAGAAGGGCATGTAACCCGGTTACGCTTCGAAACGGGGCGCGAAGAGAGCATCGATCATGCCGGTCCGGAGCCTTTCTGCGCACTCCCGGCGAACACCGGGAGAGGCATTCGTTTTTCTTTCCATATCTTCGAGAGAAACCCTTTTATTTCCGGATTCCGTATTCCGACTCCTGTCTTCTTTCAATTCGAGGCTCTATGTCCCTGCATCTTCCTGACTATCATATCCATACCACTCTCTGCAAGCATGCCGAGGGCGCGATGGAGGAGTATGTTGAGCACGCCATCCGTATCGGGCTGGAGGAGATGGGATTCTCCGATCATATGCCGCTCATGCCCGAGCCGCAGTTCTGCATGGACTATTCCGACCTGCCCGGATACCGGGAGCGGGTGCGCGAACTCCGGGAGCGCTACCGGGGGCGCATCGAAATCCGCCTCGGCTGCGAAATGGACATGGTCGCGGGCCGCGAGGACGAAATCCGCGGCATCATCGGGCAGTCGGGATTCGATTATGTCATCGGCTCCCTGCACTATCTGGACGGCTGGCCGTTCGACCAGGAGCAATATAAGGACGTGTTCGAGAAAGGCGACCTGCGCGCAATCTACGACCTTTTCTTCGATTCGATCATACGGGCGGCGCGCACCGGACTCTACGACATCGCCGGGCACATCGACAACATCAAGCGCATGGGGTATCGTCTTTCCGGAGACATGACCGCATATTATGAGAAGACCGCCGAGGTGCTGCGGGAGATGAACCTGGCGTTCGAGGTGAACACCAGCGGATTCGATACCGCCGCCGCGGAACAGTATCCCTCGCTGGAGTTCCTGCGGATTCTCAACCGGTACGGGGTTCCGGCGACCGTGGGATCGGACTCCCACCATCCCGGACAGGTGGGGCGGCATTTCGACCGCGCGTACCGTATTCTCCGCGAAGCCGGGTACGACCGCGTGGCGTTTTTCCGCGAACGGGAACGTATCCTGAAGCCGCTTTCTGAAATTCAAGGGGACCCGGTGGGATGAGCAGACGGAAAGCATTTCTCCTCGCGTTCGTTTCCGCGGCCCTGCTCGGTCTGGCCTATCCCCCGGTGGGGCTGGGATTCCTGGCCTGGGTGGCGCTCGTTCCGCTGCTTTTCGTGGTGGAGGCGTTCCCGATCCGCACGGTGTTCCTGTGGACCTGGGTATCGGGCGTCTTCTTTTTCTTCGCGACCATATCCTGGATACGCCATATCACCTGGGTGGGCATGATCTTTGTCGTGCTGGTGATGGCGGTGTTCTATTCCCTGCCTTTCGTGCTGGCGCGGCTGACGCGGGACGTGTTTCCCCGGTGGTGGCTTTTTTCGCTCCCCTTCGCGGTCGCCGGGCTGGAATGGGTGCGTTCCTTCGACGCCCTCGCGTTCCCCTGGGTGATCTACGGCAATTCCCAGGCCTGTTTCCCGGGGCTCATCCAGTTCGCCGACATCACCAGCGCTTTCGGGGTCTCCTGGTGGGTGGTCATGGTCAATGTCGTCCTGTTCGCCCTCCTGCGGAAACGGACGACGCTGCGCTGGGTTTCCCTTGTGCTGCTTTTCCTCGTTCCGCTGATGTACTCCCGGGCGGTGATCCACTCCGCCCCCGAGGCCGGAAAGCCGATTACGGTCGCTCTCATCCAGGGAAACGTGCCCCCGGACGAGAAATGGGATGTCAACATGGTGCAGTGGAACATCGACCTGTACCGTTCCATGAGCGAACGGGCGATGGCGTATCATCCAGACCTCCTGGTCTGGCCGGAAACCGCCATTCCCGCCTACATTCTCCAGGAACCCTACTTTCGCCGCATGGTGCAGGATTTCACGGATTCCACAGGGGTTCCCGTTCTCACCGGGCTGCCCGCCATCGACGTGAAGACAGAGGAAACCTGGAACGCCGCGGGACTTTTCCTGCCCGGTCGGGACGAGGTGCAACGGTATGACAAAATCCACCTCGTGCCCTTCGGAGAGGCGTTCCCCCTGGACGATGTGTTCCCCCAGATACGGAAAATCGAACTGGGGCAGGCGAACTGGGATGAGGGAACGAAAACCGTGGTGTTCGATTCCCCCCGCCTCCCGCCGTTCCATGTGGCCATCTGCTTCGAATCCATCTTTCCGGACCTGAATCGCAAATTTATCCGTAAGGGATCGCAGTTCATCACGGTCATCACCAACGATGTCTGGTTCGGGCCGAAATCATCGCCCATCCAGCACGCCATGATCTCGACACTCCGGGCCATCGAGTTCCACCGTCCGGTGGTGCGGTGCGCCAATACCGGCGTTTCCATGATCATCGATCCCTATGGCCGTATCCAGCAGCGTTCGGATACCTTCGTGCGCACCGCGCTTACCGGGACCATCGCGCCCCGGTCGGATTTGACATTCTATGCCCGGTATGGCAATCTGTTCAGCATGGGATGTTTCCTGTTTACCCTGATATTATTCGTTCTGTCCCTTTCTTCCAGGCGTCAAAAATCAGCGGGGGTGGTATGAATCACCGACTTTTTCTGGCGGCGGCAGCGATCCTGATTTTCGCGGGTATCCGGGGTATTCAGGCCAAGGATTACCCGGATTGGGACGGGTTCCCGCCCTTCAACTCCATAACCGGTGTCGTCGAGTTCGAGGGGAAGGTATACGGTACGTCGAAAGGCGGGTTTTTCCGGTATGATCCGGATACCCGTAAATATACCCTCTTCTACAAGAATCACGGTCTCCCCAATGGCGACGCGCGGTGTGTGGCCGCCACTTCCAAGTATCTGTATATCGGGTTCGCCGCCTCGGGTCTCATGCGTTTCGATCCCCGTACGGAGAAACTGGAGCCGATCCTTTTTCCCGAATACGTTCCCAACGGCATCGAGGTGCGGACCATCTGCGTGAAGAGCGACAGTGTCCTTTATGTGGGCCACTCGGCTGGAGTGGACATGGTGAACCTGGCCACCGGAGAGGTGAGGACTTTCACTCGTCTGGGTTCGCTCTCCGGGGATGGCACGGTAAACGATATCGGGCTGTTCAGGGGCAAAATATGGGTCAGCACCTCGATAGGACTGGCGGTTGCCGATGAGAACAACCCCAATCTGGAGCTGGCGTCCAGTTGGAAGAGCTACTCGTTTCTTTCGAGAGGCCGGGATGTCAGCTTCAACAGCACGATCAACCTGGTGGACGATCTCGAGGATACCATGTACTTCGCCACCAGTATCGGCATCCTCTACCTGGATGAGCAGAAGAATATTCTTTACGATACCCTGGCGATCGATGCGTCCGACAAGAATGTTTTCCGATTCACGAAGGCGATGGGCCACTATTTCGCCGCCGCGAACAGCGGAATTTACCGCAAGTATTCCCGGGTCTGGCAGCCGTACAGCGTCGAATATCAGAACCTGAGGTGTCTCGCTCCCGACGGCGACCGGATCTGGGTCGGGACCGATGAGAACGGGTTGCAATGCTACACCGACAGCGGGTATGTGGAAACCGAGCCGATCCCCGGGCCGAAGAGCCCGGGCTTCTACCGCATCGATCTCGAGGGCGACACCATCTGGGCATCCTCCGGCAACAATCTCACCTATGGAGTCATCCAGCGGTACCGTGACAATACCTGGACAGCCTACCGCCGGGGGAAAGCCGGTCCCTACCTGCCCATGGCGGTGGAGGCGGACGGAAAAGGGAACGCCTGGGTTCCCATCCATTCCGATTATTCCGGAACCGCGCTCTATTTCATCCCCGATGGCGGTGATGTGGCCAATCCCGATACCGCGCTGGTCGGCTTCGACAAGAAAAAGGAAATTCTCAGACCTACCAACATGAAGAATTATTTCGTCTGCACCGACGTGGTTCAGGACACGCGGGGGAATATCTGGGTGGCCAACTTTCAGTTCGATCAGCCGGACACGGAATCGGGAGGACGCAACCACGCGCTGGAGGATGTCCCCTCTTCCGGCGTGGTGGTGTTCGACGCCAATCCTCCCACGAAATTCCGACGGTTCTCTCCCGCGGACGGGGATATCTTCACCGCGAAGATCAACCGGCTCTGCATCGACACCGACGGCTGGGTGTGGGTGGCCGGCATGACCAAGGGAGTGATGGCGTTCAATTACGGGGACGATCCCTACGACACCGGGCGCACCACGATCCGGCGGCATCTCCTGACCGGTGACAACCTCTACAGCCAGAAAATTTCTACCATACAGGTGGACAAGGACGGCTATGTCTGGGTGGGCAGCGACGCCGGGCTGAATCGTATCATCAAACTCGCCAACTACCAGTTGAAAGTGGAGCAGATGAACCAGCTCCTCGGGACCGCCAGCACGCAGATTCTGAGCATCGCGGTGGACCGTCTGAACAACAAGTGGATCGGTACCGCGAACGGGCTGGTGAAGATTTCCCCGGATAACGAACTGGTCGGGGTGTACACCACGGCCAACAGCGGGTTGTTCTCGAACAAGATCTATGACCTGAAATACGACGACGGGAACGATGTTCTCTGGATCGGGTCGGATGCCGGGCTGCTGCGGTGGCCCGGCGTCCAACACCGTTCCTC
>CAYRTQ010000319.1:0-5409 GCA_964426865.1 uncultured bacterium
AGGGGGCCGGGATCTCACGAATTATACGATTTCTTTATTTATGGATAGGCTCTAATCGTAACAAATCACAATCCATGTGGGTTGTCAAGGGGAGATTTTGTTTTGTAAACGGGCTGCTTCGACGCATATCCGGAAATACGCCGCCCGGTGAGGATCGAGGGCGCAAAGGGGAAAAATGTCAGAACGCTTTCTTGCGGAACCGACCGGGGAATCGGCATCACTGCTTCCATTCCCGACGGTCGTATTCCGCGGTTTTTCCCAAGGAACGGAGCGTTCCCCAGCCATACTCCCAGAGGGTGATCCCGCAGGCGAGCGGGTGGAACCACCATGCGGAATCCGGCTTGCGACGGTAGCCCCGCAACGCCTGCCAGAAGAGCGGCAGCACGGTTATGGTCGCCAGGACGAACCGCAGGTAGCGGGTCTTGGGAATGGCGGTGTACTCGTAGGTGCGGCGGTTGCCCTTCGCGTGGTGGTGGAAGTCGCGGATACGGCGGGCCTGTTTGCGTCGGAAAGTGGCGACGCGGTCGCAGTAGAGGTGGCGGATGGTGGTCTTGAGCACCGCGATACGGTTCCGTCCGGCGGCGGTCATCTGCTGGAAAACATCGATATCGAAATAGTAGGGCTTCCAGGAGAGCCCCTCCAGGGCGCGTCGGCGCACCAGAAACCCGTTGGCTCCGAACGAGGGGACCTCGCGCGGGTCCACCTCCACAATGAACGCTTCCGGGGTTTCGGTGACCGATTGCAGACGCATCCCGGTGAACTTCCCGGAAAGATGGCTGTACCGGTTGTAATTCCCCAGGAAATAGCTCAGGGGATCGTTCATTCCGAGAAGGGCGCAATACCGGTTCACCGTGCTGTCGGCGGGGTCCAGCGTCCAGCCCAGCGGCTCCGCGCTGTCGATGGAATCGTCCCGGAACTGGCGCGCCGCCCGTGAGAAGAACGAGGGGTCGTCCAGGATGTTGTCGGAATCGATGAGCGCCAGAATTTCTCCGGTGGAGGCACCAATGGCGGCCGCCTTGCCCGCCTCTCCGGTGCGGAGCGGGTTGGGCACGATGCGCTCCACGCCGTATTTCTCCGCGATGGCGAGCGTGCCGTCCGTGGATCCGGCGTCGGCAATCACGATTTCCACCCGCTCCCGGGGATAGTCCTGGGCACGGATGGCGGCCAAACAGAGTTCGAGCGTCCGCGCGGCGTTGAGCGTGGGGAGAATGACGCTGATGACGGGAAGATATTCCGGCATGGGACTCCTGAAAAAAGATGCGTCTCGCGGAGAAAACGAACGAGAAAATGAAGGTAGTCTCTACAACTGCAGCCCGGCAAGAGGCCGTCCCCAAATCCCCCGAAGGGGCTTCCTGATTCATCCGGAAGGGTTTTTACCACATTTCCGGACCATGCGGTCACCCCTCGACGGTATAATCTCCCGGGAATCCCCCGGACAGCAGTGTGTGCAGGTCGCGGACCGAGGTGACCGTATATTCCGGCTCGGACAGCCTCAGTTCCTCCTCCGAACCATATCCCCAGTTGACCGCAATGGCGGGAATATGGTTCAGGTGCGCCCCGATGATATCATGCATGCGGTCCCCCACCATGACCGAACGCTTCCAGGCCATATCCTTGGCCCGGGCAAGCGCCTCCGCGATGATTTCCCGCTTTTCGACCCGGGAGCCGTCGAGACGGCTCCCGACAACGATCTCGAAATATTCCCGCAGGTGATAATGGTCCAGGATACGCTCGGTGTAGGGAGTCGGTTTGGAGGTGGCGACCGCCGGGATTTTTCCTTCGCCGCGCAGGCTTTCGAGCAGTTCCGGGATGCCGGGGTAGACACTGTTTTCAAAGATCCCCTGACGGGTATAATACTCGCGGTAGAGTTCCACCGCCTGTCTGGCCGTAGCCGCATCCGACTTGAGATAACGCCGGAAGGACTCCTCCAGCGGCGGGCCGATGAACAGGCGGAACTGCTCCGGGTCATCCGCCCGGAAGCCCATCTCGCGCAGGGCGTACTGCACCGAACGGGTGATCCCCGGCGCGGAATCGTTCAGGGTGCCGTCCAGATCGAAAAGTATGAGGTCGAAACCGATCATTATATGCCAGCCCCGTGGTAATCGAAAGAAACGGTATACCGCCGCCGGACCGGATCGGTCCAACGGCCTCCGAAGGCGCTCATCTGATAATGTAACACCGACGCACCCGGACTTCCAACTGCAAATCGCTCCATTTCCCGTATTGCGCGAGGGTTGGGAACGCGCTATACTTTCCCAAATGGGGATATTCCCCTGTATTTGAACGCCGCAAGGCCGGTTATGTTCACCTTTTTCCAGGAAACCGCATGAAGATTTCACGCCGTGCATTTCTGCTCCGGGGAAGCGCCGCCGGAGCGCTCGCCGCATCCTGCAGCCCGGGAGTCGTCGGGCGCGGGAAGGGCGACGCCCTGAGTTTCGGGATTATCACCGATCTCCATTACGCCGACCGCGATCCGTGGAGCGACCGCTGGTACCGTGATTCCACACGCAAGCTGGAAGCCTGTGTCACGCTCATGAACCGGGTTCGCCCCGCCTTCCTCATCGAACTCGGCGATTTTATCGACAAGGCCGACAAGGAGACGGAAACCGGGTATCTGCGGGACATCGGACAGGTGTTTTCCACTTTCCGGGGCAGACGTTTTCACGTTCTCGGAAACCACGATGTGGCGACCTTTTCCAAAGAGGAGTTCCTGGACCTCTCCGGCGCGGGAGAGAGCTGCCGTGCGTTCGATTCGGAGGGATACCGCTGCATCGTTCTCGACGGCAACTGCCACCGTGACGGGAGCGATTACCGCGCCGGAAATTTCGACTGGCGCGAATCCTATATCCCCCCATCGCAGATGGAATGGCTGGCCGCACGGCTTTCGGAGGCCTCGGGCCGCCCCGCGCTCATCTTCGTCCACCAGAACCTGCACGACGAAACCCGGGACGAAGGGGTGAAGAACGCCCGTGAGGTTCGCGGGATACTGGAACGCGCCGGGAATGTCCGGGCCGTTTTCCAGGGACACGATCATGCCGGGGGCTTCACGGTGGTGAACGGCATTCCCTATTTCACGTTCCGGGCGGCGGTCACCGGCTCCGGACTGGAGAACAATGCGTTCGCCCTGGTGCGTTTGAGCGCCGGGAAAATCGTGGTGCAGGGATACGGGAAGCAGAAGAGTTACGTCGTGTGATGCGGATTCCTGAAGGATGAGGGGCAATCCGCTCCATGCCGCCTGAAGGGAAGGACCAGTGGAATGTCAAGTCCATATGGGTAGGTGGTCTGCGCTTCGGCAGGCTCAGCGCCCGCCGCTGGCTGAGCTTGTCGAAGCCAGCCAATGGACTGTCAAATCGATGGAGAGGGGTGACGCCCTATCCAGCGCCTCGACCTCATCCCCGGCCCTTCTCCTATTCAGGAGAAGGGTGACCCGTTCCGGGCGGCGGTTGCACAATTCGAGAAGCTCCTTGTTCCACGCTTCTTTCCGGTTGACAGAGCGCCAGGCGCAGAAGTTTTCCGCCCGGACGAACGGAACGGTCACAGCCGGACTCGCCGCTATCTTCTCCCCCCGGAATGGAACCTCCGCCCCAGCAGCCAGATGGTGTACACCATGCCGAACACGAACCCGGCGATATGGGAGATGAACGCGACTCCCCCCTGTCCGGCGGCGCCCAGCGGCGTGGTGCAGGAAACCGCGCAGGAACCGATCTGGATGAAGAACCACAGCCCCAGGATGAAAAAGGCCGGGATGGTCACCATTTTGGGGATGATGATGATAATGATGAGGGTATGGATGCTGGAGGCGGGAAAGCGGAGGAAATAAGCGCCGAGCACGCCCGCGATGGCGCCGGATGCTCCGACCAGGGGAATCTTCGAGACCGGATAGAGATAGGTGAACGCGAGGGTGGCCAGCACTCCCGCCACGAGGTAGAAGAGGAGGAAGCGCACGTGCCCGAAATCGTCCTCGATATTACGCCCGAACACCCAGAGGTAGAGCATGTTGGACCCCAAATGAAAAAAACCGCCGTGCATGAACATGCTGGTGAAAGCGGTCAGGAAGGGGTGAATCTGGGAGGGGACCCCCGGCGCATGGGGGTGGAAGAAGTTGAACGGGATCATGCCGTACAGGGAAACCGACCGTTCCAGCCCGCCCGGCATGGTGATCTGCAGCCAGAATACCGCCGCGTTGGCCATGATCAGCAGCACGGTCACAAACGGGAAGTTGGAAAGCAGCCGGTCGCTGTAGAGGGGAAACATGAGAGGACGGGCTCCTTGGAGAGGGACACGGGAGAAAGGGGCCGGGGGCCGGGAGAAAAGATGTCGTCTTGAATACTGATTCGCGGGACTACGGGATGATCAGGATTTCATTCGGAAGAGGAACCGTTTTATCGTGGCAATCCGATAACCCCGCGAATCATGTTCAGGCCATGCTCATCTTTTCGTTATATCGCCATAGAACTCCGGGCGACGGCTTCCGAACAAATCGTTGAACTTGTTCAGCTTCTTGTCCAGTGCCAGCGCGGGGTCGATTTCCACCACCGCGACATGATCGCCTTCCGCGGGAGCGCCGGCGAGCACCTCGCCTCTCGGCGACACCACCTGGCTCGCTCCGATGAAGGTGAAGGAGTAATCGCCGCGGGTCTCCGTTCCGAACCGGTTGGAGGTAATGCTGAATACATGGTTTTCCAGGCTGCGGACGGTCATGGATTTCGGCCCCCAGGGGAGGACGAAGTTCACCGGGTGGCAGATGATCTGCGCGCCCTTGAGCGAGAGCACCCGCATGGACTCCGGGAAGAACCAGTCGAAACAGATCATCATTCCCAGCTTGACCCCGTGATAATCGTGCACCGAGAAGGGAATGTTCCCGGGAGTGAAGAAAGTGTTCTCCGCGCCGAAAAGGTGAATCTTGCGGTAGAGCACCCGGTCGCCGTCGGGATAGAGCAGCGCGCAGGAATTGTACAGCTTCCCGTCGCATTGTTCCGCGAACCCGGTTACCAGTGCGCAGGACCGTTCATGGGCGAGCTTCTGGAGCGCATCGAGACTGGGGGAACTCTCGAAGGGCTCGGCGATGTGGGCGAGTTCCTCGACCGCGGTGAACGTGTATCCCGTGGTGGCCAGCTCGGGCAGGACGAGGAGGTCCGCATCCACGGTGGTGATGAGCCGCTTCATGGCGGCGACATTGGCTTCCACCTCGCCGAAGGCGGGGCGGAACTGGAGGTATCCGGCTTTCACGGGGCTGACGCTCCTTTTCTATTATTGAGAATCGGTTATGTTCAAATAAAAATACCGCATGCTGCGGGGCAAGTCAATCCCGCTCCGGGGGGAATCCTTGTGAAAAAGGCGACGCCGGGAGGCGCCGCCTTTTTCAAGCCATTGGGCCTCGCGACGTTACTCGTGACTGATGGCGTCGGT
>CAYRTQ010000320.1:0-5380 GCA_964426865.1 uncultured bacterium
AGAGCGGGATTGCTTTCGATGTTTTCCGCTTCCCCGGCCAGCGCGTCATCGTGAATGGCGTCACAAAGCCATCGGGAGTAATCTCCCCGGCGGAGATGGTATGTCCACGTCTCGTTGTCCACCCCCTCCGCGATCTGTACGAAGAACATGAGATTGTTCGCCCGCAGATTGAGCTTTCCCTCCGGGCCGCGGAAGAAGAAACTTTCCTCCGGTTCGAGATACCCCTTGGCGTATTTCAGACGGTGACGCCCGTGGATCGTCTGTGGAATGATGCTGCGGAATGGCAGCGGAGGTTCTCCCGAGCCTGTTTCCCAGTAAAGCGCCAGACCCCGGGCCGGTTCGGTTTCCGGGATTGAAGGAGGGGTGTATCCGGCTCCCTCGCAGAACTCCCGAAGGGTTTTCTCCAGCGTTTCCCCGGTGACGATAAGGATGTGGACCATCCCGAGAATGGCGGGGGAGATGTGCCGGGGATGCACGGTGATGAAGATCATTCCCTGCATTCCCTCCGGGATGGAGAACAGATCGGATTTCCATGCGTTTGGGAAGAGATGATGCGCCTCGTCGGCAACAATCCAGTGCGGGTGTCCGGTACGGGTTCTGAACTGTAGAATATGGGAAAAAATCTGCCGCGCAAAGGGGGGGCGGTCCTCGATGGGCACTCCCACAATATTCACTGAACAGTTTTCGGCGGGATTTTCGAGAATGGAGAGAACTTCTTCCACCCGGGGTTTGCTGTCCACCGACCCCAGGGAAACCGCCTTCCGGAACTCCGGGTAGTCTCCCTCCGGGTCGATGACGCAGAACTGGTATTCCCGCTCCGCCAACTGTTCCAGAAATGCGACCGCCAGAGTGGATTTTCCGGTTCCCGGACTCCCGGCGAGGAGAATGTTCCTGCCGTAAGGGGGGATGCGCACCTCGCCGCCGTCCGCGCCGACGCCCAAGGGAATGTCGTGACGCTCCAGACGGGGCGAGAGGTCCTCCAGGTCCGTTTTTATGATACGGTCGATCAATTCCGTCACTCCCTCGCCGCTTTCACCCGCGGTCACCATATCCGCTTGCTCCCGGAGAATGGGAATGGCGTTTGCAACCGCCGCGGAAAACTCGCAGATACCCAGGAATGCGTTGTCATTTTCTCCATCCCCGATTCCGACGACATTGTGTGGGGAGAGCCCCGCATGACGGAGCGCCTGCCGTAGTCCGGTCGCCTTGTTCACTCCGGTGGGGAGCGCCATGACCGCTTCCTTGTTGAAAATGATCTCAAGTTCCAGCCCCAGATCCCGTATGGTGCGCAGCACCTCCGTCTCGTTCGGACGCCAGGTGGCGACAATCGTCCTTCCGATGGATATCGGCGCCACTCCGCGCTGGTGGAGCTGGGTGACGAACTCTTCCTCCACCGGCCCGGTCAGGAGCGTGGTTACCCGTGTTTCCGGAAAATACAGGGCTCCGCCGTTCTCGATCACCGCCAGGCGGAAAAGACCGATGCGCGGGAAAACATCGAGCAACTCCTCGAGTTCGCGGCCGGTGACGAGAATGAGGTCTCTTCCGGAATTACGGAACCGGGTGAGCGCTTCCACCGTATCGGGGCTGACCCTCCCGTGCAGGGCAAGAGTCCCGTCATAATCGGTCGCCAATGCATAGTATCGCATGGAATCCGTCTCTTTCCGCGAAAAGGCGCCTTATTTTCCGGATGCCGTAAATCAGGGAGCGGCTGTTCCATCGGGAGTATGGGGACGCGATTCGGATGTCCCGGCTCCGGGAGTGGTTTTCCATCCATGTGAGGGCCGGTTCCGGTGCGATACGGTTCGGCTGAAGGGAAGGGACGGGATCGTCGCATCGCTCTCACCATATCCGTTTCCGCCGTGTCAGCAATCCCACCGCCAGGACAAATACCGTGGAACCGATGATTGCCCAGACCACCGGAAACGGCTCCCCCTGGATGGTGATGGTGTAAAGCGGGGGCAACCCGGAGAGACGGGCCAGCCACTGGCCCAGGATTGCGCCGATGAACCCGATGGCGATGGAGGCCAGACAGCCCCCCAGGGAGTATCCCGTGATGGACTGGGCGACCGAGCCGCAGATCGCGGCGATTATCAGGAGCAGAATGAATCCCCAGAAGGTCAATGGCGGGCTCCTCGATGCTTTTCAGGGTATGGGCGCGGAATGACGGGCATGAAAAGTGGTTTCCCCTCCCGGCTTTTTCAGGGCGTAGAGAGCTTTTACCGGGATTTTTCGGGGAACGGCGGGATAATGGCTTTCCTGAAACGCGGTACGAACCGAATATCCCAGGAGAAAGAGGAACCCGTATACCAGAAGGGAGGGAATTATCCGTTTCATGGCGTACTCTCCCCGATACCGATGCCCGTGGTTACAGCGCAGACGGGATGCGCCCGCATCTCGCCGCCGACCGGTTCTGTTCCCCCGCGCCACGTGTTTGTCATCGCACATAGGCTAATATATATAAATATATAACTTTAAAAAATCACCGAGTCAAGCCCAACTTCACCTTTTCTTTCCGGAATTCTTCCTCCGCCGAAAAATAGAATTTCCCCACGGCATGGCATTTGCATATTTTCTCTTTCTGTAACACTCCGCGACACGACATCCCGGACCGTTACGTCCCTGCCGGCAACGGTTTCCGGTCCCCGCGGGCCGAGCGTCGAATGAGGGCGACCGCTCTT
Organism: uncultured bacterium; assembly: GCA_964426865.1. Classification (GTDB taxonomy): domain Bacteria; phylum Latescibacterota; class Latescibacteria; order Latescibacterales; family Latescibacteraceae; genus JAWLHT01. The sequence goes on from CAYRTQ010000320.1 coordinate 2,679, forward strand.
CTGTCCGGTCATTCTGTCCGGCAAACGCATTTGCGCCGGATGCGTCGCCCGAAGTACGGCGTATACGGTCCATCCCGCTCCCCGCCGGTGTAACCTCTCGCCGGGTGGGATTCCCAAGGAGATACAGGTTGACGCTAAGGAACAAGATCCTTCACATCATTACGGTTACCCTGGTCGCCCTGACGCTCATCCTCTGGGGAATTTCACACATGGTGATGCACGCCGGGTTCTCACGAATGGAGCATCAGGACGCGCACCGTAACGCCACCCGGGTGGTGAACGCCCTCCAGCGCGAGATCATGGCCGTGGACAACAAGGCGCACGACTGGGCGTCGTGGGACGATACCTACCGCTTCATCATGGATCGTAACCGGGAATATTTGGAATCCAATCTCGTCAGCGACGGTTTCCTCACGCTCGATATCAATATCATGCTGTATCTCGACGCTTCCGGCGCGGTCGTCTTCTCGCGCGGATACGATCTGGAGACCGGGCGCGAACTCACCGTTCCGGACCGTCTTCTGCGTCTGGCGGCGCGCGGGGACCGTTTCGTCCGTCACCGGGAAGCGGAGAGCACGGTCGCCGGGATTGTCCCGTTGCCCGAGGGTCTCCTGATGGTGGCTTCGCGTCCCGTTCTTACCACCAATGGAACGGGGCCAATCCGCGGGACGCTCATTTTCGGAAGGTTTGTGGACGGGAAAGAGGTCGCCCGCCTCGCGGAAATCACCCGGCTCGACGTGCAGATCCGTTACTGGTCCGACCCCGCGCCACCCGAAGATTTCCGGGCCGCCGTTTCCGCGCTCGCCGATTCCTCGGCGGCCTTCACTCTCCCCCTGTCTTCCGATACAATAGCCGGGTACGCCCGCATCGACGATATTTATGGAAATCCCTGCCTGATTCTCCGCTCCGCGATGCCCCGTGAGATTCGGGAGCAGGAGCGGCACTCCATGTGGGTGCTGGTGGTCGTGCTCTTCACCACCGGCCTGGGGTTCACCACGGTCATGCTCTTTTTCCTGGAACGGTATGTCCTCTCCCGGCTTACCCGCATGAGTGGGGAATTCCGGGGAATCGGCGCCCGGGGAGACTTTTCCGGGCGAATTTCCCCGGACGGCAACGATGAACTGGACGCGGTGGCCGCCGCGGGGAACCGCATGCTCGAAGCCCTGGAGCAGGCGCACAACCGTATCCGCCGCCGTAACCGCGAAATGCGCACCATCATGGATACCGTGCCCATCGCGCTCCTTTCCCTGAACCGGGAATACCGGATCAATGCCGAGTACTCGAAATCGGCGGAGGGAATGTTCGCCCGGAAAGACCTGACCGGCGGGATTCTTTTCGATCTCATCGGATTTGAGCGAGAAGAGGACCGTGATACGCTCCGGGAATATCTGGATCTGCTCCGGGAAGGATCTCTTCCGGAAGAGGACCTCGATGAACTCAATCCCTTCCCGGAAATCGAACTGCGGCGTCCGGGGGAAAACAGTCCGATCTGGGTGAAATCGCGGTATAAGGTCATTCACCGGGAAGGCGAGTTGAGCGGAAACATCCTGGCGGTTTTCGAGGATGTCTCCGGCGAGCATGCGCTTGCCGAGCAGGTGTCGCGCTCCGAGGCGGAAATCGCGCAGGTTCTCGCAATCGCGGAGGACCCCGGATTGTACCGGGAGTTCCTTTCCCTGGCCAGGAATACCGTTCGCGGCATTGCGGAAGGGAGCGCGCTCCTCGCCGGCCAGCCGGAAGATGATGGGATTGTCAACGGCCTGTTCCGCATGGCGCATACCCTGAAAGGAACGACCAGCGCATTTGGGGCGTCCGCGCTTTCCGTAGCCGCGAGCGCGATGGAAGACCTGTTGAGCGGTATGCGGGAGCATGCGGATCCCCCGGGGGCGCTGACGGGGGAGGTTTCCCGTATCGTGGAGGAACTCACCCGTGAATTCGAAATGCTGAACGCCCGGGCGTCGCGAATTCTGGGTGACGACGGACTCGAGAGCGGCGGGATGTATCTCCCGGTACCCTTGCGGGAACTGGATGCGGTGAGCGGCATGGCCCGGCAACTCTGCCGGGAGGGTATGGCCGGGAAACGGGGGGGCGATCTGGTGCGCGCCCTGCGGATGCTGCGGATGACACCCGCGAAGAAAGGGCTTGCCCGCGCGGTGCGCATCATCGGGGATCTCATCCGCCGCACGGAAAAGGATATAGCGTTTCATTTCGAGGGCCGGGAGGCGCTTCTGGACTGCGAAATGGCCCGGGCGTTGAACGATCCGCTGGTACATCTCTTCCGTAATTCCCTCTCGCATGGGATCGAGGACCGAGGGGAGCGAATTGCCATCGGGAAACCGGAACGGGGACGGGTGACTCTCGACATCCGCTCCGGGGAGGGGGATGTCGTGCTTCTGTTCTCGGACGATGGCCGGGGGCTCGACTCCGGAAAACTCCGGGAGACCGCCCTGCGCCTGGGGATCATCACTCCCGGCGCGGCGGAGAAACTATCCGTTCCGGAATGCCTCGATCTCATCTTTCAGCCCGGTTTCACCACATCCCGGCGGGTGAACGCGCTTTCCGGGCGAGGGGTGGGCATGGATGCTGTCCGCGAAGGCATACGCCTGCTCCACGGTTCCATCCGCGTGGACCCGTCGCCGGATACCGGCGTGCGGTTTATTATCCGGATACCGGCATCGGATTGATCCCGTGCGGGAAAAACCTGT
>CAYRTQ010000321.1:0-5374 GCA_964426865.1 uncultured bacterium
CAAACACTCCTCACCAGAGAGCGCATTTTACAGAAAATTCAGGACTTGACTAAGGTAGCAACTATCCGTTTTGCACGCTTTTATACAATTCAAATCAGACAATGGCCTAGAAATAACTAACAACAAACTAGCTTTTGCTTCAACTATGCAACTTCAGAAACACCGGGCCATCATGCCCTTTCATCTCCCCTCCTCCGCCCCAATCGACTTGAGCGGACTTGCGGGTTCGGTTGAGTGGTACGTTTTTCAGCGGTTCTCGTTTTCCTGGCTACCGGGAACCATGTCGATGAATGTATGAATAGTATTTATCGCCGAAAAAGGAGCACTCCTGATGTCCAAAGCGGTCCTGTATATCGCCGCATCGCTCGACGGGTTCGTGGCGGGGAAGAATGACGACATTTCCTGGCTCTTCCGGTATAATGACGTCGATTACGACTACGCCGGATTTCTCTCCACCATCGGCGCGATCATTCAGGGCAGGCGGACGTACGAGATCGAGGCGCAGCTCGGATGGGGGAGCGAAAGTACCATTCCGATCTTTGTCCTGTCGCACTGCCCGCCGGAGCGGGAGCCGGGCCGTCCGAATATTCACTTCACCGATGCGGACATCGCGGAGGTGCTGGAAAATGCGAAGCGGCTGACGGACAAGGACATCTGGATCGAGGGCGGCGCCAGCGTGGCGCAGCAGTTCCTCGCGCGGGGGCTCATCGACGAGATTGTGCTGTCGGTGGTTCCGGTGATTCTCGGAGGCGGAGTCCGTCTGTTCGGAAAGACGGACATGCCGATTGAACTGACGCTCCGGGAAGTGCGGCAGTTTGACAAGGGACTGGTGCAGCTTTCGTATACACGAGATTGAAACGGATTCCGGGATGAACGCCGGGAAACGCGGTCGCAGATGGTATTTACACCAAGCATACGGATTTAAGAATCACCATGCCCAATCCTCTCCTTTCCTCCGCCCTGGTCGGCCTGGGCGGATTTGCGGGTTCCATAACGCGGTACGGTTTGAGCATCGCGTTTCAGCGGGTTTCGTTCGCGTGGCCTTTGGGGACGATGGCCGCGAATCTTCTGGGGTGTTTCGTCATCGGAGTGATTACCGCGGCGGCGGAGCGCACGGAAGCGATTTCCCCGGCGTCGCGGCTGCTGCTGGCGACCGGTTTCTGCGGGGGATTCACCACCATGTCCTCAATGGTGTACGAGAGCATGCAGATGCTGCGGTCCGGCGAATACCTGCATGGGGTTCTGTATGTCGGGGCGACGTTGGCCGGGTCGATGCTGGCGTTTGTGGTTGGCGTGATCGGGGTGCGTCTGCTCATCATGAGCGCGGGGGAATGATGGAACTGAAAGGCGAAGCGAAGCTGCTCCGGATATTCCTCGGAGAGGACGACCATCTCAGGCACGCCGCCCTGTACGATTCCATCGTGATGGCGGCGCGCAAGGCGGGACTGGCGGGCGCGACCGCCTGGCGGGGCATCACCGGGTTCGGGCTTTCGAGCCGGGTGCGGACCTCGCGGATACTCGATCTCTCCACGGATTTGCCGGTCATCGTGGAGATCGTGGACCAGGAAGAGAAGATCGACGCGTTCCTGCCGACATTGCACGACATGTTCGAGGCGGCCCGGTGCGGCGGGCTCATCACCCTGGAAAAGGTGCAGATCATCAAATATGCGCACGGAAAGAAAAGCGAATCCGGCGCGGAATGAGGTTTGAGGCGGGCAAAATACGCCCGATCCCATCAACGGAGGTAATTCCCATTACGGACACATGCCCATGACCATTCTCACCATCGCGCTTCTCGTCATCTGCGGCTTCGTCATGCTTGTGGTGGAACTGCTGCTCATCCCGGGCTTTTCCATTCCGGGGATCGCGGGAATCGCGCTCATCGTGTACGGTGTCTGGAGGGCGCGTCAGGCGTATGATATAGAAGGCGCGCTTGTCACCATCGTCCTCAGCGCCATCGGGGCGTTTCTGATCGTGAAGTTTGCGTCGAGGAGCCGCGCGGTGAAATCGGTCGGCCTCGAATACAGCCAGAAAGGATATTCCGCACCGGACGACCATTCATCTCTTATCGGTAAGGAGGGTATCGCGCTCAGCCCGCTTCGTCCCGCCGGAACCGCGATCATCGGGGAGCAACGGGTGGACGTGGTGACCGATGGCGAATTCATTGAAATCAATACACCCATCCGGGTCCTGGGTGTGGAAGGGACCCGAGTAATTGTAACCAGAAAGGATAAGGAGACGGCATGATTCTGACTCCCGTGGTGATTCTGGCGTTTGTGGTACTTCTGGTAGTGGTGTGGCTCTTCTTCTGGGCCGTGCCGGTGCCGTTGTGGATTTCGGCCGTGGCGGCCAATGTCCACATCAGTCTGTTCAGTCTGGTGGGAATGCGGCTGCGGAGAGTTCCGCCCCCGCTGATCGTGAATCAGCTCATTTCCGCCACCAAGGCGGGGTTGAAAGTCGGCAGCGACGCCCTGGAAGCGCACTTCCTGGCGGGTGGAAACGTGGCGGCGGTGGTCAACGCCCTCATCGCCGCGGACAAGGCCGCCATTCCGTTGACCTTCGAACGGGCCGCCGCCATCGACCTCGCGGGACGTAATGTCCTGGAGGCGGTGCGGATGAGCGTGCTGCCGAAAGTCATCACCACTCCCTCCATCGCCGCGGTGGCGAAGGACGGCATCCAGGTCAAGGCGGTCACCCGGGTGACCGTGCGCACCAACATCAACCGGCTGGTGGGCGGCGCCGGTGAAGAAACCATCATCGCCCGTGTCGGCGAGGGCATCGTGAGCACCATCGGTTCCTCCGAGTCCTACAAGCAGGTGCTCGAGAATCCGGACAAGATATCCAAGGTCGTGCTCGCGAAGGGTTTGGACTCCGGAACGGCGTTCGAGATTCTCTCCATCGACATCGCGGATGTGGATGTGGGCGAGAACATCGGGGCGACTCTGCAGATGGCCCAGGCCGATGCGGACAAAAACATCGCCCAGGCGAAGGCGGAAAGCCGTCGCGCCATGGCCCGCGCTCTGGAGCAGGAAATGCGGGCGCGAGTGGTCGAGATGCGCGCCAAGGTCACCGAGGCGGAGGCGCAGGTTCCCCTGGCCATGTCCGAGGCCTTCCGCAACGGCAACCTGGGGGTCATGGACTATTACCGCATGAAGAATATCCAGTCCGATACCGATATGCGGGGATCCATCTCCCGGACTACCGAGCCCGAGAAACCCGAGGAAAGTGAAGGCTCCTGATGGAAGTCCTGGTCAACATAATCGTCACCATCGCGATCATCCTGTATGTGCTCAAGCGCATGCAGGAGGTCGCCCGCAAGGGTGGCGAACTCACCGGCCCCCCTCCTCCCGAACGCATGTTCGAGGAGGAAGAGGAGGAGCGGGAAGAGGCTCCGGTCCCTGAGCGGCCCCTGCGGCGATCTCCGGAGACCACGCAGATGCCGGAAAGGATGGAGATCCCGACCGTACGGCCCCGTCCGGCGGCACAGGTTCCGGAACCGACCGTCCGGAAATTCACCGTACCGGAAGAGCCTCCCCGTCCGAGACAACGGGCGGTCCCGGAGATCACCCGCCCGCAGCCCCGTCATTTCCATGTGCCCGTGGAAACCGCACCCTCCCGTGAGCAACGGATACGGGAAGTGGTGCGCGAGGACGAGGAAGGACGGTATGCGGACGCCTCCAAACCGGGAACGCGCGCTCCGGCGCATGCTCCGCGTCACAAGAAAGCGGACGGAGCGCCACGCCCCCTGCTCGCGTTCTACCGGGACGATGTGGTGCGCGGCATCATCATGAGCGAGATTCTTGGCCCGCCGGTGGGCATGCGGCGGGAAATGTCGAGATAGCGCCGGTTTCACCGCAATAGAAACGGGGGATGGATTCACGTGAATTCATCCCCCGTTTTCATTCAGATATTGCATCAAATGGTGGGCCATACACGGGGTTTCGTTCAATCCGGGGAGGAAGCGTGATACCTGTCTGAACCAGTGATTCGAATGATGGGAATGATGAAAAGCTGATGAAAAGCAGTCTCTTCCAGCAGGAGTTCATCCTTTCAATCACGCGCATGGCCACCCGCCGCGGTCACTTCCCCCCGAACACCCCCGCCAGTTCCTTCAGTCCCGCCGCGTCCGGCTTCACGCCCAGCCCGTCATACAGAACATGCACCCCGTGCAGACGGAGGAATTCCCCGCTCCGGAGAACCCGCATTTTCCGGGCGATTCCGGTCAGGTCCTCGTACTGGTAATCCACCCCCTTGTATCCGAGCATCAGGGCGCCATCGCCCAGACGGATGACGCTTCCCGTTCCCGCCTCGGCGAGAATCTTTTCCAGTTCTCCCGGCGCGAGCGCGACCGGACGGAGCGTTTTCCCCTCCACGCCGGCGGCCTGCGCGGAGAGCCGCACCTCGATGGATATCCGGGAAAGGGGAATTTTTTCCTCCATGACTTTCAGCAGAACATCCTCCATCTGTTGCGAGGAAGCCACCGCCGGAATTTCCGCGTCCGGGCCTGCGCCATAGCAGAGGACTCGCAGTTCGTCCGGACATTCCGGCGCGGGGACCTGGTCGAAGAGAACCACCGGATGGAAATCGCGGAGGACTTCCGGGGTGAGCGCCACAATCAGGGACATTCCCCGGTCATGCAGCGAGGCCGCGAGCGCACGGAGTTCCTTCGGGAATTCGACGCTCCGTACGGCCGTATCGGCGGGAAGAAACAGGATGCCGTCGGCGCCACTCCGTTCCGCCTCATCCGCGCAGACGAGAACGGTCTTGAAAGCGGCGTTCACCGAGACGTCCTTCCGGCAATCGGCGCGGAGGATCACCTCGACCGCCTTGGCATGTGCACGGGCAATGGCGGCGGTGAGAGATGCACCATCTCCCGTTGCGAGTGACAGGGAGGTGACCGAAGCGGCGAAATTCTCCACCAGGGCGAGGCAGACCGGAGCCGCATCGGACGACATGCAGCCAATCCCCAGGTTGACCGTTCCGGCCTGACGCCGTGTGACCGGAATGGGGAGCGGGCAGGAAACCACGCCGCCATGCAGGGTCAACTCCGGGGAAAACGAAGTGAGCGCCGTGGGAGCGGCGGCGCGAACGGTAACCACGCCCCGCTTGGGAACGGATATCCGCACATGGTCGCCATAGAGAGCGGAGGAAGCGACCACCTTGCCCTCATGGATAACCGAAATTGCCGTTCCCTCGGGCCAGAGATGGTTGGAGATTTCGAGCACGGGTTTTGGACGGTCACAGGCGAGGGAAAGGACCAGGAAAACGCTCAACGCGAGGATTCTTTTCACGGGTTTGATGCTCCGGATGCTTGAGGCGGGTCTGGTGAAAGAAAAGAACCATCACAAAATAACGAATCCCCGGTCGGTGTGCA
>CAYRTQ010000322.1:0-5372 GCA_964426865.1 uncultured bacterium
GTTTTTGTCGGGGTGTGTGGCCATTGTGGGCATCATTTTTGTGTTCGGGGCCCCGGCGCTGCTTATCATCGTCCTCGCCACCCTCCGTCACCGTCAGCGCATGGAGATGATCCGCCAGGGTGTCAATCCCGATGCCCAGACACTCGTCTATCCGGGAAAGAAATCCCTGCTCTGGGGATTGCTGCTTACCTGCATCGGTCTCGCGGCATTTATCTCCAGCCTGCTTGGCGGCGACCATGAGTTGGGCGCACTCGGACTTTTCCTTGCCGGAGCCGGGATCGCGCTCCTGATTTACTGGAAATTGACCGAGCCGGACCGTGAACGGATGCGGCGTCTCTACGAGGAGAAATACATGACCCCGCCCGCGCCGAAAAATCCCCCCGCGTCCGGACCGGAGGATGCCGACTCCCCGCAGTAATCCGTATCCCGGTACACCGGAGATGTTCGCCCGACGAATTCCGTCCGGTCGATCCGCATGTCGACACCGCAGAAACACCCAGCGGGCGCGATATCCCGGGCGTCCGCTCGTACCAAGGCCGCTTTGTTCCACCGTAAGTTCAGTTCTGCATCAACTGTCAGGATTTTTATCAACAGTAAATTTTTTTTGAAATTTCAGGTTGGATTTTCCGTCTAATTTTCTTTGAGGACGGAAAACCATCGGACGGCCGGCCCCGCATGTATCCGATGGAAGCGATCTACCGTCAGTCTTCTCCCGTTCCGCCACGGGATTTTTCCCCGTGCGGTGCGCCGTCACGATTCCGATTCACCGGTTCGAAGGAGTTCAGATATGAGCCACAAGGCAAGATCCATGCTTTTGTCAACCGCTGTATTGTGGGGATGCATGTTCGGGGCGGGAGCCGGCCATGGCGCGGAAAATACGCTCAGTCTCAGCCTCGCGGACTGTTTTACGCGGGCGCTGAACGACAATCTCAATCTTCAGGCCTCCAATCTCGGCATACGGTACGACGCGCTCGCCATCACAAAGGAAGAGTCGAATTTCGATACATCCCTTTCCCTCAATGTCGGCCGCAGCCAATCCGGATCACCGAACTATGCATCCTACATCCCCGTGGATAAAATCTCCCAGAAACAGACCTCCGCGAATCTGTCTCTGGGCAAAAGCATCTCGACCGGCGCCAAGCTTGAGTTTGGGGCGTATAACGCCCTTTCCGAAAGCAATATCGAGCGCATCAAAAATTATTCCGGATATATGGGAGTGAGTCTTTCCCAGCCGTTGTTGCGGGGACGCGGGAAACAGAACACATTTTCCCGGATTTATCTCGCGCGTCTTTCCGGAGACGCCACCATTCATACCGTGGAAAACACCGCCATGTCCCTCCTGGCGGATGTGGAAAAAGCCTACTGGACCCTGGTCTATGCCCGTGAAACCCTCGCAGTGCGGGAAATGGCCGCCGCCCAGGCGGAAAGCCTGCTGGCCTACAACCAGAAGGGGATGGAACTGGGCGTGCTGATCGAATCGGATGTTCTCGAGGCGAAAAGCGCCTGGTTCACCCGTCAGCAGGAAATCCTGGAGCAGCAGATCCAGATTCAGACAGCGGAAGACAATCTGAAACTCCTGCTCAACATCACCGGGAAAGACGACGGGAACCTGCGGCTCACGCCGACCGGGAAACCTTCCATCCCGGAGATCGATCTGAATGAGCAGGACGCACTGGAAGCGGCGTTACAGTCGCGTCCGGACTATCTCCAGAGCCTGTCCGGGATCGAGCAGCAGAAATTACGGCTCGCGGTATCGCGGAACGCGCTGCTTCCCGGTCTCGACCTGAACGCGGGCTATCGTCTCAACGGTTCCGGCGCGACCTATGGCAGCAACTGGAGGCATCTCGGCAACGGCGAGGCCTACGGCTGGGAAGTGGGATTGAATTTATCCTACCCGCTCAACAAGCGCGGCGCGCGTACCGACTACCAACGCACCGAGATCGACCTGAAGCGCGCGCAACTCAATCTCGATAATCTCAAAAGCAACATCATCACCAGCATCCGTTCCAGCATGGGGCAGTTGCAAACCAACCGTAAGCGGATCGATGTGGCGAAAATGACGGTGGAGATGAACGAACTCAAGCTCCGCAAGGAGGAAGAGAAATTCCGTAACCACCTGTCGACCAGTTTCCTCGTGCTCCAATACCAGACCGATCTGGCCAACGCCCGCAATCTTTACAACAAAGCTCTCATGGACTATACCCTTTCGGTGCTCGATCTGCGCCAGTCCAGGGGGACATTGCTCAAGGATCTCAATATCAATATCATACCCAAGGATTGACGAGGAGGGGACAATGGCGGTAAACAAGAAACGAAAAAAGCGGTTCGGATGGAAGCTCATCACCGGGATCATTGTCATTTTCCTCGCCATCGGTTTCGTGTCTTCCAAAAACGCCGGCAAAAAGGTACAGCCGATCAAGACCACGAAGCCTCAGATCGGAAGGGTGACCGAGCGAATCACGGAAACCGGTAACATCGAACTCCTCCGCGGGGTGACCGTAAAGTCCAAGATTGCGGGGACGATTTCGAAAATTCTGGTCAAGGAAGGGGATGAAGTCAGACAGGGACAGGTGCTCTGCGTGGTGGACCCCGACCCAACCCAGACTCTGATGCTCTTCCAGAAGCGTTCGGCGGTGGACCGTTCGGTTATCGATCTCGACCGGGCGAAAAAGGATATGGACCGTAAAATCGAATTGGCCAAGACCTCCATGGTGAGCCCGAAGGAAGTCGAGGATGCGGTAAACAATCACCGCCTGGCTCTGAATACCCTGAGTCTCGCCAAACTTGAACTGGAGATCATGGAGAAGGAAATCGATACCGCCGGTTCCGGTATCGAGGAACGGATCGTTTCTTCCAGGGTCAAGGCGCCGATCAGTGGCCTGGTCACCCAGCGGCTTGTGGAAGAGGGAGTGCTGGTGACCTCTGGAATCAGTTCCTACACCTCCGGGACGGACCTGTTCCAGATCGGAGACCCCTCGGCCAAGATCATCCGGGCCAATATCAGCGAGGTGGATATCGGCAAGGTGCATGTCGGTTCGCCGGTACGGATCACTCTGGACGCCTACCCGGATACCACGTTCGCCGGAAAAATCCGTCACATCTCTCCGGTTGGAAAACTCCAGACCGGGAGAAACGTCGTTTCCTTCAATACGGAAATCGAGATTCTGGACAAGGATCCGCGACTCCAGCCCGGAATGAGCTGCGATGTGGATGTGGTTCTGGCTGAAGCGGACAACACCCTCTTTCTCCCGATGGAAGCGGTGTATCGTAAAAAGGAAGATTCCTCCGGCGACCGGAACGAAACGACCCATAACTTCATTTTCGTCAAGACAGTGAAGGATTCCACCAAAGAAAAAGCAAAGCCGAAATCACGGTTCGCATTCTTCAAGAAAGGTCCCGATCCATTGGACGACTTCGTCCAGAAGGAAGTCGAGATCGGGGTGAAGAGCGACAGCAAGGTCCAGATACTGACTGCGCATCTCGACACCACGACCGTGCTGGCTTCCGATGCCGAAAAGATGTTCAAGGACAAGGAAGCCAAAAAGAGCGGCAAGAAGAAACCGGGCAAGGGTAACGACAAGCAGGCGGCCAAATAGAAGGATACCGACATGAATATCTTGGAACCGATCCTCATTGGCCTGGACCAGCTTCGCACGCACAAACTTCGAGCCTCGCTCTCCATTCTCGGCATTCTCCTGAGCGTGGGGAGCGTCACCGGCATCGTGTCCATGGGCGACGGTCTCCGGAAAACGGTCCTGGGTCAGTTTGAACAGATGGGGGGATCCAGTCTCATCTGGGTGCGCCCTCCCCAGACCTGGTACCGGAAAGGAAACAGTTGGATCAAGCGTGATTACGAGGAGTATCTCACCCTGAAGGACGCGGATGCGATCCGTAAGGCGTCGCCCTACGTGAAGCTCGTGGTTCCGCTCATACGGACGAGCAGCGACAAGATCTATTACCGTGATGTGAGCGCCCCCTCCCAGGTGTTCGCAACCACTGAGGAATACCGTGAGATCGATTCCATCGAACTTCTGAACGGGAGGATAATGAACGCCGAGGATGTAAAGAACGCCGCAAAGGTGGCCATGATCGGAGACACCCTGGCGGATGACCTTTTCGGAAAGGAAGACCCGGTCGGCAAGGAAATCAGGATCGATTCGATCCGGTACACGGTAATCGGCGTGATCTCCCGGAAACGCGCGTTCGAACGGAACGAAGATCGATACATGGCCATACCCATCACCACCCAGCAGCTTCGGGTTTCCGGCAACGACCGGGTGGAGCAGATCAATGTCCGGGCGGATTCTCCGGCTCATGTGGAAGAGGTCTCCGCCCGTATCCGGAGCATCATCCGCGCCACCCATGAGCATGCCGAGGATTACCGGGTGGAAACGGGGGAGAGCGAGATCGCCCAGTTCAACCGGGTGGTATCCATCATGAAACTGGTGGCTGGCGGAATCGCGGGCATCTCGCTCATCGTGGGCGGAATCGGGATCATGAATATCATGCTCGTTTCGGTCACCGAGCGGACCCGTGAAATCGGCATCCGGATGGCGGTGGGAGCAAAACGGCGCTCCATTCTCGCTCAGTTCATACTCGAATCCATCGCGCTCTGCCTGGCGGGAGGAGCGCTCGGCATCCTGCTCGGATTGGGAATCGGAGCGGGTATTTCCGCGTATGTGAAGAGCCTGACCCACCAGCCGTTCGAAAGCGTGGTCACCCCGGGACTCATGATGTTCGCTGTCCTGTACTCCGCCGGAATCGGTCTCTTTTTCGGCGTTTACCCCGCATACCGGGCCTCGAAGCTCGACCCGGTCGAGGCGCTCCGTCATGAATAAGGAGAGTCGTCCATGAATTTTTTTGAACCGGTACGGATCGGCCTCTCCCAGATATGGGCCAACAAGTTGCGGAGCGTTCTCAGCCTCACCGGCATTCTCATCGCGGTCGGCGCGGTGATCGGGGTGCTTTCGCTCGGCGACGGCCTCCGGGGCGCCATCGTCGGAGAGTTCGACAAGATGGGTGGCTCGTCCTCCATTTTCACCTGGGGGCCCAATAGCTGGTACCGAGACAGCAAGGGAAGATGGGTACGCCATGATTGGGAGGAGTATCTCACCTGGCGTGATGTGGAGGCCATCATGGCCGCCACGGACAAGGTGGAAATCATCACCCCCAACATCTGGGCCAACGGAGACGACTGGAACATCAAATACCGCGCCGCCTCGGTCGCCGGCCAGATCGTGAGTTCGCTTCCCGAATACATGTTCACCGAGAATTGGGAACTGGCGAAGGGAAGATTCCTGAACGCCGCGGACATTCTGAACAGTTCCAAGGTCTGCGTTCTCGGTCATAATGTGGCGGAAAACCTGTTCGGC
>CAYRTQ010000323.1:0-5353 GCA_964426865.1 uncultured bacterium
CACCTGGAACGGCCGTAATTTCAAGAACGAGCAGGTGGCTTCAGGGGTGTATTTCATCGTCGGCGAGGATAAGAGCGGTCGCGTATTCCGTGACAAGATGGTGGTAATCCGCAGGTAGCGGCTCCGGGCGGCGGGAGCGGGCATCGAGGTCCGCTTCCGCCACCCCGTCCCCGAGCGACTCTCCCCGCGCGACCCGGCCGGAGGCGCGCCTTTTTTCCGTTTTTTCGGAGATTTCCCGTGTTCGAACACCTGAAGCGCCTGTTCAGGCATTCCATTGTCTATGGGCTGGCGGAAACCATATCCCGCAGCACCGGCTCCATTCTCATCATCATCTACACCCGGTTCCTGACCGAGGGTGAGATGGGAACGCGGGCGCTCCTGTACGGCACCGCGGCGCTCCTCAGCCTTTTCTACACCATGGGCCTGGACAACGCCTTCCTGCGCTATTTCATGGATCGCGAGTATGCGCGCCGCAAGGACGAGATCCTTTCCACCGCGCTCGTTTTCACCACGCTGATGGGCGTGGTGTTCCTCGTTTCGGCGTTCCTGTTCGACGATACCATCGCCCGGTGGGCGACCAAGAGCGAGACCCACCGGTATCTCGTCCGTCTCTTGTTCCTCATTATGGTGTTCGACAGCGTGGTGATCTATCCCACCCTGATTCTCCGGGCGGAGGGGAACACCCGGTATTATTCCTTCATCGCCTTTGCCCGGTTCATCCTGTTCATCGTGCTGAACCTGCTCTTCCTCGGAGTCTGGAAACGGGGCCTCGACGGCATATTCGAGGCCAACCTGATCGTGGTGATCGCGGTGATGTTCCTCCTCTTCCCGGTCTTCCGGGCCAACCTGGGGAAACACCTTTCCCGTCCGGTATTACGGCAGTTGCTCGTGTTCGGGGTGCCGACCATTTTCACCCTCCTCGCCATGCGAATCGTGGACCGGTCCGCCCTGTTTCTCATCGCCTATCTCCTGGGCGAGCGGGGAGCGGCGGAAACGGGGGCCTATTCAGTGGCCTACACCACGGGGGTGGCGGGGGTGATGGTCTTCGTGAACTCCTTCCGTCTGGCCTGGCAGCCCTTTTTCCTCTCGGTCAAGGATGAATCGGATGCCGGGGCCATGTTCTCCCGCATTGCCACCTACTACGCCATGTTCATCGGCATGGTCTTCCTCGGAATCGATCTCTTCCGGGAGGAGATATTCGGCATCCTGGCTCCGGGGTGGTCCATGTCCTATGCCGGACTCCTGCCGCTCGGAGCGGTGGCGTGCATTCTGTTCGGCTTCTATCTCATCATGAACGCCGGGGTGTTCATCCGTGAGAAAACGAAATATCTCCCCGCGGCCACGGTGGTCGCGGCGCTGATCAACGTGGGGCTCAATTTTCTGCTCATCCCCCGGTTCGGGGTCTACGGCGCGGCCTATACCTCCATCGTCGCCTATCTGGTGATGGCGGCCATGCTCTATTTCATCTCCCGGAGGATATACCAGGTGGACTACGAGTTCGGGAGGCTCGCGGTGATCCTGCTCATCACCGTGCTGCCCGCAGCCATTCCGGAGTATTTTCTGCCGGAGGGCGCGATCCCATCCCTGTTCTTCCGCGCCGCCCTGCTTGTCATACCGCCCGCATTCTATCTGGCGAGCGGATTTCTCCGTCCCGACGAGTATCGCATGCTCCAGGGGGTGAAACTCCGGTTCATGGGGAGGCGGGGATGAACGAGGAAGACCGCGAACTGTTCCTGAAAGCGCTGGACAACCTTCCCGCAAATTTGCGCAAAGCCAAGTTCGGCGGGGCGTCCGAGCCCCGGAAACGGGGGCGCACCCGTCCGAAAACGGTCCACGATACGGTTGTCGACCTCCACGGGGTGACCCGGGAGGAGGCGGTGGCCCGCGTGCAGACCGTACTGGCCCGGGCGAAAGGGAAACACCGCCGCATCCTGGTCATCACCGGGCGCGGGAATCGGAGCGCGGACGGCGTCGGAGTGCTGCGGGAAGCAGTGGCTCGCTTTCTGGAAACCGGTGGAGCATGCTATATCCGCGAGTACGGGTTCGCCGCTCCCGAGTACGGCGGCGAGGGCGCGTTCGATATTCTGACCGTGTAGCGGGACATATACGGCATCAGTGTCTATCCGCCTTCCGAGCTGACTGACGGTACAACAAAAGCCGGATTGAGCATATGAAAAATGGGTGGTCTGCGCTTCGACAGGCTCAGCGCCCGCCGCTGGCTGAGCTTGTCGAAGCCGGCCAACCGAAGAGTATACCCTGCAGCTTCCGGTTGACAGAGCAATAGGCCGGAACCGGGATTATGAGACTGCCGGGAAGAGAAATGCATCATCACCCTTGAAATCCATTGAAAATTTTTACATATTATAGTATGATCGATACATTTCCGGTCTCGGAAGGGAAAAGATTTCCCCTCCGATGCGGGAGTGTTGACCGTTCCATTGTCGGTTGTGTATCTTATGATTATACCGGGAACGAACCCAGATTCCGTCCCTCCCGTCCGCACGGGTGAACAGGGACGCCATGCGGTGAAAGGGGTGTCGATGAGACGTATGCTTTATTCCGCTCTCTTATTCCTGATGTGCGCTACGCTCCTGTCCTGCGCCGGCGCGCGGCAGGTCCAGCGGCAGTCGAAAGCATCCGGGTCCTCCATAGCGCCGTTTAGCAGGACCACTCTGAAAAACGGGCTCGATGTGATGGTCAAGGAAGTGCATTCCGCGCCCATCGTGGCGGTCTATTTCTGGTGCAATACCGGAAGCATCAACGAGGAAGCCCGTATCGAGGGTATTTCCCATTTCTACGAGCACATGTTTTTCAAGGGGACCGAAAAGCGCGGAGTGGGGGAGATCGACCGGGTCGTCAAGAGTCTCGGCGGGTATAACAACGCCTTCACCTCCAAGGAATATACGGCGTATTACGTGGTGCTGCCCTCCGAGAACTACAGTCTCGCGGTCGATGTGCTGGTCGACGCCATTCGTAATTCGAAATTCCCCGAGGAAGAGATTCAAAAGGAACTCGGGGTGATCAAGGAAGAGATCAATCGCAAGGAGGACGATCCCAGCGGGAAGCTGTACGAGGATATCTTCCAGACCATGTTTCCCGGAACCCCGTACGCCCATTCCGTGCTGGGATCGAAGGAAACGGTGTCGAACATCACCCGCGAGGATTTCCGTAATTATCTCTCCACGTTCTATGTTCCCAATAACATGACCGCCGTGGTGGTGGGGGACGTGAAAACAGACGACGCGGTCCGCGAAATCGAGCGTCTCACCGCCGACTGGAAGCCCAATCCCACGGTGGATCAAAGCCGTATTCCGGTGAACATGCAGCGTCGCCGGGGAATCCAGGGATTCACCATCGAGAAGGACGTGAACATGTCCTATGTCATGATGGCGTTCCAGACCGACGGTCTCTCCGACGCGCGGGAGAATGTGGTGATGGATGTGGCGAGCACCGTCCTGGGCGAGGGCAAGAGCTCGCGTCTCTACCGGCGAATCGTGGAAAAGGATCAGATCGCCAATTCGGTGTCGGCGTTCATTTATCCGCTCAAGCATACCGGGCTGTTCGTGGTCACCGGGACCATGGATCGTGAGAACGTGGGGAAATTCCGTGACGCGGTGCTCGACGAGGTCGGGAAGATGCGCGCGGAAGCTCCCGCCCCGGATGAGCTGAAGAAGGCGAAAACCATGCTCAAATCGGATTTCGAATTCTCCAACGAGACCGATTCCGATATCGCCGGAACACTGGGATACTACAACGTGCTCGGCATCCTGGACCGGGTGACCGAATACGAGCGGATGGTGGACGAGGTCACCGGCGACGAGGTGAAGACCCGAGTTTCCGGCATTCTCGATCCCGCCTCCTATTCCATGGGGGTCATCAACCAGCGTATTCCGACGGACAGGGAGGTCAAGGGTGAATAAACTCGGGATTTTCCTGATCTGCGCCATGGCGGCATTGGCCGTGAACGGAAGTATTTCAGCGGAGGCTCAGGCCGTGAAAAGAACCAGACTGGACAATGGTCTCACCATCCTGACCAAACCCCTGACCACGAACAAAATCGTATCGGTGGTGGTTTCCCTCAAGATGGGGAGTCTGTATGAGACGGACAGCCAGGCGGGGTTGTACACCCTGATGCAGAGCACCATCCTGAAAGGCACGAAGACCCGCTCTTCCGAGCGGATCGCCGAGGAACTGGAAAGCATGGGCACCCGCATTTCGTCCTCCGCGGACCGGGAGTACGGCACGGTGTCTTTCCAGTCCACCGCCGAAAGCCTTTCCCCAAGCCTGGATGTCCTGTACGACGTGCTGCTGAACGCCACGTTTCCCCCCGAGGCGGTGGATTTGCAGAAGAAGCTCCAGACCCGGAGCATCCTGTCCCGCCGTGACCAGCCCTTGTACCGGGCGGTGGAACTCATGGCCGAAGCGGAGTACGGCGCCCATCCGTTCCACAAACCCGCCATGGGGTATCCGGAAACGGTGGAGAAGCTCACCCGCGAGGACCTGATGAAGGCCTATGCCGCCGCCTATGTTCCCAACAACATGGTGGTGACCGCGGTGGGCAATTTTGACGAACGGAAGCTCATCGAGGAGATCACCAAGGCCCTGGGCGGGCTGAAAAAGGGCCCGGCGCTCCAGCGGGTTCCGGGCGACATGCCGGACCACGCCGCTCCGGTGGAGAAAGTGGAAACCCGCGAAACCGCGGCGAGTTGGTTTGCCCTGGGGTGGGCCGCGCCCTCTCTGACCAGCCCGGACTATTATCCCATGGAGGTGCTCGACTCGGTCACCGGGGGCTCGATGAATTCTCGGCTCTTCGTGGCCATTCGGGAAAAGCGGGGGCTGGCCTACCAGGTTTCCTCCTTCCTGAACGCCCGCATGGATTCGGGACTCTACGCCGCCTATATCGGCACCAAGCCCGAGACCTACCAGGAAGCCCGTAAGGTGCTGCTCGATGAAATCTATCGCATGAAGACGGAGGCGGTCGCCGAGGATGAACTGACTTTGGCCAAGAGCTACCTGCGCGGGATGTACATCATGGGGCAGGAGTCCAACGCGGGCCAGGCCGCCCAGTACGCCCAGTACGAGATTCTCGGCGTGGGGTACGATTTCGGTGACAAGTACATCGCGGGCGTGGAGAAAGTGACCGCCGCGGACATCATCCGGGTCGGGGAGAAATATCTGACCGCCGGGTACAGCCTGGGCGGAGTCCTCCCCAAGACGGCCAAATAACGGAAGAGGCGTCGACAGATTTTTTTCCCTTTCCTTACGGTCCGCTTTGGCGTATTATCCGGGAACGGGGGCGGTGGAAGGCGCAGTCGTACGCCTCAGCGCTTCTCCGTCGGGAAAGATGACGGGA
>CAYRTQ010000324.1:0-5342 GCA_964426865.1 uncultured bacterium
TGAGCGATCCGTTCTTTTCCTCGTAGAACACCGGACGATCCCGTTTCAGCGTCTCGATATGCTCGTTCCAGCCGTTGCGCTTCCGCTCGTCCACCACTTCCAGCAACTGGTTCAGGATGGCTTTTGCGTCGCCGACCACCGGGATATCCACTTCCACGTTCTTGGCGATGGCCGCGGGGTCCATGTCGATATGGATGATCTTGGCATGGGGAGCGAATTCCGCCACCTTGCCGGTCACCCGGTCATCGAACCGGGCGCCGATGGCGATGACCATGTCGCACTCGGTGAACGCCATGTTCGCGGTATAAGTCCCGTGCATGCCCGGCATGCCCACCCAATAGGGGTGACTGGCCGGGAAACCGCCCAGTCCCATGAGCGTGGTGGTCACCGGAGCGTTGATCCGCTCGGCGAACCGCAGGAGTTCCGTTTCCGCGCCGCTGATGATGATTCCCCCGCCGGCATAGATGAACGGCTTGTGGGATTCGCGGATGGCCTCGGCCATCTTCTGGATCTGATCCGGAGCGGCCAGTTTCGGAATACGATATCCCAGGGGGATGTGCTGGCTCTTCGGCCAGTGGAAATCGATGGTCTTGACACTCACGTCCTTGGGGATGTCCACCACCACCGGTCCGGGCCGTCCGGTCGAGGCGATGTAGAACGCCTGGTTGATGATGTCGGCCATTTTCGAGGTATCGCTGACCAGAAAATTATGCTTGGTGATGGGACGGGTGATGCCGGTGATGTCCGCTTCCTGGAAAGCGTCCGTGCCGATGAGCGCCATGGGGACCTGGCCGGTGAACGCCACCATGGGGATGGAATCCATGTAGGCGTTGGCGATGCCGGTGACCAGGTTGGTGGCGCCGGGGCCGGAGGTGGCGACCACCACTCCGGTCTTGCCCGTGGCGCGGGCGTACCCGTCGGCGGCGTGCGCCGCGGCCTGCTCATGACGGGTCAGCACGAACCGGATATCCGTGGCGTCGTATATTTTGTCGAAGATGGGCATGATCTGTCCGCCGGGATAGCCGAACATGGCTTCCACCTTCTGTCTGCGCAAACACTCGATGAATATGTCGGAACCGCTCATTCTCATGGGAAAATACCCCTGTGTATTTGAAGAATCCAGAGTCCTGAACCCGGAATAGAATTCGAAAAGCGCCACCCGGTCCGTCCACGTTTCAATTCACTGCATTGACTCCGGTTCGGCCCGGCAATACCCATCCGGAAGCGCGCCGGTCTCATCCGGCGGCATCGGACATTTCGTTTCATTCCGGATTCTGAATTCTGAATTCTGTTTTTACTCGCTTTTCAGAACCGCCCCGGTCGCCGCGGAGGTGACCTGTTTCGCATACCGCGCCAGATAACCGTGTTTGACCTTCGGCTCCGGGGGATTCCAGGAATTCATACGTGACCGTATTTCCTCCTCGCTGACAAGGAGATCGATTCGACGGGCGGGGATGTCGATAAGAATCTCATCCCCTTCACGTACAATACACAGGGGGCCGCCCTCCATCGCTTCGGGAGAGATGTGTCCAATGCAGGGTCCCTGCGTTCCGCCGCTGAAACGGCCGTCGGTGATGAGCGCCACCGAGTCGGAGAGTCCCATGCCGGTGATGGCCGCGGTGCCCTGAAGCATTTCGCGCATTCCGGGTCCGCCCTTCGGTCCCTCGTACCGGACCACCACCACGTCGCCCGGCTGGATCTTTTTGTTGAAGATGGCTTCCAGAGAATCTTCCTCGGAATCGAACACCCGTGCTTTTCCCTTGAACACCATCATCTTGGGAGAAACCGCGCTCTGTTTCACCACCGCGCCCTGCGGAGCGAGCGAACCGAAGAGAACCGCGATTCCACCTTCCGCGTGATAGGGGTTGTCCATGCCGTGGATGATCTCGGGATTGCCCGATTTGGAGGCCGCCTGAATTTCCTTCACGGTATAGCCCGAAACGGTGGGATTGTCTTTCAGCTTGTCGCCCAGAACGTGCATCACCGAGGGAATCCCGCCCGCATACTCCAGATCCTCCATGTAGTTCGTTCCGCCGGGCAGGAGCGAGGTGATGTGCGGAGTGTCCTTGGAAAGCTCGTCGAAACGCTCCAGCGGGAGATCCACTCCGGCCTCACGGGCGATGGCGGGCAGATGCAGGACGGTGTTGGTCGAGCCGCCGAGCGCCATGTCCACCCGAATGGCGTTGTCGAACGCCGTGGCGGTCATGATATCGCGGGGACGGACATTGTTGCGGACCAGATCGCAGATTTTCACCCCGGAACGGAACGCTATGCGGCGTTTCTTGGCGAATCCGGCCAGCGCGGTGGCGGAACCCACCAGCGACATGCCCATGGTCTCGGTGATGCAGGCCATGGTGTTCGCGGTGTACAAACCCTGGCAGGATCCCTGACCGGGACAGGCTTCCATTTCAAATCCGGTCAGTTCCTCCTCGGTGATGAGCCCCTGACGGAATTTCCCGACCGCCTCGAAGGTATCGGCCACCATGGAAAGACGCCTATTGTTCAGATTTCCGGAATACATGGGACCGGCGGTCACCACGATGGCGGGAACATTGACCCGCGCCGCGGCCATGAGCATGCCGGGAGTGATCTTGTCGCAGTTGGTGAGCAGCACGATACCATCCAGCTTATGCGCCATCATCATACACTCGATGGCGTCCGCGATGATTTCACGGGTGCAAAGGCTGTATTTCATGCCGCTGTGTCCCATGGCGATGCCGTCGCAAACCGCCGGAATCCCGAAGATGAAGGAACTCCCGCCGCCGGTGTGAACTCCCTTTTCGATGAACCGCTCCAGATCGCGCATCCCGGAATGACCGGGAACGAGATCGGTGAACGAGGAAGCGATGCCGATCATCGGCCTCCCCATCTGGGACGGGTCCACGCCCGTAGCATACATCAGAGACCGCGACGCGGCCCGCTCGTATCCTTTGGTAACATCATCGCTTCGCATGGGAACACTCCTGAAAGAAAGAAGTCAGAAGACAGGAGTCAAAAGACAGAATAAAAGGGAACACCATCCGGTATCGAACGGAACCATTTCCCGTCTTTCTGTACCTGAACCCCGCCCCATCCGCTTCTTGCATGTTGTATGTAATGAAAGGTATCTCCATCATCGGACAGTTCACATCACTGCCATATTGACCAATCTTTTTTCCGTACCAACCTATGTTTCAACCGGATAGTGTTGGGTGAACTGCGCTTCGACAGGCTCAGCGCCCGCCGCTGGCTGAGCTTGTCGAAGCCAGCCAACCAACCAAAGATTACACCCTACATTTTCTGGTTGGCAGAGTACTATCTATCTGAATCTTCCGTCTTTTGTTCCGTTTTCTGCCTTCTTCTTATAAAAAAAAGCGCAACTCCCCGTTTCCTTCTGGCGATTTTCCAGAGGCTCCTGCCGAACGTACTGTTTCACAAGGGGATCGGTTCGAAAGGGCCTCTTCATTCCACCGCTACGGGCAGAATTACAGCGAGGCCATGAAGCAGGGTAATTCGATGCGCAACAGCGAGGGCGGCAGACACGAAAAAACCGGGAGTACCGAAGGAAGATGAACGCGACGGAACCTCGGGCGCACTGATCCGTCCGCCCGTCATCACTTCACTGGTAAAAACCCGGCTTTTCATTTGACATCCATCCGTAGCAACGTATTGAACAAATGAAAATCAGTAATTCACACGATTGTGAAAAATACTTTTCTTCACGTAAAGATGTCAAGTAAAATAATGATTCATGATGGAAAAAGCAAAGGTTGTTTTCGAAAATAATGCCCGCGAACACAGGAAATCCCCGCGAGACGCGCATCCGCCCGCCGGGCGCGGATCATTCCGGTCCGGGAGCCTACTCCATCTCCTCTCCGGTGACATACACCAGATAGTCCTGTGGAGTGAGCAGATTCTCGATTTCCTCCATGTCATGGATGGAAACCCGTATCATCCATCCCTCGCCATACGGATCCATATTGACCGTGCGCGGGTCGGATTCCAGGGTATCGTTGATTTCGAGCACCTCTCCGGAAATCGGGGAGATCAGTTCGGCGACCGTCTTCATCGCCTCGACCGTACCGAAAGGAGAACCCTGAACCACCTCGGTTTTCACATCGGGAAGATCGATATACACCACTTCGGCCAGTTCGGCCTGGGCAAAATCGGTAAGACCTATGAGTCCCTCATTCCCTTCCACGAGAACCCAGGTGTGGTCGTTGGTGTAGAACAGGTCGCGGGGGACTTTCAGATTGCCTTCGAGCGACATGCGTGAATTTCCTTTTCAAAGTATTCATGACTGGAAAGGAGGGAGCGGACGGCGCTCCCCCGGAATGATCTGGTTACTTGCTCACCCGTTCGATGTACTCTCCGGTGCGGGTATCCACTTTCACCACCGTTCCGACCTCGATGAAGAGGGGAACGTTGATGACTCCGCCCGTGGAGAGTTTTGCGGGCTTGTAAACGTTCGTGGCGGTGTTTCCCCGGAAACCGGGCTCGGTCTCGATGATCTCGAGTTCCACGAATGTCGGGAGTTCGACCTCGATGGGGGTTTCGCCGTGAAAGAGAACTCCGCAACTCATGTTTTCCAGCAGGAAGCGTTTCGCATCGCCGATGAGGTCTCCATCGATATGAATCTGGTCGTACGTCTCGGAATCCATGAACACGAACTGGTCGCCGTCCTTGTACAGGAACTCGAACTGACGCCGTTCGAGACGCACTTCATCGACCTTTTCACCGGAGCGGTAGGTACGCTCGATCACCTGCTTCGTACGGACATTCCGCAGCTTGGTTCGGACAAACGCGCCGCCCTTGCCGGGCTTGACATGCTGGAACTCGATGATATTCCAGAGGTCCCCATTCTCCATGAAGGTGAACCCATTGCGAAAATCAGCGGTTGATGCCATTGAAACCTCCCTTAAAAACATATATTGACTATATTCTATTTATACCAGTTATTTACGGGCTTAATAAGGTAGCAAAGTAATTTCATTTGTCAAGAATAAAAAACGAAAGGGGGGAAGAATCCAGGAACCGGATGCGTTTGCACCCGCCCGCGCCCGTAACGACCCATCGTCCGTCCTCTTATCCCTTTTATCCCTTTCAAAAAGCCAGAACGAAACGGACGTCTCCGGGTAATACGCGCTCCCTCGTTTTCCCGTTGACAAACATGACCGCGCTTACCATACTGCAAAAACCGATGCCTCACAGTTTTTATGGGTAGATGCCATGACCGGACATGGCCTGCATGTGCCGGTTACAAAAGCGCTTTCGTGGGGTAAGGAATACCCTTGCCCTTACCACTGCATCTGTACTTTTCTGATGCGCCCAGAAAAGTACCAAAAGAGGGCGGTCCGGGAAAA
>CAYRTQ010000325.1:0-5024 GCA_964426865.1 uncultured bacterium
ACCGTATCGGCGCCCCGGAACTGGGAGAGGATTTCGAGATCGCCAATGTCACCCGCTCCACCATTCCGAAGGACACCAAGGGATTCCTGAGGGCCCTTTTCGAGGTGCTGGTGGTGGTGGAGGACAAGCCCGGAACCATTGCGCAGATCGCCACCGAACTCGCCATCAACGATATCAACATCAAGGATATCGAGGTCCTGAAAGTCCGCGAGGGCGAGGGCGGAACACTCCGTCTCGCGTTCGAGCGGGAGCAGGAGGCAATCGATTCCATCGCCTTCCTCGGCCGTATCGGGTACCCGGCCCGCTTGAGGAGGTAAGATGACGATCCGCATTTCCCCGCCGGGAAAGCTGACCGGCGCGGTTCGGCTGCCGGGAGATATCGGACTTACCCTCTCCTCGCTGGCTTTCGGCATGATTTCCGGGCGGTCGGTGACCATTTCCAACCCTTCCCACGCTCCGGAAACGGGAAAACTGCGGGAACTCCTCCGGGATTGGGGCGCGCAGTTCACGGTCACCCCGGAAGGGTACATTCTCCACGGCGGCCCGGTCGAGGGCGAACGAATCATTCCCGTGGACACACCCGGCGAGGCGCTCCATATCCTGGCCGCTGCCGCCGCATTTTCATCCGGCGCGGTGCGCATTCTGAACCGGTCGAACCATCGGGACCGTATTCTCCGGCGTCTGCTTCCCCTTCTCCGTTCGCTCGGCCTGCCGGAAAACCATATCGTTTCCGGTGAGGACGCGGTGCTCATCAAAGGCGGAGCGGCCCTTCCGGAGCGGGTGAGCGCCGATTCCGCCTGGGAAATGGAAGCCGTTCTGGCCGCCGCGATGGCCGCCGGAACACCGGTCGCCATCTCCCATCCCGCTCAGAATTCATCGCATGTCCTGAAAATCATGGACCTGCTGGGAGCCAGAAGACCCGATGTTCCGGGCAGCGGTCCCGTTCCGGATGAACTGGCGCGGCGTCTGGCGAAAATCTCCCGCGAGCGTCCGCGCGAGGAAAGCCGTTTCGAGTGGAACTGCGTTGACACGGAAATCCGTATTCCCGGAGATACCGCACTGGCTGCGGCGGTGGCCGGCGCGGCGGCGGTTATCGCCCGTTCGGATGTCACGGTACGCGATGTCCTGTGGGAGCCGGGACGACGGGGATTTTTCGAGGCCCTCCGCCGTATGCGGGGAACCATCGAATGGGCGCCGAAACGGGGATACTCTTTCGATGTAGCCGATGTACGGGTAAAGGGTAGCAGCCTGGAAGGAATCCAGACCACCCCGGCCCAGGCGCAGACCATGCGCTCCGAACTGGCGGTCCTCGGAGCGGTCGCGGTGTATGCCCGGGGAGAAACCGTTCTGCGCGATCCGGGCGCCGGTCCGGGCGTGGGACGGGAAGCGTTCCGGATACTGAAAGCCGGGCTGGAGACGCTCGGGGCGCACATCGGGGATTACCGGGAAGGATTGGTGGTCAAGGGGCCACGGGAGTTGAAGGGCGCGGGGGTGGAGTCGGGCCGCGTTCCCGGCATCGCTCTCGCCCTGGCGCTGGCGGGAACGATCGCATCGGGGGAAACGGAAATCGTGGATTGTGAGCCGGATGCCTATCCCGCGGGTGATTTCGTGGAAAAGCTTATTCCCGCGCTCACCGGGCAGACTCCGCAATAACTCCGGGAGAACCCTGAGCCGGACGGGCGTCAGGAGCGGATCCCCGATGGTCGCTCGGGGATCGTTCATTCCCCGCTCCGTTTTCCCCGGAGGGAGAAGAGGCTGCATCCGGACCGTCACCCCTGACTTTTTCCCCCATCTGTTCCCTTTTTTCTTTTCTCCCGAATTCCGGATTCTGATTCCTGCATTCATTTTTTTTAGTATATTGTCTGTAA
Source organism: uncultured bacterium (assembly GCA_964426865.1). GTDB lineage: Bacteria > Latescibacterota > Latescibacteria > Latescibacterales > Latescibacteraceae > JAWLHT01. The sequence continues at coordinate 1,869 of CAYRTQ010000325.1, forward strand.
TATTGCGTTTCCACTCCTCCCGCGAGGGCGGGAGCCATTCCCAGCGCGCTTTTTTTACGGTATCGGCATATACCGGGGTCAGGCGCGCGAACCCACATCCCCGAGAGAAGGAGATGCCGATATGATAAAGATGATCTGCAAACTCTTTTCCTATGTCGCAATCACACTGGTCGCCACGGCGACAGTCATCAAGTTCGTCCAGGGTACAACCTACAAGGAAGCGGTGGGTATCATGGAAGAACTCTGGAAAGAGATGAAGAAGAACTGCTGCCGCCGGAAAGCGGAGACAACCGTTCCGGAGGTCTGATCGATGCTCATCACCGGAACCACGGCGGTATACGGGGTGATCGGTGATCCGATCGGACACACCCTGTCGCCGCTGATGCAGAACCGGGCGCTGATGGAAATGGGTCTCGATGCGGTGTACCTGCCTTTCCGGGTGCTCGCCGGGGATGTGGGAAACGCCATGCGGGCGGTCACCGCCCTGCATATCCGGGGTCTCAATGTCACCGTACCGCACAAGACCGCGGTGATACCCTTTCTCAACCGTATCACCGATACGGCGCGGGTGGTCGGCGCAGTCAATACCATACAGAACGTGGACGGCGTCCTGACCGGGGACAACACCGATGGGTACGGTTTCGTGAACTGCGTGGTCCGGGACGGCGGAGTCGCGGTGTTTCCGGAACGGGTGTGCGTGCTCGGCGCGGGCGGTGCTGCACGGAGCGTGGTGTACGCCTGCGCCCTCCGGGAAGAAGTGCGGGAAATCACCGTGATGAACCGCACCCTTTCCCGTGCGGAAGAACTGGCGGCCACGCTCTCCCCATCCACCGGAAAACCAATATATGCCGCGTCCGCCGATCCGGAGAGCATGCGCCATATCCTCCCCGAAGCCGGGATGATCGTGAATACCACCACGCTCGGCATGCATCCCGACTCCGGTTCCACTCCGGTCCCATATCCGGAGGTGTTCCATGCCGGACAGGTGGTGTGCGACATCATCTACAATCCATCGCGAACCCGCATGCTTCGTGAGGCCGCCCAGCGCGGGGCCCACACGGTCGGCGGACTGGCGATGCTCGCCTGGCAGGGAGCGCGGTCGCTCTCCCTCTGGACCGGGCGCGAGGCTCCGGTACAGGAAATGATCGAGGCGTTGCGGGAACGGTTTCCGGAGGGATAGCCCACTCCCCCCGCCCGATGAAAGAGCGGAAGCTTCGGCGGAGCGATGGAACGGCGCGCCCCCGAGTTCGGAACCGGATACCATCCGGCATATGCCGGGAGAACGATGCTGCATCCGTTTCCTTTCCATATTTCTTGGCTTGTGTATGTGAGATATCCCAACTCTTTGTCTCTCCGCGCCCCTGCGGGAAACATACTTTTCTTTGGAGTTTTGGTATGGAGAAAGTTCCGGTCAGCCTCGGGGACCGATCGTACGACATCATCATCGAAGCGGGGGGACTCCGTCACGCCGGACGGTTCATCCGGGAGGCAGTCGGAGAGAAGACCCGCAAGGCGGGCATCGTGACCACCCGCACGGTGGCCGAGTTGTACCTGGACACGGTGTTCGATTCCATCGCGGGCGCCGGGTTCGAGGTCACCCCGGTCGTGCTTCCCGATGGCGAGGAACACAAGACGCTCGCCACCTGGGAGGGCATTCTGACCAGATTCATCGAGGCCCGGTTCGAGCGCGGCAGCATGGTTGTGGCGCTCGGCGGAGGAGTGGTGGGAGACATGGCGGGGTTTGCCGCGGCGACCCTGTACCGCGGGGTCCCATTCGTGCAGGTTCCCACGACCATCGTGGCGCAGGTGGATTCCTCCATCGGGGGGAAAGTGGCGGTCAACCACCCGCTCGGGAAAAATCTCATCGGGAGTTTCCACCAACCCCGCGGGGTATGGATCGACACCCGCGTGCTCTCCACCCTGGAGCGTCGCGAGGTGGTCAGCGGCATGGGAGAGGTGATCAAACACGCGATCATCCGGGATCCCCTTTTCTTCTCGTTCCTGGAAACGAACCTGGAGTCCATCATGAGTTTCCGGGCTCCGGACCCGGTGATGGAGCGGTTCATCGCGTGGAACTGCCGCATCAAGGCGGCGGTGGTGTCCGCGGACGAGCGGGAAAGCGGCATTCGCGCCATTCTCAATTATGGGCATACCGTGGGGCATGCGCTCGAAACGGTCACCGGGTACAACCGGTTCCGCCACGGCGAGGCGGTGCTGCTCGGCATGGTGGCCGCCGGAGAGATCGCCCGCGCCCGGGGCGTCTTCCCCGAAACCGATTTTGAACGCCAGAACGCGCTCATTCGTCGAGCGGGCCTCTTCTGCGAGGTGGAAGGCGTCTCTCCCGATACGGTCCTCGCCGCCATGCAGCTCGACAAAAAGGTTTCCGGGGGGAAAGTGCGGTTTGTCCTCCCGAAAGCGATCGGCGCCGTTGATATGTACAGTGATGTAACGAACGATGAGATTCTGCGCGGGGTCGAATTCGTGCTCGATATCTGCCGTGTGGAAAGCGCGACGGTGAATCACAAGGGGTGACCGTACGGCGGATCACGACAGGACGGGCATAACGGGAACACAGTACGCGACCATTCGAGACAGGTAATTCATTCCACTCTTCTTTCCCAAAGGTCGAACATGGATATCATGCAGCTTGCGGAGCAGGTCAAGGAGACAGCGCTCCTCCGGGGAGATTTCATTCTTTCCAGCGGACGGAGAAGCAATTACTATCTGGACAAGTATCGTATCGAAACCCAGCCGTTCATTCTGGACAAGGTCGCCGATGGACTGGTCCAGAAGATTCCCGAGGGCATCGACCTCCTGGCCGGGCCGGAATTGGGCGCCATTCCGCTGGTGACCGCGGTCGGTCTCAAGACCGGCATCCCGTTCCTCCTCGTCCGCAAGCGCGCCAAGGATTATGGAACCAAGAAAGTGGTGGAAGGTCTCTATACGGAAGGGCAGCGGGTGGTGCTCATCGAGGATGTGCTCACCACCGGCGGCCAGGCGGTCGCCGCCGCGGACAGTCTGAAGGAACTCGGACTCATCGTGGTGAAAATCGTGTGTGTCATCGATCGTGAGGAAGGCGCGCGCGAGGCGGTGGAGGGAGCGGGCTACGTGTTCGATCCCCTGTTCGGCGAGCAGCCCGGGGCATGGGATGAGGTG
>CAYRTQ010000325.1:5034-5328 GCA_964426865.1 uncultured bacterium
AAGAATGTTCTGAACCGCTGATGGTCAGGATAAGGATGAAAGAATAAGGATACATTCAATCCGCGTTTATCCGTTCTGTATCCTGACCACCCCCGGTCAGAGTTCCACGACCTCGACGATGTGCGCCTTGTGGACAATTCGCATGAGGCCGTTCTTGTCTCTCAAAACGATGAATGATTCCGGCAGGTTCAGAAAGTCGGAGAGACGGGACTCCAGATCGATCTGGAGTTCGCCGGAGAGATTGCGGGAATCGCTGAGGGTAATTTCAACCCGGATGGTCTGACGGGGAATTCC
>CAYRTQ010000326.1:0-4435 GCA_964426865.1 uncultured bacterium
CCACCAGGCTTACCGCCAGCAATTGCGGGAGATGACTGACCGCGGCGGCGATACGGTCGTGGAGGTCCGCCTCCATGACAATGACCCGCGCTCCCATTTCCCCCAGAAGCGCGCTGAGGGCCTGCACCATTTTGGCGGGAGTTTCGACGCCGGGACAGAGAACGTACATGGCGTTCTGGAAAAGGAAGGGGTCCGCGGCCCCCACTCCCCGGCTTTCCGCGCCGGCCATGGGATGGCCGCCGATGAAGTGTACTCCCCGGGGAAGCACTTCCGCGGCGTGACGGGTGATGACCCGCTTGGTCGATCCCACGTCGGTAACCAGCACTCCTTGCCGAAGGTGCGGCGCGAGCAGGGTGAGCAGTCCCTGGATACGATGGATGGGGGTGCAGAGGAATACCAGGTCGGCATCCTTTACCGCCCCCTCCAGTTCACCATAACCGCATCCCTCGGTGACGACTCCCAGATCCAGGGCGCTCTGGATGGCGGCGGGCGAGGATACTCCGATGATACGTGCGTTCGGGTGCTTGCGGCGGAGGGACAGTCCCAGGGAACCGCCGATCAGCCCGACTCCGACAATGACAATGGTCTGAAACATGGCTTGAAGTATGAGGGATGAAGGGTGAAATATGAAATGTGAACATGATGGAACGATACTCGTCCCGTTCCACATGGACCGGCTTTTGCGCAAGGTTGCTGCGCTGACGGTTCATATCGACTTTGATTCAATGTGGGAAGAATTTGTGAGGCTTGTCTGAACGCCCGTTCTGGTGATGCGCGTGACGGAAATGATGAACGGCTGATGGAACATGCTTTCATCAGCTTTTCATCATTCCAATCATTCGAATCACCGGTTCAGACAGGCATCCCGCTTTCCCTTGCATGGGAACAAACCTATTATTCGCTGATTTTCATGTCCCGTATGAGACAGGAATAGCTGCCGTCGCCCGGTCCCCGGAGACGAAGGCCGCAGTACCCGCCGGGGATCCCGCCGTTGTCCGGATCGGTCGCCTCCAGTGCGATTTTCCCGTCCACCTTTACCCATATCCGGGAGCCGTCGCGTCCGATTTCCATGTTGTACCATTTTTCCTGTCCGGCCACATCCGGAGTCTGGGCGAGCATCTTCGATCCCGGGTTCTTCTGGATGAAAATGTTCGGCTGGTGGTAGGCGGTATGGAACGCGATCAGATAGTCCTGCACCGTTCCCGAGGTCCAGAAAGCCATGGCGCCGTCACGATTCTGCTCAAGGGCCAGATTGCCGGTTTTCTTGTCCGTCGCGGAGAGAACCGCCACGACGACTCCCTCGCGGCGTTCCGGTTTGATCCTGAATTTCATGACCGTGTTCCGGCCATATGCCCGGGGGGAAACGATGGTCACTCCCTTGGAATCCTTCCCTTCGGTGACCCGGAACGCCTTCTCTTCCGGGACCTTCTGGATCGTGCCCACTCCCGCCACCCGCCATGTTGCGAGATCTCCGGAGCTTCCCGCGCCGCTCTTCATCTGCGAGCACCCCATGCCCAAAACCAAACCAGCCGTCAGCAAAACCGTAACCGTGCGAAACATGAATTTCCTCCTGAAAGAATTGGGAACCACAGATGAACACGGGAAAAAAAATACAGATTACAGGAGTCGGAATCCCGGGTCGGGAGTCAAAAGGAAAGGGATAACGGCAAAACGTTCTCCGGACATCGCGACTGGCCCGGAGAAATCAATGAAACGGAGAACCGGCCCTTTTCGTCTTCTATCTGTTATCCTTGTTCATCTGTGGTTTCCACCGTATTTACGCGAACGCGGGCCGGGCGACGCCCGACTCGATAAACGTGAGAATTTCCTCGGTGCGGGCGTGCATGAGCGATTCGTCATCCGACGCCTCCACGTTGAGCCGTACCACCGGTTCGGTGTTGGACTTGCGGAGATTGAACCGCCACATGTCCCCGAATTCCATGGAGATGCCGTCGAGATGGGAAACAGCGGTGGCTTTGTCCAGATAATGTTCTTCCACGCTTTTCAGCACGGCGTCGGGGTTGGTCACGGTGCGGTTGATTTCGCCCGAGCAGGGGAATTTCCGGATGCGTTCTCCCACCAGTTGTGAGAGCGGGCGTCCGGTGGTGGACATCTCTTCCGCGACCAGGAGCCAGGGAATCATGCCGGAATCGGAAAAGGAGAAGTCCCGGAAGTAGTGATGAGCGCTCATTTCACCGCCATAGATCGCTCCGGTGGCCCGCATTTTCTCTTTCATGAACGAGTGCCCGGACTTGGAAATGACCGGTTCGCCCCCGGCCTCCTCCACGATTTCGACCGTGTTCCAGATCAGACGGGGATCATGGACGATTTTTGCGCCGGGATTACGGGCCAGAATCCGTTTCGCCAGGAATCCCACGATATAGTATCCCTCGATGTAGGCGCCGGTTTCGTCGAAGAAGAAGCAGCGGTCGTAATCTCCGTCCCAGGCGATACCCAGGTCCGCCTTGTGGTCGAGCAGGACCTTTACCGTCGCGTCGCGGTTCTCGACCAGGAGCGGATTTGGGATGCCGTTGGGGAAAGTGCCGTCGGGCTCGAAATTGACGCGGATGAATTCGAATGGCAGGGATGGCGCCAGAGCGTCGAGAGCCGGACCGGCGCATCCGTTTCCGGGATTGACCACGATTTTCAGGGGTTTGAGTGCGCCGGTATCCACGAAGGAGAGAATGCGCCGGGAATAATCTCCGAGAATATCCCGGCGGGTGCGCATTCCCTTCGGACCGAGGAATTCCGGGATATCTCCCGTACGGACCCGGCGCTCGATGTCGAGCAGTCCGGTATCCTCGCTGATCGGGCGGGCGCCCTGCTGCACCAGCTTGATGCCGTTGTAATCGCGGGGATTGTGGCTGGCGGTGATCATCGCTCCGCCCCCCATGCCGTCGAGGGAGGAGGCGTAATACATCATTTCCGTACCACAGAGTCCGATATCCACGGCATTGACCCCGGTATCGGTCACTCCCCGCATGAACGCATCGGCGAGTGCGGCGCTCGTCTCGCGAACGTCCCGTCCCACCGCCACCGTTCCCCGGGGTTTCATTTCGGTTATGTACGCCCGTCCGACATCGTAGGCCATTTCCTCATTGATTTCGGAGGGAATTTTCCCCCGGATGTCATACGCTTTGAAAGCCGGAAGCCTTGGATTGCCCATGTCAGTATCCTCCGTTTCATAGTGGAATATGTATAATAAGGTAACATCACTTCTCCAGAAGTGCAAGCGGGGAATGTTTCCGAATGCCTGTTCCGTTCACGATGAAAGAGCGCGACATCACTCTTTAAAGCGGCTGGCCACGAGTTTGCATTGATGTAAGTACCTTGTACACAGGAAGATTCGTTTGAGGCTCCGGAAGGTTCCCGTGAATTCGCGCCTTCGGAGTTGACTTTTCCGGTCAAAAATATTATACATATTATGTAAATACTCGATCTTTTACGGGGAATGAGTCATGCATTCGATGTTCCGCTTTCTTTTTATCCTGCACTGCGTTTTTTCTCTGTCTTTTCTCTCCGCATCCCCGGCCACGGCTTTGGCCTTCTATGTTTCCCCGAGCGGGAACGACAAATGGACCGGGATAACTTCCGAGAAAAGCATGTTCGGCGCCAATGGTCCTTTCGCCACCCTGGAACGGGCCCGCGACGCCATTCGCGACCTGAAACGGTCCGGCAAGTTTCCCGCGACCGGGGGGGTGACCGTTTTTATCCGGGCGGGTGTCTATCCTTTCGCCGAGACGTTCAAATTCGGCCCGCAGGATGGGGGCGCCGCGGATTCTCCCGTGGTTTACCGTTCCTACAAGGAGGAAACGGTCCGTTTCATCGGTGGAAGGGTTATCACCGAATTCGAGACGGTACGGGATCGTGAGGTGGTCAGGAAACTGAATCCGGCGGCGAGAGGAAACGTGGTCGTCGCCAATCTGCCCCGCCAGTACCGGGACAATCTGGTTTCCTGGGCCGGGCAGTCCTCCATATCGCCCTTGCCGGAACTCTTTTTCAACGGGAAACCCATGTCGCCCTCCCGCTGGCCGAAAGATGGCTGGGCCCCTATCTCCAAAATCTCCGGCAGACGCAGCAGCATGGGGTTCTCCTACGAGGGCGAGCGGCCCGGCGGTTGGACGAATACGGATGATATCTGGCTGCACATTGCCCGCGCGGGCAACGAGGGGGAGAGTTTCGAACGGGTACGTTCGCTGGATTCCGGCTCCCGTGAGATCACCCTCGCGACCGGGGCGGTGGAATACCGGGCGGGAGACCGCTGGTATGCCTACAATATTCTCGAGGAACTGGATTCTCCCGGAGAGTGGTGCTTCGATTCCGGGACCGGGAACCTGTATTTCTGGCCTCCGGAACCGGTCTCCGGCGAAGAGGTGATCCTCTCCCTGAACGACGACCCCCTGGTCATGCTGGAGAAAACACAGTATCTCATCCT
>CAYRTQ010000326.1:4506-5326 GCA_964426865.1 uncultured bacterium
CCGTTTCAGGCGGAACGCGCAATCTCATCGCGGGATGCACGGTACGAAATACCGGCGGAATCGGAGTGGATATCGCCGGAGGCGTGAAGAATGGGATAAACGGATGCAATATCTTCCAGACCGGTGAAAGCGGAATCCGTCTGACCGGCGGGGATCGGAAAACCCTCACCCCGGGCGGGAACTTCGCGCTCAACAACGACCTCCATGACACTCCCCGAAACGCGATCACCCATGCCGCACTGGTCATCAACGGGGTGGGGGGGCTGGTGTCCCATAACCGCATTTACCGCGCCCCCGGAGCGGGAATCCTTCTCTCCGGAAACGAGCACGTGATCGAGTACAACGAACTGTTCGACCTCTGCCGTAAAACGGATTCCGGGGCCTTTGTCATGGGAAGAGACTGGACCCAGCGGGGAAATACGGTGCGGTACAATTTCTTCCATGATCTGAAAAGTTCCGCCGGTTCCCGCGGGGCAGCGGTGCTTCTCGACGATTTCTCCAGCGGCGTTACCGTTTTCGGGAATATCTTCCACCGGGTTGGATGCGCGGTATACATCGGCGGCGGCCGCGGCAATACTGTGGAGAACAATATATTCGTGGACTGCGCCTCCGTCCTGCACCTCGACGCGCGGGGAAAGGACGCCGCGCGGAAGTATTTCGACGGCTCCGATTCCACCCTGAACGACCGGCTTGCCGCGGTGAATTACCGGAAACCGCCCTACAGCACCCGCTATCCCGATCTGCTCACTCTCAATTCGGACCAGCCGGACGTTCCCAAAAACAACCGGGTGCTGCGGAATGTGGCGACGGGCGGTATGCG
>CAYRTQ010000327.1:0-5314 GCA_964426865.1 uncultured bacterium
CCCCTACCGGCCCTCCGGGCCACCTTCCCCCGGAGGGGGCAGGAATAGCTTGTGGTGCAGCGGTTTCCCTTGCCCCCTCCGGGGGAAAGGGACCAAGGGATAGGGGGCCGGGATCTCACGAATCATACGCTTTCTTTATGCATGGATAGGCTCTTACAAGGGAATTCCATATGCCGGCATATGTCATCGTTCAGGTCGAGATCACCGATTGGGATAAATTCCGGGAATATCTGAAGGAAACGCCGCACACCATCGCCGCTCACGGCGGGCGGTATGTGGCGCGCGCCGGAGAAACGGTCACGCTCGAAGGGGAAGAGAACCGTAAACGCATCGTGGTCATCGAGTTCCCCTCGCTGGACCATGCGCGGAAATGGTATGATTCGGCTGAATACCGCCGGGTGAAGACCATCCGGGAAGGCGCCGCGATCGGATCGATCATTGCCATCGAGGGATGTTGAACATGCTGGACGGGAAAACAGTGGTCATTGTCGGCGGGAGTTCGGGCATCGGACTCGCGGTCGCCATGCTCGCCCGTAACCACGGAGCGCGAGTGGTTATCGCCTCCCGGAACGCTTCTGACCGGACGGACCGTTTGCGTGAGGCGTTCGGTGAGCCGGTGGAGACCCATTCCTTCGATATTGTCTCCGGAGATCCCGGAGCGCTTTTTGAGCGTACCGGAACCATCGACCACCTCGTATTCACGGTGCGTCCGCAGCTCACCCCCTCGGCCTTCGCGGAAACGGACATCGGCGAAGCGAAGCGGGCCTTCGACACGAAATTCTGGGGAGTGTACCGCACGATCCGCGAGAGCTTCTCTCATATCGCCCCGGGGGGAAGCATCACGCTCACCAGCGGGATCGCGGGCGAAAGGATATACCCGGGCGCTTCGGTCATGTCCATCATCAACAGCGCCACGGAAACCCTGTGCCGCGCTCTGGCGGTCGAACTCGCCCCAATCCGGGTGAACGCGGTGAGTCCGGGGCATGTCGCGCCCAAACCCGCGTCGATTCAGGAGCGGGCCCGGTGTTTTCCCCTGCGCCGCATCGCCACGGCGGAAGAAGTCGCGGAGGCATATGTTTTTCTCATGGAGAATGCGTATATTACCGGAACGGTGACAGTGGTGGACGGCGGAGCAAGAATGGTGTGACCGTAGCGGGGAAGATATCTCCCTTGGAGGTGATATATGGAATGCAAGAAGCCCACTGAAGAGATCAGCCTTCTGAAAGATGTCGTTTCGCGATTGGAATCGGCAAACATAGAGTACATGGTAACCGGCTCAATGGTTTTGAGCGTATATTCCATTCCGAGGATGACGCGTGATATCGATATCATCATTCAGGTTTCCACGAGAGATGTCGGAAAGATTATCGCTTTGTTCCGGAACGAGTTTTATATTGATGAAGCGAGTGTGCGACAAGCAATCTTCGACCGGGGGATGTTCAATATCATTCATAACACAACGGTCATAAAAATTGATTTTATCGTTAGAAAAGACGAACCATACCGCATTGAAGAGTTTTCCCGAAAAAAAACATCCATGATCGATGGATCGCCTGTATCTGTGGTGGCGCTGGAAGACCTAATTCTCTCGAAGCTTCTTTGGGTAAAGCTATCTGAATCGGAACTCCAGATGCGGGATATTCGCGCGCTTCTATCGGCTGCACAGGGAATGGACAGGGCGTATCTTCAAAAATGGTCGAAAGCGCTCGGAGTCGAGGACCTACTTAGGAGAATAGAAAACCATGCTTGATACCTCTCCCGATATCGAAGCCCGTGTGGCCCAAATGATGGCAGAACGCACCCCAACGGAACGAATGAGGATGGCGTCGAGTATGTTCCAGACAGCAAAAACACTCATGACCGTTGGACTGCTACAGGAAAATCCCTCCCTGAACGAAGCCCAAATCCGGGCGCGGATTTTTATGCGGATGTATGGCGACTGCTTTTCACTGGAGGAAATCGGAAAAATCATGAAAAGCATTCCCAATATGCAACTGGACGGTGATTTCGAAAGGCAGATGACAGTCAGGAAGCAATAGCGAAATAAAGCATCTTTCTTCGCCCACGCGGAAAGTTTATCCAAGAGACAGCAAACAGTATGGACCATACAGATGCCAGCGATATGCGGGCAGAATATGTATTTTCCGACGGAGTACGCGGGAAACACTCCAAAGCCATGCAAAGCGGCTATACAATCACTATTCGTAATGCCGACGGCACAACTGTGACCAAGGATGTTACACCGAAAGAGGATACAATAGTACTTGAACCGGATGTTCGGGAATAATTCCCGGACTCGGAGCCAGTGAACTGAACGTTGTGTTGTTTGATTCCGTTATTGGCCCCGAAGCGTAAAGCAAGGACGCACAAAGCCTGATTCATCCCGGCCCGGTTATGCCCGGAGCCGATGGATGCGCCTCCCCCCGCGGCGGGAATACCGTACAAATACCATATGGATACGCGTGCAACCCGCGAAGCAACCACGTTTATTTCAGGAGCACTCCCACGGAACGGAAAACCCTCTATCTCATCGACGGCTCGGCGCTCATGTACCGGGCGTATTTCGCGTTCATCCGGAACCGGCTCATCAATTCCAAGGGCGAGGACACCTCCGCCACCTTCGGGTTCGTGAATACCGTTCTGAAGCTGGTGCGCGAGCATCACCCGGAATACCTGGCCATTGTCTTCGACACCGGACGCCCGACCTTCCGTCACGTCCTCTATCCCGAGTACAAGGCCACCCGTCAGAAGATGCCGGACGAAATGCGGGCCCAGATTCCGCGTATCCGCGAGTCGGTGCGGGCGCTGGGACTGCCGATGATGGAAACCGACGGATTCGAGGCGGACGATGTCATCGGGACGGTCGCCCGAAGCGCCGCGGAAGAGGGATACGAGGTTTTCATGGTCACCGGCGACAAGGATTTCATGCAGTTGGTGGGGCCGCATGTCTCGGTGATCGATCCCATGAAGGACATCACCTACCGTCCGGAAAACGTGGAGGAGAAATACGGCATTCCACCGGAACGGATCGTGGATTACCTCGCGCTCACCGGCGACGCCTCCGACAATGTTCCGGGAGTCCCGAAAGTCGGTGACAAGACCGCCCGTGAACTCCTGCAGAAGTTCGGCTCCCTGGATGCCGTTCTGGAGCGCTGCGACGAAATTCCCAAGCCCTCCATACGGGTGTGCGTGGGCGAAAACCGTGAACAGGCGATCCTTTCCCGTCGTCTGGTCACCATCGACACCCATGTCCCGATGGAACGGGACCTTGAATCGCTCCGGTTCCGGGGATTCAACGCCGAAAGCGCCATCGAATTCCTCCGGGAGATGGAGTTCCCCAGCCTCATCGATGCGCTGAAAGGGCAGACGGAATTGAAACGGGAGGAAATCGAGGTCTCCACGGCATCCCCGGAGACGCTGGAGGATTCCCTCCGCGCGCTCTCCGCCGCCGGGGAGATCGCGGTCGACATCCGGGCGTCCTCCGAGGACCCCATGACCGCGGAAATCGTGGGGATGGGTTTCGATGCCGATGGGAAGCTGCTGTATTTCCCGTTCGGGCATACGGAGGGAGCGAACCTGGACTCCGGAACGGTCTTCCCGCGCCTGAAAAGCATCCTCGGCAAACACGGCCCGTTCAAAACCGCCCATGACGCCAAATTCGCCCGCGTCGTGCTCCAGCGTCACGGGTTCGGTGAAATTCCCTTCAGTTTCGACACCCTGCTGGCCGCATACCTCCTGGACCCCGGCAGCCGGAGTTACGACATCGAGGTTCTGGCGGATATCCAGTTGAAACGCCACATGCAATCCCTTCCGGAAATCATCGGCAAGGGCAAGGGGAAGAAGACCTTCGCCGAAGTGGATATGGAGAGCGCGGCGCGGTTTTCCGCCGACCGGGCGAGAACGGTGACCGGTCTGGCGCGCGCTTTCGAGCCGCGCATCGATGAGGAGCGCCTCACCGCGCTTTTCACCGAGCTGGAAATGCCGCTCATGGAGGTGCTGGCGGAGATGGAGATGTGCGGGGTGCGCCTGGACACAGGTCTCCTGAAGGAAATGTCCGATGAATTGGCGGTCAGCATGAGCGGACTGGAAGACCGTATCGCGGAGTCCGCAGGGGAACGGTTCAACATCAACTCCCCCAAACAACTGGGACACATTCTCTTCGAGAAACTCAAGCTGAAGACCGCGCGTAAGGGTAAAACCGGGTATTCCACCGATATCGAGGTGCTTACCAGGCTGGCGGCCGATCACGAGCTTCCGGCGCTCATTCTCGAATACCGTCAACTGGCCAAGCTCAAATCCACGTATGTCGATGCGCTCCCGGAGATGATCAATCCCCGTACCGGACGGGTGCATACCTCGTTCAACCAGGCGGTGACCGCAACCGGACGGCTTTCCTCATCCAACCCGAACCTTCAAAACATCCCCATCCGCACGGAACTGGGAAGAAAAATCCGACGGGCGTTCATCGCCGAGCCGGGCTATTACATCCTGAGCGCCGATTACTCCCAGATCGAACTCCGCATCATGGCGCACATATCGAGCGACCCCGTGCTTATCGAGGCTTTCCGCGCCGGAGCGGATATCCACACCGCCACCGCGTCCGTCATCTTCGGGATATTCCCGGAAATGCTGACCCCGGAGCACCGTCGCCGCGCCAAGATCATCAATTTCGGGGTGATGTACGGCATGGGCGCGCACTCCCTCTCGGAGCAGATGGGGATCACCCACGCCGAGGCAAAACGCTATATCGACAATTATTTTGCAACCCATACCGGGGTCCGGGCGTTTATGGATCAGACGGTGCGGGAGGCCGAGGACAAGGGGTATGTAACCACGCTCCTGGGACGCAGACGCCCGGTCACCGATATCCACAGCCCGAACCGTAATGTGGCGGAATTCGCCAAGCGCACCGCCATCAACACCCCGATCCAGGGAAGCGCCGCGGACCTCATCAAAAAGTCCATGATCGACCTCTCCCGACGCCTGAAAAAAGAACATCTAAAATCCTACATGATCCTCCAGGTCCATGACGAACTGGTGCTGGAGGTGGCGGAAAACGAACTGGAACGGGTGCGGGAACTGGTGAAAGAGGTCATGGAGCACGCCATGAAACTTACGGTCCCGCTGGTTGTGGAAATCGGCTACGGCAAACACTGGCTGGAAGCGCATTAAAAAAAGAATGCGTCATGAAATCTGAAGGAAAAGCTTTCTCAATCGATGCTTTGTGAGTATATTTACCTACAGATACATTGTTTCATGCTTCATCCTTCGCGCCATATTTGGGGGCGACCTGGTTTCGACGGGAACAGGTGGG
>CAYRTQ010000328.1:0-5304 GCA_964426865.1 uncultured bacterium
CACAATACCGTTCATTGAACCACGAAAGACACGAAAATCACGAAATTTTCCCCTGTGAAACACTCATTTTTCGTGTGTTTCGTGTCTTTCGTGGTTAAGGGCTTTTCGCTTTTCGGCTGAAATAAACCGTATTGGGGCTTGGCCGCTGGCGTTTTGCGGACTCGAAGCCGGGAAAAAGGATAGAGCGTTTCTGACGGCGTCGGGCGGAATTTGGCAGGCCGAGGAGATCGCGATTGAATTTGGCAGAAGCACATCTTATTGATTATAAAATTACTACAAAACAATAAACATCTTATCCGGAGGTCTTGCCCATGGATGGCATATTCAAAAATAAAGTGGCGCTGGTCACCGGCGCAGCATCGGGTATCGGACTGGCGACAGCGATGGCGTTCATTCGGGAAGGAGCAAAGGTGGTTCTTGCCGATGTGACCGTGGATGCGGGCGAGAGTGCCGCCCGGAAGGTACGGGAGAACGGCGGCGACGCCGTGTTCGTACGCGCCGATGTTTCGAACGCCGCCGAGGTCGAGGCGCTGGTCCGGAAAACCGTGGATACCTACGGCCGTCTGGACTGCGCGGTCAACAACGCCGGAATAGAGGGAATTTTTGCGCCCACCGCTGACTGCACCGAAGAAAACTGGGACCGGGTCATCTCCATCAATCTCAAAGGCTGCTGGCTCTGCATGAAACACGAAATCATCCAGATGCTCAGTCAGGGCGGCGGTTCCATTGTCAACATTTCATCCATCGCGGGCCTCGTGGGATTCGTGAACATCCCCGCCTATACCGCGAGCAAGCACGGCATGATCGGGCTCACCCGCACTGCGGCGCTGGAGTACGCGAAAAAGAACATCCGGGTGAACGCGGTCTGCCCCGGAGTCATCCGCACCGCCATGGTGGACCGGGTCATCGGCGGCAGCGCGGAAGTGGAGGCCCAGTACACCGCCATGGAGCCGGTGGGACGCCTGGGGACTCCCGAGGAGGTGGCGGAATCCATTCTCTGGCTCGCTTCCGACCAGTCCTCCTTTGTCACCGGGACCTATCTGGTGGTGGACGGCGCCATGACCGCGATGTAGGAGCTGGCCCGCCGATGGCCGGGATGAAACGGATCCCGGAGGATGAACGGATGGCCCGTCCGGTGCGTTACGGATCATCTCACCAGCAGCATTTTTCGGGTCTCCACCGCATTCCCCGCCTTCAGCACGCAGAAATACACCCCCGAGGCGCAGCCCGGAGCGTTCCAGACCGATGCGTGTTCTCCGGCGGCGAACCGGCCCCGTTCAAGTTCGGCGACCTTGTGTCCCAACACGTCGAAAACGGTGAGCGAGATGTCTTCCGGAATTGGGAGCGTGAAGGAGATGGTTGTCGAGGGATTGAAGGGATTCGGCGTGTTGGGACGGAGCATGAGGGGCCGGGGGGTATCGCCGGAAACCGCGACCGTCCCGTCGATGGCGAACGGCCCGCGCATGTCCCAGGGTTCGTTCTGGTTGACACCGGTAAGGGACAGCCAGCAGGCCGAAGAGGAGATCGCCGGAACGGTCCAGTCCAGGCTTCCCTTGGAAGCCGCGCTGTCCGCCAATACCGTCCAGGTCCGGCGATCGTCGAAGGAAACGCTGATCCGCACCGGTTCAGTTATCGGCTCTCGCCAGTAATACTCCCAGGAAATGGTGAATATGGCTCCGGGTTTGAGCGGTTCGCGCGGTGCATAGGGCAGGTCGAAAGCAAAATAGACGGGAGGGCCGAAAATATCGATATAGCTTGCCAGGACACCCTTGAATACGTCGTATCCGGTGTATTGTACCCCGGCGCCGTTTCCTTCGGGGATCGAGCTCCCGTAATACAGTCCGTCGAACAGGCTGCCCGAATCGATGACACCGATGCCGGTTACCGCTCCAGTTGTCATGCCGGGCAGGGGAAAGAGTCCAGCGCCGGTGCCATCGGGTGTTAACATCCCAACGGAAGAGCTGGACCCGTCCCCGCTGAAAAAGGCGAACCCACGCTGATCGACCGCGGTTCCGCGCGGCTCTCCGGAAGCGGGCAACGTGTCGGCGAACCCGTCGCCGATTCCGTTCCCCCACAACGGGAAACGGGTTTCGTCATCGAATCCGGCAATCGGATCGATCATCTGAAAGAGCGCCAACTCGGGCGAGGACAGGAGGCATTGACTGTTCCGGATAGATATCCCGGATGGTGTCACATCCTCTCCAAACCACGGGGAAAGGTCGAACGACCGCACATACGTGCCATCGTTGATATCAACCACGGCGAGCGCCGGAAAAGAACGGGTGTTTTCAGAAAAGAGATTGACGGAAAAGAGATAGGAGCCATTTCCGATCACCGGACCACTGTATGGCGATGTTTCCGGATCGAGCGCGGATGGGACCGATGCCCGTCCGTTATCACCCCAATAGCTCCGAAGGACGGCATCTCCATTCGGGGTCCATTCCCAGGCCCGGGTGACCATCGCGCCGGGTTCGAGCGCCTGGGTATAGAAGAATCGGCTGTTTCCCGGGTCCATCGCCATGAGGCCCCGGTCCGGACGGGAGCGATACCGGGTGGTTTCGATCAGGCTGAGGTCGTTCGGGTCTCCGCCGAGAGGCCAGCGGGCCCGGGTATTCCAGGTTTCCCCGGAAGCTGCGGAAGATTGGGCCGCCGAGAACAGGACCGGGTTTGCCAGGGGATTTCCCTGTCCATCGTACATGACCACGGTCGAGCGATCGAACCGGAAAAATCGCGGATCGGCGCAGGCTCTCCCCGCATTCGATTCGCTGCCGACTCCCAACAGATAATAAGTGTAGTCTCCCAGCGGAACCAGCCGTCCATCGTTATCCCTTCCATCCCAGGTTATAGTGTTCATCCCGGACTCATACGATTTCGACGCCGAAAGATAGATACAGGTATCGATGCCATTCACGTAATGCCAGCCGAGGCGGCCGGAGCGGACATTGCGGATGCCCGCTCCGCGATCCTTCGTGAACAGGGCGAGTGTCACCGTGGCCGGGCCGCCCTCCAGGGTCAGGGGAATCGCTATCGGTTCATCATCGAAACCGAATTGTACAATTGACGGCGCGTTGATTTTCAGCGGTTCCGGGCTGAACGGCGCGGCAACGGCCGGTATCGGCGCAAGCGCGATCATCAGAAGCCCGAGAATGATGGAATGCTTTCCCATTACTCCTCCTTGTCAGCTATCTCACCAGCAGCATTTTCCTCGTCTCGACCGCATTTCCCGCCTTCAGCACGCAGAAATACACCCCCGAGGCGCAGCCCGACGCGTTCCACGCCACGGTATGCTTCCCCGCGGAATGGAACCCGTGCGCCAGTTCGGCCACTTTCCGCCCGGTGATGTCGTAGACGGTGAGAGTGACCGTTCCTGGACGGGGAAGAGTGAAGGTGACAACGGTGGATGGGTTGAAGGGGTTGGGGGAATTGGAGACGGTGAGCGCGTGGGGAGCCGTATCGGTTCCGTCCTCGACACCGGCAACGCCGGATATGGTGAACTGCCGCGATATATCTACCAGAAGCGGATTCACCGTGCTGGTAAGGCGCAGCCGACAGGTCGAGGACCGAACATCGGGAACCGTCCAAAGATAATCCCCGTAAAAGTTTGCCTGTGCGACATTGCTTGCCACCGTGGTCCAGGACGCGCCGTCATCGCTGGAGAACTCGATACGGACTGCGCCGCAGTCGACTCCATGCCATGTTACCGGAAAGGTTTTTCCTGCGGGGAGCGAATCCCCCTCCCAGGGACTGACGATGAAAACATGCGGGTGCCACCATTCTGCGGGGTCATTCACCATCCCCTCGCACATCGCGAACCGTACCTGCCGCACCTCCCCGCCGTGGTCCGATGTCCCGAAATAGATGCCGTCGAATGCCGACCCGGTGTCGATGACCTGCATGCCGTCCATATGACTTCCCGCCATGCCGGGCAGGGGGAAAAGTCCCGCGCCGGTGCCGTCGGGAGCGAATAGCCCGATGGAGGGACCGGACCCGTTGTCCGCGAAGTGGACGAACCCGTTGCGGTCCATCGCCGCACCGTGCGGCATTCCGGGAGCGGGAAGCGTGTCGCCGAAGCCGTCGCCGGGACCGTTCGCCCAGCGGGTGTATCGATCCATATCCTCCGCGTAGGGGTCGATGACCTGGAAAAGAGCGGCCTCGGGGAGCGAAACGACTATGGATTCATCGTTCCACGCCAGATTGGGCGCTTCAGTAATCGGGTACATTCCGAGATCGCGGTCCGTGAGGGGCGACCCATCCTCCGGGTCCAGATATAAATATCTCACCTTACGGGCGCTGTCGACGACGAACGATATGAGGCGGTCTCTACAGGGAATCGGACCGTTGTATAGGCTGGAAACCGAAGCGATACTGGTAGGGAAAACCGAAACTCCGTCTTCACCCCAGTCCGTCTGAAGAATCGCGTCCCCATTGGGCGTCCACCGCCACTTGCGGGTGGTCAGCGCACTGTCCTCGATGGTCTGGGTAAAGAAAAATCGGGTATCCCTCAGGTACAGCCCGGCCAGCCCCTTGTCGGGCAGTGACCGGTAACGGGTGGTTTCGAGCAGGGAGAGGTCGTCCGGGTCTCCGCCGATCACCCATCGGGCGCGGGTATTCCAGGTTTCCCCGGAGGGGTCGAGCGGTCGGGCGGCGCTGAACAGGACCGGATTGGCGAGGGGATTTCCCTGCTCGTCCCGGGTGATGAGAGAGGAGCGGCCGAACCCGTACCCGCGAAATGCGCCGGTTGCTTTCCTTGGCGGAGATTCGGCGCCATACGCCCAGAGATAGTACCGGTGCTGATAGATAATCGCGTGGTATCCCCGCTCGTCGCGGCCATCCCAGACAATCGTGTTATTACCGGGCTGGAACAGTTGCGGCGGAGACAGATACATGCAGGTATCGACATAGTTCATATAATGCCAGCCCAGGTATCCGTTGCGGACATCCCGGACAGACTGCGCCCGGTCTCTGGTAAAAATCGCGAGCCCTACGGTCGCCGGGCCGCCGCTCAGGGTAAACGGAAAGGTGAGCGGACGGCCGTATTCAATATTGATTTGGCTGGGCGCCGCAATCCTCAGCGGCTCCGGCGCGAAATTCCCCGCAGATGCGGTCGCCACCCATATCGCCATCACCGCGCCCGTGATCAAAGCAGTAGGGAATCTCCTCATCCGTTGCTCCTTTATCGGCGCATCGCCGGTACACATGGGGAAAAAGTCCACGAATTACCCGGCCCGGCTCCCGATGGACAAACCGGGAGCCGCGATTCCGGAAAGGGTGTTCCGAATCATGAAACGAGGAAGAAAACGCTCT
>CAYRTQ010000329.1:0-5301 GCA_964426865.1 uncultured bacterium
AGACTCAGCATGTCCTCGGGACGTTTCACCAGCTTCGCCCCGAGTTTCCCGGCGAACTTTTCACGGTTCAGATAATCGGAAAGCTCCTTGGAGCGTTTCTTTTTCCACTCTTCCGATCCCTTGAACGAGTTGATGTACCCGTCCTCGCGGCCCCAGACCGCGGCCACCCGCATGTTGGTTCTCGGCGGAACCGCCGGGTCGTTCAGCGCCTCGGTATAGGCCATGGCGTGGGAATAGGGTCCCAGCCCGATCATGCCGATGCGCATGAAATCGCGTTTGCGTACCCGTTTACGGGGAGCCGCCGCCTGAACCGCCTCTCCGCCCAATGCCGCCACAGTCCCGGTAAGAGCGGCCGTCTTGATGAAATTCCTGCGTTTCATCGTATCCTCTGAATGCATATGTGTTTCCCTCTCAATCCGGAATGACGTTCCACTTTTCGATGCGCACGGTTGGCAGACGGTAATCGCCCACCTCGTTGACGTCCACCACTCTTCCCCCCTCGTTCGCGGACTTGTAGGCCGCGATCACCACCCGGAGCTTGTCCAGGATATCCTTGCGGGTTTCCAGGGATTTATTGGTGGCGAAGACCTGCTGAAGCATGGTCAGCCAGTTCCAGAAGGTCAGTTCGTAGTTCGACCAGGTGGTGATTCCCCCGAAGGTGGCGTGATTGTGATAATACACCCGGTACCACTCCATTTCCTGCTTGTACCCGCCGAGCGTCAGCACTCCCTGAATGGGGGGTTTGTCCTTCCGCGGGGCGTACTCCAGGTTGATGTGGGAGACGGGAATCCCGGTGGGATCGTACCCTTTCGAGCCGTCCCAGCCGTGGAGCGCCACTTTCCGTACCCCGCCGCCGATAAGCCAGTACAACGGCTCAAGCCCGTCGTTGGCGTAGGAAGTATAGAATCCAAAGGACGTGGCGGCGAAGAAGGAAGCGATATCGTCCCGTTTCACCGTGTTGTACCGTATATCGTTCTCCGGCATGCCCGCGGTGAAGGAGCCGGTATACACCGCGGCCTTGTTCGCCTCCGCCAGATCGAGAATCCTCTCGCATTCCGGCACGTTCACCGCCACCGGGCTGCAGAGAAAGACGGGCAGCCCCTTGCGCAGGAACGGTTCGGCCAACTCGTAGGCGCGGTCGAAATCCATGATCATGGCGGCGTCAACCTGGTCCACCATCTCATGGTAATCCTTGCAGACATTGGGGATGTTGCACATCTTGGCGATGGCCTGGGGCGACTGCTCGTCGTTCGACCAGAAATCCATCATCTTCTTCACATATTCCGCGGTCCCCTTGTAATTCCTGCGGTAATCGTCGCCCCATATGTGGGTGACCCGCATGTTCAGGAAGTTGTAGTCGCGGAATTTGTTGTTGATCACCCGGATGTAATGGCCATAGAAGGAAAACGGCCCCGTGCCCACCCATCCGACCCGGATGACCCGTTGCATAATGGGAAACGTCTTTTCCGGCATACCTGCTCTCCACCGTGAAATGACCGACAAAAATGACCTCAGCCCGAGAAAGACGGACTCATGGAAATCCGGATACCCTCCGACGGACGCCCGGGATCAAAATCCCGAATCCCGGAGGAAGAAGCGATCCCGTTCACGACGGGATGACGTCCCACTTTTCGATGCGCACGGTCGGCAGGCGGTAATCGCCCACCTCGTTCACGTCGATGACCCTACCCCCCTCGTTCGCGGATTTGTAGGCCGCAATGAGCACCCGGAGCTTGTTCAGAATGTCCGCGCGGGTTTCGATGGGCTTGTTGGTGACCAGCACCTGCTGGATGTCCATGAGAAAGTCGCGGATAGTGAGTTCATGCTTGCCCCAGTTGGTATGGGTCACCCCTTCCAGGACGGAGTGGTCCTGGTAATACACTTTGTACCATTCCGAATACCCTTTGGTGGAACCGCCGCAGGTGAGCACTCCCTGGATGGGCGGCTTGCCCTTCCGGGGTTCGTACTCGATGTTGATGCGGAACGGCGGCGCGTCGGGGGGATCGTAGCCCTTGGAGCCGTCCCAGCCGTGGAGGGCAACCTTCTTCGCGCCGGGCCCCACGAGCCAGTATATGGGATCGAGACCGTCGGGGGCGTACGATGTGAAGAAGTTATAGGAGGTCGACGCGAAAAAGGAGGCGATGTTGTCCCGGTGCACGAAATCGTTGCGCAGACGGTTCTCGTAGATGCTCTGGCTGTAGGCTCCGGTATGCACCGCGGCGCCGTGTTTTTCGGCCAGATCGAGAATCTTCTCGCACTCCGGAACGCTTATCGCCACCGGGGAGCAGATAAAAATGGGCTTCCCGCGGGTGAGGAACGGTTCCGAAAGCTCATACGCCCGGTCAAAATCCATGATCATGGCGGCGTCAACTTCATCGGCCATTTCCCGGAAGTCCTTGCAGACATTGGGAATGCCACAATACTTGGCCACCCCTTTGGGGGAACGGCAATTGGGCCGCCATCCCGAGGTATTCGTTTTCGGGGGGGCGTCCTTCGGGTCATCGCCGTCGGCGTTCCAGAAATCCATCATCTTCTGCACCCACTCGGGAGATCCCTTGTAGTTCTTGCGATAGTCGTCACCCCAGATATGGGTGACCCGCATGACCATGTTGTTGAACTCACGGAAGGTGTTGTTGATGACAAACGGGAAGGTGCTGTAGAAAGAAAACGGCCCCGTGCCGACCACGCCGACCCGGGTGATTTTCACGCTTGAAGGTATTTTCTCTTCTGGCATACCGGTATCCCTTGCAGAACGAGTTGCGTTTCCGGCTGTTTTTTTTCAAGTATATAGGATACACCAAAATGATTCGAAAAGGAAGACTTTTTTCCCCCCCCAGTGGCATCCCGCGCGCAGGAGCGGGTAAAATCCCCTTGCGCGCCGACTCCGCAGGCTTCATACTAATGCACGTCATCGACATTGCCCGGTTTGCAGTTATACCATTATGCGAACAACGCGCGGGGCCGCTTCCCGGCATCGGCCCCGCCGCGCTGCCGGGCCCCCTCGTCCCACGGGATAAACAAGGAAAGAACGCTTCGAGCCGCCCATGATACATTCCAATCATCCGTCGCTCACCTCCCGGGAACGCATGGCGATCGCCATGCGCAAGGGAGTCCCCGACCGGGTTCCGGTCATGTGCCAGCTCTCGCTGGGACACTATCTCCTGAACACCACCGTATCTCCCGCCCGTCTGTGGTTCAGTTCCGAGGGATTCGCCGAGGCGGCGGTGCAGTTGCAGCGACGGTATCGTTTCGACGGCATCCTCATCAACCTGCCGGGGCATCCCGCGGACTGGACTCGCGAGATGGAGCGCATCGAAGAGCGCCCGGACGCCGAGGTGGTGTACTGGAAGGACGGCTCCTACACAATCTGCCCGAGAGACGATTTCGCGGTGCAGTACCGTCGCGATCCCCGCACCGGAAAGTTCCTCCCGGACAACCGGGTGCGCCTCTCCATCGAGGAGGTCGATCCGGGCCGTCTCCTCTACGAGACCCCGCACACCTGCGGCGGTCTGAAATACCCTTACTTCTTTTATGACATCGAGCGGGGGGAACGGAACCCGGACGACCCCGGAGACTGGTTCCCGGAGCATGAGTTCCGCACGCTGGAACTGGTGCGGGAGGCGACCGGCGGCGCGGTGAGCGTGCATGGCGAGGTGTTCAGCCCGTTCACCCAGCTCATGGAACTGCTCGGGTATGAGAACGCGCTCATGGCGCTGCTCACCCACCCGGAAAAGTGCCGGGCCATCCTGGGGCGGTACGTGGAAGGATGTGTCTGGTATGGCCGCGAACTGGCGCGAAGGGGCGCGGACGCCGTGCTCATGAGTTCGGCCTTCGCGGGCGGCGGATTCATCTCGCGGGGAATGTACGGCGAATTCGTGCTGCCGTTCGAGCGGGCCTGCTGGGAGGGAATCAAGTCGGCATTCCCGGATATCCCCTGCTACACCCACACCTGCGGCGCCATCGGGGATCGGCTGGACCTCATGGAAGCCACCGGCCTCGATGGCATCGACACGCTCGATCCGCCGCCGCTGGGCACGGTGGAACTGGACCGCGCCAAGGAGTTTCTCGGCACGCGGGTATTCATCAAGGGAAACATCGATTCGGTGAACACGCTCCTCCTGGGAAACGCGAAACAGGCGGAGGAAGATATCATACAGCGCATCGCCTGGGGAAAACCGGGCGGCGCATACATCCTCTCCACGGCGTGCAGTGTCGCGCCGCGGGTGGAGCCGGAGCGTCTCGAAACAATGGCTCCGCTGTGCGAAACCTACGGCCGGTATCCGGTATAGTTTTGACTGTCGCTCGCCGGGCGGGCCGCCGTGTCCGCCCGGTCCCCGGAAAACAGCGGTCGCGGTCACAATCGCTTTCCCCGAGGAGGAACAGCAAAGAACTCCATGACTGTGTATATATCTGAATCTCGAAATGACGAAAGGCATATATCGTGACAAGGCAGATATCCCCGGATGAAATGAGTCCGGACCCGCATAAGATCTACCCGAGAACGGGTGACACCAACACCTGCTATCTCCGGAACGTCGTGACAAAACCGAACATCGTGGTCGGCGACTACACGATCTATCACGATTTCGACGATCCGACCGCGTTCGAACGAAAAAACGTCCTGTATCACTATCCCATAAACGGCGACAGGCTGACCATAGGGAAATTCTGTTCGATAGCGTGCGGCGCAAAGTTCATTTTCAACGGTGCGAACCACACGCTCTCATCGTTCTCCACATACCCGTTTCCCATTTTCACGGAAGCATGGAATACCGATCAGAAAGTAACCGAAGCCTGGGACAACAAGGGTGATATAATTCTCGAAAACGATGTATGGATCGGGTTTGAATCCATCGTCCTGGCCGGGGTCCGCATCGGCAATGGAGCGATTGTGGGCGCGCGGTCTCTGGTGAACAAGGATGTGCCGCCATACTCCATCGTCGGCGGATCACCCGCGCGCGTCATCAGGAAGCGGTTTCCGGACGAGGTGATCGAGCTTTTGCAGGAATCCGCATGGTGGGACTGGGATATCGAAAGGATACGCGAGGGCATCCCCGTTTTCGCCAGCGGTGATCTTTCCGCCCTGAAAAACCTGGTCAGACCGTGACACGGAATCACGCGGGCCCATCCGTTTCATTGCCCCGGCGAGAAAAGATCATGACCTTCTCTCCCGGCTCGCCCGGAAAATATAGTTGGGAACGACTCGTTCGGGAGACATTCGAACGTATGCGGTTCATGGGCGCCGATTCCCTCACCCCTGCCCCTCTCCCACGCAAGAAGACGCGCGGGCGAGGGGAGAAG
>CAYRTQ010000330.1:0-5279 GCA_964426865.1 uncultured bacterium
CCGGAAGTCCTGTTGCTGGATGAGCCGACTAACCATCTGGACCTGGAAGCCATCATCTGGTTTGAAAAGTATCTCCAGGAGTATACCGGAGCGGTCATCCTCATCAGCCACGACCGTACGTTCATCAACCGCATGGCCACCCGGGTGCTCGGGTTCGAGCCTGACGGCGTACGGTTGTATCGCGGCAACTATGATGCCTATCGCATCGCCCGTGAAAAGGAAGAGGCGATCATCAGCAACACCATCAAGAACCAGGAGCGCTTTATCCAGAGCGAAACCCGGTTTATCGAGCGGTTCCGGGCGAAAAACACCAAATCGACCCAGGTCCAGAGCCGAATCAAGCGTCTGGAAAAGATGGAACTGGTCACCGCGGTGCACAAGGCCCCCACCGTTCATTTCCGCATTCCGGAATCGCCGCGGAGCGGGAAGAATGTGGTCGCGCTAGAGCACGTCTCCTTCTCTTACGACAACAGCACTCCCCTCTATCGTGACGCGCATGTTACCCTGGCGCGCGGAGACCGGGTGGCTCTGGTCGGCCCCAACGGCGCAGGAAAGACTACGCTGCTCAAACTCATGGCGGGTATTCTCACCCCGGATTCCGGCCAGCGCATCCTTGGATACAACGTCGCGCCGGCCTACTACGCCCAGCATCAGTCGGAACAACTGCTCGCCCATAATTCCGTCCTGGACGAAATGCGGCGCGTGGCGGTGGACGAGTCCGAGGAGAAACTCCGCACCATGCTGGGGGCGTTCCTCTTCCGGGGCGATGAGGTCAAGAAAAAAGTCGCGGTGCTTTCGGGAGGCGAGAAAGCCCGTCTGGCGCTTGCAAAGCTTCTGATCCGTCCCGCGAATCTCATCCTCATGGATGAGCCGACCAACCATCTGGACATTCCCTCGCGCGATGTGCTCGCGAACGCTCTTTCCACCTATGACGGCACCCTGCTGCTGGTTACCCACGACCGCGATCTCATCGATCGGGTGGCGACCAAAATTGTGGAGGTTCAGGACGGGGAAGTCAACCTCTATCACGGAAATTACACGGATTATCTGTATCGCAAGAACTCCGCGACTGCCGCCGTTGCCGCTCCCGTAACTCCGGCGTCACCGGTATCTCCGGAAAACGGGGATGGCGCGGGCGCTGCTCCGCGTGTTCAGGATCGGGAGCGCAAACGTCAGGAAGGCGAACTCCGCAACCGGTTTTACCGTGAAAGCAAGCCGCTCCAGAATCGTATCCGGGACATCGAAAAGGAAATGGAGATGAACGATTTCCAGTTGAAGGAAATCGAGCGGCTGCTGGAAAATCCGGCCGCTTTCTCCGACCGCGCCATTTTCAACCGTACCCTGAACGACTATGAATCGCTGAAAACCCGCAACTCCGCGCTGAATGAGCAATGGATGGAATCCTCCCTGAAACTGGAGGAAATGCGGGAATCGATTTTCGGGACCGGGGAGAGTTGAGGAATTCACTGTAGGGCAAGGTCTTGACATGTGTGGAACCCCTTTCGGCCCGGTATCGGGCGAAGGGGTTTTGCATTTTTGGCGCGGGACAACGGACGTTCGAGGCGGGTTTGACGTAAAAGGAAAAAAGAGAAAGAGCGGGGCGCAGGCGTAGAGGCGTAAACAGGGGGAAATTGGTATGACGGAATTGGCCGGTGGAATTGATGCTCCCCTCCTGCCCGGGATCGACGATTCCGGTCGCCGGCCGTACGGAGCCGAGGCCGCCGATACCTCGATCCATGAAAAAAGGCCCGGGGGGGAGGTGCCGGGCCTTTTATCCGGACCATCCTGAGCTCGCCAGTGGGGAAAACTTTTGGGCATGTCAGGATATGGTCTCTATGTTACCGCCGGGGAGTGTGTGGAGAAACACATTACGGCGGAAGGTGGGAGGTATGCAGACAGCAGTCCGACTCCGGAGCGCCTTGGAAGCGGACGCTCTTTCGTCAAGCGGATAGACATATATGGCGCCGTTATTCGCGCGGCCTGCTGTCTTACAATATTAGTATATGATATGTACGATTTCCGCGCAATCACGCTATACGGGAATTTGACGCCGAGGAATCGTGAAATGGTATTTTCAATTCCTTTACCCCATCCGTCGGGGACAACTGTCCCTTGTGTCCGTTATCCGTGAGTTCTCGCCGGAGTAAATGCAAAGCGGGGTAAAAGGTTTTCACCGGGCGGACAGTATACGGTCGAGGATGGCGCGGATGAGCTCCGGGAAGGAGATTCCGCTTGCTTCCGCCTGACGGGTGAATATACCGGAAACGGGAGAGAGTCCGGGAAGCGCGTTCACCTCCACCAGGAAGGGAACGCCCTCGCGATTGGTGCGGAAATCGATACGGGTATAATCGCGGCAGCCGAGCGCCTCCCAGGCGGAGAGCGCCATTTCCTCCATGTCGTGGATGGATTCCGGGGGGAGGTTCGGAGAAAAATCAAGTATATCGGTGTCACGGCGCTTGTATTCGAAACTGAAGAAGGGAATGCCTCCCTCGTGGCCGAGAATGACCTCGCAGGTGGACAGAACACGGGGAGAGTTGCCGCCGAGAAGCCCCACGCAGAAATCACGGCCGTCCAGGTAGGGCTCGACCAGGGCGGGCTGGCCATATTCGCGGAGAATCACATCCACCCGCGCCCGGAGGGAATCGGCATCGTGCACCAGGGATTCCCGGCAGATTCCGCGACTGGTTCCGTCACAGTTGGGTTTCACGAACGCCGGGAATCCGAATCCGGGCGGCGCTGTGGGAATGGTCTGGCAGAGCAGGAAATCCGCGGTGCGGATACCGGCGTCACGGAGCACCCGCTTGGTGAGCGCCTTGTCCATGGTGATTCCCAGTGTCACCGCCTCCGAGCCGGTGTGCGGGATGCCGAGCATGCTGCACAAGACAGGAACGAAGGATTCGCGGTCCCGGCTTCCCCACCCTTCCGCGATGTTGAATACCACATCGGGACGGGCCGTGGTCAGGGTCCGCGGGAGATCGGAATCGCAGGGGAGCATGGAGACCTGACCGTACACCGAGAGCGCATCCGCAATGGCGGTGATGGTCTCCGGGGATTCGTACTCGGCGTGGAGATCGGTGCCTTTCGTGGAGGGATCCTTGATATTGTACGTGAATCCGATTCTCACCCTCGGCCCCCCAATGAAAGGCAGTACTCCCGTATCCGGGCCAGCGACGGGCGGAAGAGAGCCGTTGGCTGTCCCAGGTTGATCCGGAAATGGTTCTCCATCTCGAAG
This sequence comes from uncultured bacterium, assembly GCA_964426865.1. GTDB lineage: Bacteria > Latescibacterota > Latescibacteria > Latescibacterales > Latescibacteraceae > JAWLHT01. The sequence continues at coordinate 3,233 of CAYRTQ010000330.1, forward strand.
GAACTTCCCGGAAGGACGAAAATCCCGAACCGTTCGATGAGTCCGCGGGAGAATTCCTCGGAAGGAATGTCACGGTCGTAGGAAGGAAAGGCCACCACTCCGCCTTCCGGGGGAACGAGGAAAATTCCCGGGGTGTCATTCGCGAATTCCCGCAGAAGCGCGGCGTTCTCCCGTATCACCGTCCGGTTCGGCCCGATGAAGGCCGGTGCGTGTTCGAGCGCCGCGCCGGCAAGGAAATCACTCACCGGCGAAAGCGTGTGGGTGACATAGTCCCGGAAATCGCGTATCCGTCCGATGAGCGCGTCGGGCGCGACAATCCAGCCCATGCGGAGGCCGATGGCGCCGAAACATTTGGTGACCGAGCCGGTGGCGACCACGTTTCCCTCCGGATCCGCCAGAGAGCGGCGGGGACTCTCCCCCTCCAGGGGAAGGAAACGGTAATGTTCGTCGGCAATGACCGTGGCGCCGTGGAAGGCCGCTTTCTCGATCACCGCACGCGCGGCGTCCTCCGGGAAAAAGACACCGGAGGGATTGTGCGGGGTGTTGATGACCACCGACCCGGTGGAATCGTCGATGAGGCCGCGGATTTCATCGGGGTCGGGAATGAATCCGTTCCCGGCGCGCACGGAATAAAACCGCAGGTCGAGACCGAGGGCGCGGGGAATCTCATAGAGCGCCTGGAAGGCGGGCCGCGGAACCACCGCCGAGGTGCGGTTCTCGTGTAGCAGGTTGAAGAGGATGAACAGGGCCTCGCTGGTTCCGGTGGTGACTGTCAGGTGTTCGAACCGGGCGGGATCGGTATATGTTCCCAGAATGGCCCGTCGGAGCCGTTCGGTGCCCCGGGTGTCGTGGTCCTTGAGCACGATATCCGCGAGGGCGTCCATGCCGAGTCCGCACCGCGCCAGAAGTTCGCCCACGGCGAGATCCGGCATTCCGCTCTCACCCAGGTTGCAGGAGCAGTCGTCCTTGTAGGCGGCGAGCCAGTCCTCCATGAAAAAGCGCCGGATTTTCATTCTTTCCCCCCCGCGGCGAGGATTTCCAGCGCCTGCCCCACCCGTTCCTCCAGGGGACGCGCATCCCGTTCCTCCAGCCGTTCATGCCAGGATTCCTGGCATTCGCAGAAGGCGTATTCCAGCGATTCACGGTCGCGGTGAATATTGTATCGCTTGAGAAGGCCGTTGATGAGCGGCGTCGTACAGGAAGGGCAGCCGTGGGGAATGACCTCCGGAAGCGGCATATGGAGGAATGGGCTGACATAGGGCCGGGTTTCGGGAATCACTTCCCGCAGAACGGAGTAAATGGAATACAGGGAGGGCAGCCGGTAGACTCCGGCGCGGTACAGGCGCTCGATGAAGGTGTGCTTCTGGATGGTCAGGGGCTCGATATGGATTTCATCCGCTCCCATATCGCGGGCGCACCGGATGGTGCGGACCGTGTCCTCCACTGCCTCGGCCTCGGTGAGAAACGGAATGCCGAGGATGGTATAGAGCTGAACCCGGACCAGACCGTGCGCGTCGGATACCGCCCGGCGGATTTCGGAAAGGGTGCAGCCTTTGTTGAGACAGAGCGCGCGCCGCTGGTCGTCGGATGTTTCCAGTCCCATGGCGATGGAGATTATTTTTTCCGCTCCGAGGATTTCACGCAGACGGTGAAGACGCTCGCTTGTTGCATATTCCGCACGGGTTTCCAGCACCACCTTACGGATGGAAGGAATGGCTCGGATATCGGCCAGGATACGGTCAAGCGCCTCGGGGGGAACCTCATCCGGATTGAGCATCGATCCGGAGTTGTAGAGCGAGAGAACATCGATCTTTCGGAGATCATATCCGGCTGCCTCTGAACGGAACTGTTCGAGGTATTCGTCCGTAGTGGGGACCACGCCCCGGGTGGTCCCGGCATGATGGCCGCACATGGCGCAACCGCCCCCCCGGGTCACCCACCCGCATCCCGGCCCGCGGAGCGTGATGACCAAACGCCGGACGGGACGGCCGTCCACATATCCGGTGCGGATATCCGAGGAGGCGGCGCGATGGCGGGGAAACAGAAC
>CAYRTQ010000331.1:0-5276 GCA_964426865.1 uncultured bacterium
TTCATCATGCCGATGCCGTGCTCGCCGGAAAGGGTGCCGCCCAGCCGTACCGCCTCCCGGAAAAGCTCCTCCACCGCCAGTTTCACCCGTTTCACTTCCTCCGGGCGTTTCCAACTGGTCATGAAATTGATATGCAGGTTGCCGTCGCCGGAATGCCCGAAGGATACCACCCGCACCTCGCGCCGTCGCCCCAGTTCCTCGATGAACGAGCAGATGACCGGGATCTGGGAGAGCGGCACGCAGATGTCCTCGTTGAACTTGAGCGGCGCGATGCGGGCGATGGCGGGGGAAATGGCCTTGCGGAGTTTCCAGAGCGCCTCGCGCTCGGCGGTATCGCGGGCGCTTTTGAGCTGGAGGGGATCAAGCTTTTCCAGGGTTTCGGTCAGCTTGCGGTCCGCCGCGGCGAGATAGGTGTCGTCGCCGTCCAGTTCAATGAGCAGGAGAGCGCCGGTGTTTTCCGGGATTTCCACCCCGGCGTAATCGCGCACCGTATCGATGCAGCTCCGGTCCATGAATTCGAGGACCACCGGTTCCGCGCCGGAGGAGAGCACGGCGTTGGACGCCCGCGCCGCATCCACGAGGGTCCGGAAGAGGGCGAGGTAGGTGCGTTTGCCGGTCGGCAGCGGAATGAGACGGAACGCCACCTCGGTGATGATGCCGAGCGTACCCTCGGACCCCACCAGGAGCGCGCCCACATCGAAGGGAGCGTTACGGTCGGTATAGACGCCGGTGCGGACGATTTCCCCCTCGGCGGTCACGAACTCCAGACCGGCCACGAACTGCTTGGTGAGGCCGTATTTGACACAGGTGAGCCCGCCGGCCGATTCCGCCACGTTGCCGCCCACCGACGAGAACTGGGCCGATGCCGGTTCGGGCGGATAGAAGAGGCCACTGGCCGCCGCGGCTCTCTGGAAATCGGCGGTGACCACTCCGGGCTGGAGATAGCCGATGCGGTCCTCCACATCGATGCGAAGGATACGGTTCATGCGTTCCAGGTTGAGAAGGATGCCGCCGGACTCGGGCACCGAACCGCCGGTCATGCCGCTCCCCGCTCCCCGCGCCACCAGGGGGATGCCGTTGCGGGCGGCGATTTTCACCACCGCGGCGATCACCGGGGCGGTGACCGCATGCACCACCACATCGGAAAGCCCTTTCTCGGGCTGGCTGTCGTAGGAGTAGGCGAAGCGCTCGGTGGCGTCCACGGTCACATTGGCCCGTCCGGCCGCCTGTTCCAGTTCACGAATTACGGTACGGTTCACCATGTATGGTTCAAAGCCTTTGCACCCCGAAGGGAAGATGAAGCGTTACGGAGTCCGGAACTCCCAATGACGCGCCCCCGGCGCACCTGACGTTCTCGGAGAGAACAAATGACGCGCCCCCGGCGCATATGACCGTTCTCACGGCCGGGAGGAGGGGTATTTCTCCATCAGTTTTTCCCGCACCATATCCGTAACGAAGTTGTTGATATTTCCACCGTGTTTGGCGACTTCCTTCACCATCGAGGAACTCAGGTAGATGTATTCCACCGAGGGCATGAGGAAAACGCTCTCGATATCCTGGGCGAGCTTGCGGTTGGTGAAGGCGATCATCAGTTCGTACTCGAAGTCGGAAACCGCGCGCAGTCCGCGGATGAGCGCGGTCGCTCCTGAGGTGCGGGCCAGTTCCACGGTCAGGCCCTGAAAACCGATGACTTCCACCCGGTCACGCTCGTCCATATCGTTCACCACGGATTTCACCATTTCAACCCGCTCTTCGAGTGAAAACAGGGGTTTCTTCGCGGGGCTTTCCGCGATCGCCACCACCAGACGGTGGAAAATCCTCAAGGCGCGGGTGATGACATCCCGGTGCCCGTTGGTGATGGGATCGAAAGTCCCCGGATACAGTGCGACTTTCACGGAACCTCCTTGAAAAGAATCCAGAAGACAGAAGCCGGAGTGAAAGACTGGGATGAGCATCGGCAGCCGACCGCCGGACCCGCTTCGAACGCATGCTTTCCGGTTCGAACGAATACCCGCATTGGAGCCATCCGGCGTTTCATCATAAAATACTCTATTCCGAGAGACTTTTCTTCAGGCTTCTTTCATTTTCCGTCTTTTTTTGCTTTTATTCCGACCTCTGCCTTTTCCCGTATATCGCCAGACGGGTATCGCCGTACCGGCGGTCAAATATCCGCTCGCAGTCGCCGGTATGCTCGGGAAGGTCCTCGGTTTTGCGGACGGTCACCGCCATGACGCCGAGGGGAGAGAGGAGCGGGTGGCGGCAGACGTATTCCAGCGCGGTCTGGGAAAGCCCCTGTTCGTAAGGCGGATCGGCGAAAATGAAATCGAAGGTCCGCCCCTTCTTTACAAACCATTCCAGCGCGTGGGGCACATCGGAGCGGATGACCTCGCCGGTGACGCCGAGCGAGGCCAGGTTGCCCCGGATGACCGCGCACTGTTCCGCGCCCGAATCCACGAATACCGCGGATTCCGCTCCCCGGGAGAGGGATTCGATGCCGATGGCCCCCGTTCCGGCGAAAAGATCGAGAACGCGCGCGCCTTCCATGCCGCCGAGGACGTTGAACAGGGCCTCGCGCACGCTGGAGAGCACGGGCCGGGTGGTGAGTCCCGCGGGAGCTTTCAGGTTTCTGCCCCGCAATGATCCGGAAATTATTTTCATGGTGTCAGATGGAGGAAACCCTGCGAAGAGAAAATGACGCCCGCACCCGGTTGAACTGTTTCCCGGAGGCGGCGGGATGGATGGAAATACGGTCGATGACGACTCCGCGATTGAGCAGGAAACCATCGAGAGTTCTTTGCAGCCCGGAGTAGGGGCCTTCCAGTTCGAACGGCAGTTCGCTTTCCGCGTACGCCTTCCCCGTTTTCGGGAGCCGCACCACCACGATATCCACGTCCTTGCGCATGGCGCGGAGCGAATCCCCGAGGGCGTACAGGCGGTTCGCGGGGAGCGCGTCCAGAATTTCCGGGACCCGGAGGTCGTTCAGCTTGCCCGAGAGATGGAATGTGTACACCGTATCCGGAGCTTTCGCCTCCGCGGGAATTTCACGGGCGGTGATCGTTCCCCGCCGCTCCAGGGCGGCGGCATACGCCTGCATGGCCTCGTGCGAGAAGGACATGCCTTTCAGATCATACCCGCCGTCGGAACGGGCCGAGGCGGAAGTCAGCCATACTCTCGGGGGAGTCGCCGTACTGATGCCGGTGAGCGCGGCAAGAACCGGGTCGTTCCCGGCAGCCGCATTCGGGGCCTTTGCGGCCAAAGGCGCGGCGTGCGCGGGCACGGTGATTGAATCGGGGGCCGCCGCTTTCGCGGGCAGGGCCGATGTAGCTCCGGGCGCGGGTTTCGGCGTCGGATTCACGGTGTCGCGGGCGGCGGTTTTCACTGTCGGTTTCACCGGGATGAACCCGGCGATGAAATCACGCTGGGACCAGGCGAAATATCCGGCAATCAGCACCAGCGCCGCGGCGAGCGCCATGACCCGTATCCGGCCTTTCCCGACGGAGGGCGATTCCTCACGCGTTCCGGGCGTGGGCCCGGCGTTCTGCATGGCGGCGCGGATTTCCTCCGGGATTTCGGTCTCCCGGGTGGAGAGCGGAACCTTTTCCCGGGGGTCCTTCCATTGACGGTTCTGTTCCGGTCCCTCGGCCTCCCGGACGGGCGCGGCGGAGTCTTCGGACTGCGCTTCCGGCTCGGGCGCGGTCAAAAAGAGGGTGTCTGGGACCGGCTTCGCTTCGGGAGCGGGAAATACGGTCTCCTGATCCGGTCCCGAAGCGGAATTTACTGCGGGAGCACTCTCGTCGACCGGTTCCCGCCGGTTCCGGGAAAGATTTATTTTCAGCACCGCTATTCCTCCATGGCCCGAAGGGCAAGCCCGAAACAGGTGGTGAACGCCGCGCCCATTTCGGTCAGGTCCGAGCTTTCCACGGCCATGTCAACCCTCAATGAAGCGAACGGATCCGCAATGGCCGCTGGAATTCCCGTCGTCTCTTCGGCCAGACCGGCCAATTCCCCGATGCATGCGCCGCTCCCGGCCAGCACGAGCCACCCGGGACTCACGGCGGGGTCCTTTCCTCCCCGGGGGAGAAGACGCGGCAGGGAGTCGGCGATCTGGCCGGCGAAACGCTCCGTCAGGCCGTGGCCCCGCCATTCCCCCCGGGCGGACGCCAGGTCCGGAAGCGTCCCGATGCCGTCCTCCACCACCAGGGAAAAGGAGTCGATGGCGCGCGGAAGGCCGTTTTCCACCAGAACGCAGGAAATACCATCCGCCTCGACCGAAGCGAGAACCCCCAAGCCGTCCCCGACCTCTCCCGCGCCCTCGCAGCCGTTGTAGAGCGCGATGGGCTCCACGTCCACGATACAGGGTTTGCCGTCTGGGCGGAGGAACTCCCCGATCTGCTCCTTGCGTCCGGAAAAGATGAATCCGGCGTCGTTCACCAGCGCGAAATTGATGGAGTGACGATCCCGCGGGGAGAGCATCTTGCGCTCCAATTCCCACCGGAGCTGCTCCTCGACCTCGCGATCATCCATGCCCCCGCCGCGTATCATGGAAGCGGAGAGGAAATCTCCGGGAACGAGCCCGACCGCAATCCCCGAACCCGCGGTATCGAACCCGCGATCCGCAAGAAAGGACCGGACATCGCCATCCCACGGTCCGGCCGCCACATCGACCACGGAAACGCCGATTCCCGTCCGCTCGACCATGAGTGCGCGAAGCCCTCTGCCGCTGTATCTGACTCCGATTCCCCGTGACACCTGCCATCTCCTGTAAGATGAAGAAAGGGAAATATTTCCGATGTATAATATATGCGATATCCCAAAAGGGGGAAAGTTTTTTTATTTGCGCCGGGTATACCGGGCGTTTTCCCTTTCCGGAACGCATTTCCCATAGGACGGGTGAAGGCGGGTCCGGTTCCCGGAAGGGAAGGGGCAAAGGGGCAGAGGAGCAGAGGGGGAAAATTCTGAACCCGGGATTCGTGGAATTATGGGATGGCCGGTATATGAAGACTGGAGGGGCGGCTTTCGCGCCCCTTGGGTCATTCCGCCGACTTGTCCTCCACGGTGATGAGCTTCTCGATCCGGGCGTAGATGCCCGGACCGATGCCTTTCACGTTCATGATGTCGGCGGGTTTGGCGAAAGGGCCGTGTTCCACCCGGTACCGTATGACCGCTTTCGCTTTGGCCGGCCCGATCATGGGCAGTTGGTCCAGTTCGTCGGCGGTGGCGCGGTTGATATCCACGGGGGAGGCTGTCAAAGTTGCGGCGGGTGCGGATGCGGAAAC
>CAYRTQ010000332.1:0-5266 GCA_964426865.1 uncultured bacterium
GGGAAGGTGGCACGAGCCAAAGCGAGGGCCGGAAGGGGGCTTCCGGCAGTCGGAATCCAACACTATCCAGTTGAAAAAGCACCAGAACAGGCGTTCAGACAATAAGTTACCCTTTCCTGAGCCAAACCCGGCCTCATACGATTTCGGCATCAGCGTTCACCGTATCAGCAGCATCTTCTTTGTCTCCCGGAACGCGCCGGCCCGGAGAGTGTAGAAATAGACTCCGCTCGGCCTGTCCCCGGCGTCCCATGCGACCGAATACCGTCCGGCCTTCCATCGGCCCTCGGCCAGCACCGCCACTTTCATCCCCAGCGCATTGCATACCACAAGCGACACCGGACCGTCCTCCGGAAGAACGAATTCGATGGAGACTCTCGGATTGAAAGGATTCGGGCGGGCGTTGCCCAGGACCGGTCCCGTCGGGGGTTCCTCGACAGCGACCACGATATCCGAGATCGCCGGGTCGCTCTCCGCGCCGTTTCCTGCTGTCTGGATCCAGCAGTAGTATGGCCCGCCGTTCGTGGGTACCGGATCGTTGTATTCGGTCACCCCGGCGGATACGGAGTCCAGGAGGACGGTGTGGAACATTTCCCAGGCAAACAGGGCGTCCAGCGAGGTGAACTGTGAGCGTAAAGCCGGCTGGTTGAATTCCGGGCTGCGGGACCGGAATATCCGGTAGCATTTCACCGCGCCCTCCTTCTCCGAGGGCGACTGCTTCCAGGTGACCCGGTGACGCCCCGGTGAATTGACGATCGGGGTGACCCAGATATCCGTGGGCGGCTGCAGCATGGCGATAACGGTGAACCAGCGCATCCCCAACGCGAATTCCCCCCCGTTGTTATCGACAAAATCGACGGAAACCCGGACATCGAAATTGTTCGCCGTCCCGAACGGCGGGAGTATCTTGAAGAGCGCGAGAAATATGAGACCCTCCTCAAGAGGCGCGGGCGTTTTTGCCGGACGGGTGAGGGTGACGGTCACTCCGCCCGGGGTAATGCCGTTGATCGTATAAAGCGTCTGGTCCCCGAGGATGTTCCATTCCGGGTCGGGAGTGATCGTCCGTCCGTTGACCTCGAGCCGCTCGCCGGTGATATGGGGGCCGGAACCGGGGCTGTAAAATTTCGCCCGGGCGCTGTCCCATTCCATCCTGATCACCGCCGCTTTCCCTTCCTTCCAGTCCTGCGCATACAGGGCGAATCCGGCAAGGTTCTCCTCCCGCAGGCCGATCACCCGATCCACTCCCTGATAACCCGGGTTCACCAAGTCGGAGTCGATGAAAAAATCCGTTTGGCGCGGCGGGGAAATGGAGAACGGCGCGTCGCTCCAGTCGGTCAGTTCCGGATATTCCAGCGCGGTTATCCGCACCAGACAGTGATTGGAAACGCTGTCCGGGACGGTCCAGGTCAGCGAACTGTCCGACGCGGCGACATGATCGGCGAGGGAGCGCCAATTTTTCCCGGAATCCATGGACAGTTCGATCCGTATGCTATCCACGCTTGTCGTTTTCCAGCGCAGAACCTGCACGGTTCCCGTATCCCAGGTTTCTCCGCCTTTGGGGGAAAGAAGCTGCACCCGCGGGGGAGCGAGCACCCGCAAGGCGACGCTCAGCGTGTCAGACAGGCCTCCGGCGTCCTCCACGATCAGCGAGACCGGGGTATCGCGCCCGCCGTCGTTCAGGCCGGGAGAGCCGGTCAGCGCGCCTTCTCCGTCGACGCTCATCCAGGCCGGGCCGATGCGTTTACGGAAGCGCATCGAGTCACCGGTATCGGGGTCCGACGCCTGAACCCGCGCATTGTATGCCTTGCCCGCCACCGCACGGGGAAGCTCGTGGGTGGTAAAGGACGGGGGGCGGTTACGGCGGAACACGGTGATGATCGTGGAGAATGAATCGGAAAGCCCGTGGGAATCCACAACCCTGATCACCACCGGGAACTCCGATCCGATATCGCTTTTCGAGGGAATGCCGGTGATGATTCCGGAGGAATCGATTTCCAGCCAGCCGGGACCCTGGAGAATGCTGAAGACAAAATTGTCGCCGGGGTCCGCGTCGACCACTTGCAGCGTGGAGGCATATTGCTCCTCGCTGGCCGCGTTCGGCAGGCTGCCGGTCACGATCCTGGGCTTGTGAAGAGGCCGTATCAGGGTGTTCTCGAACGCTCCGACATCCGGAGGAGCGCCCCGGGGAAAGCCGTCATGATCGGTCGCTTCCGTTCCGAGGTCATACCCGGAGCCGATGCAGGGGCTGGTGATTCCCACCCGGTAATCCCCGGCTACAATATCGACGAACTCGGGATCAAGGCGGAAATTGAACCGGCTGTCGCAGGAATCCCCGTTTGCGTTTACCGCGACATTGACAATCGTATCCTGCGCCCACGGCTTCCCGGACAAGAACAGGCAGTTGTGGGTGATGGCCTTTCCCTCGGCGTTCACCAACCGGAATATACGCCCGGGTCCCATCGCATATACGATGTTGTTCCGCAACGCCGCCGGATTCGACCCGTTGTTGACATAGAAGGAATAGACGGAACAGGTGGAAATGGTATTCTGGAATACGTCGGCGTCCCGTGTATTGCCGTCCAGTTGGATGCCGTTTCCGGTGAGATTGTAGACGAGATTTGAGGAGATTTCCGGATGAAGGGTAATGACATTGTCCCCGGTATCTCCGCAGAATATGCCCATGGACTGGGTGGAAATCTCGCGCATGGTGATCGTGTTGCGGCGCACGACCGCATCCACCGCGCCCTGGATGTCGATGTGGGAGTGTACGCAGTCATACAGGATGTTCTGCTCGACCACCGCTCCGGAACAGAGATTTCCCGAACTGTTGCTGTAAACGTCGATGCCGTTTGCGGCGGACTGATAGACGGTGCTGTTGCGGACGATGGTGCGGTTGCCCTGGACCATGATCCCCGCCCGGTCATACTCCACCCCGCCGATGTGGTGCACCACCACGTTCTCGATGAGCCAGTCATCCCCGCCATAATTGTTGAATATGCCGTAGCGATCCGGCTGACGGCATTCCAAATCCCGGAGCACGATCCAGTTCACATCGTGCTTCCACCCGCTCATAATGCAATACGAACGGCCCGGAATCTCGACACCGGAGGGTGGTTCGACCGAATACACGTACAGCGCGTTAGAAATCCAGCACCACCGGTTTTCCGCGTTCACCTCGGCGATGGATGGACGGCGCATTCCCCGCTCCCCCCGGAAATACACCACTTCCGGCGGCAAATTGACCGTGGCGGTCCATATGTTTTCCCCCAGGGGAGCCCAGCTTTCGATCAGATCCGAACCGTTGACTACCGGGCGGTCGCCCTCCCCATACGCCCCATAGGTTATGGGACGGCCCGGCAAGCCGCCGGAAGAAAGAGTGAGCTGCTCCCGCCACATCGATCCGCACCGTAAGAGAACGGCGTCTCCCGGGCTGAGCGCGGCCCGGTTGACCCGTGCGAGGGTCTTCCATGCGCTTTTCTCGGAACGTCCGTCGGCGTCGTCGTTTCCCCCTTCGGAATCGACATGGTAGGCGACCCCGGTGATGAGCGGGGCGGCGCGCTTTTCCACGGATGGCGCGCGCGTGATGTCTCCCGGTTCGGCATGCCCTGTCCGAATCACGGTGAGGAAGAGCGCGCCGCAAAGCGTCAGCCAGGACATGGGTCGGATTTTCATGAGAAAAACTCCGGCGATGAACGAATTGCGAAAGGAGCATAGTTGTATTGTTACATAATATTACTTTGATGTACGATATGCAAGAGCGGGATTGTTCTTTTTTTACGCGTTTTGATCACTCCGGGGAAACACGGTCAAAAGGATGTGTTTGAGAGGGGGCAAGAGCGGGATGAAGCACGGGGATACGGGGGAGCGATGCATCTGGGGAAGAGGGGAGAAGACAACTGTGACGGCTGCCGGTTGCGGGCGGATCATCCGCGCTTTCGCACGGGCGCGTCATGATAGACGCATAAAAAAGAAAAGGACCCGGGAAACTATCCCAAGTCCTTTTTTTCAAGTCTTTATAAGTGGTGAGCCCGGAAGGATTTGAACCTTCGACCCTCGGCTTAAAAGGCCGTACTATTTTATTTACCCCTATTTTCTTGAATGTTCTTAGCTCTTTTAATATCAATCAGTTACAGAGATTACAATTTTCTTGACATACTACTATATACCCAGTTATTTTAGAAATATGTGGGGAATAGTGTGGGGAATGCAACTTGCTTAACGAAGGAAGGACGACAGTATGTCCACGCTTGAAAGGACCAAGACCGGGTACCCCGGAGTATTCTATATAGTCTCCAATTCGCCTTCCGGTAAATCGGAACGAATATACTACATCCGCTACCGAAAAAGCGGGAAACTTGTCGAAGAAAAGGTCGGACGCCAGTATCGGGACAACATGACCCCTTCCAAGGCATCCAAAATCCGTGCGATGAGAATTGAGGGAGATTCACTGCCGAACCGGGAACGGCGTGAGGCTGCGAGGACCCAATCATGCATATGGACAATCGAACGGCTCTGGAACGAATATAAATCCAGCAAGGAAATGAAGGGGGAGGAGACTGACGATAACAGATACAAAAACCACTTGCATCCGATTTTTGGAGGACGGGAGCCAAAAACAATTACCCCGCTGGAAGTAGATAAACTGAAGGAGAAACTCCTCAAGGATCATAAACCACAAACAGTAAAGCATGTACTGGTCCTGCTGAAAAGGATTGCCAATTTCGGGATAAAGAAAAGGCTATGTGAGGGGCTTTCCTTTCAAATCGAAATGCCCAAAGTAAACAATATAAAAACGGAGGACCTTTCCCTCGAACAGATGAAAAAACTGCTCGATGCAATAATGGCGGACCCGAACAGGGATGCAGCTAACTTCATGCTTATGGTGCTCTATACTGGTATGCGGAGAGGGGAATTGTTCAGGCTGAAATGGACGGACATTGATTTTGAACGAGGGTTCATTTCAATTCGGGACCCGAAAGGCGGCCCCGACCAAAAGATTCCCCTCAGCAGTTCGGCCAGGGAAGTCCTCTCGAACCACCCCAAGGGAGAAAGCGAATTTGTTTTCCCCGGACGAAACAACGAGGAGAGGGTTGAAATAAAAGGCCCTATAGAGAGGATCAGAAAGAATGCTGAGCTTCCGAAGGATTTCCGTCCTCTGCACGGGCTTCGTCATGTCTATGCCTCAATGCTGGCCTCTTCTGGCCAGGTTGACATGTATACCCTTCAAAAGCTACTCACCCACAAGAGTCCGCAAATGACACAGCGGTAT
>CAYRTQ010000333.1:0-5220 GCA_964426865.1 uncultured bacterium
CGTTCCCTCCCGGAGCCGGGGCCTTGAACGTGAGCACCGCCCCTTTTTTGCCTCCCCGGAGACGAAGCACGATTTTCGAACGGAGGAGCAACAGGTCTTCCGTATCGAAATAGGTATCGCGGTGACAATGGATGCCGGTGTCCCGCGCCTCGAAGGACGCCACTTCCCGGAGCGCCGCGATGCGATCGAGCGTTTCGCGGCCTGGAACGGTGAATTTGATTTCGGATTCGATGGCCATGTTTTTGAAGTATGAGAGGTGAAAGGTGAGCAATGATGCGCAGTCGCCGACTAATGGGCGCAGGAAAGGTGATGCTCCGGATTTCGGATTGAACCGAGACCGGACCGTTCTCCAAATCCTTTGATTCAATTGCCGGGCTCATTTTCAGTCCGGGATTCCCCACGAACGAGGCATGAAGAATCCCTTCTTCATACCTCATCTTTCAGGCTTTCTTCCGCACCAGTTCCCGGAACAGCTCGCCGCGCTCCTCGTAGTTGTTGAACATGTCGTAGGAGGCGCAGCCGGGAGAGAGCAGGACGACATCTCCGGGTTTCGCTCTCAACGCACAGGCCTCGAACGCCTCCGCGAATGAGCCGAACGTGGTGGAATCCACCCCGGCTTTCTCCAGCGAAGCGCGAATGATCGGCGCGGTCACCCCGATGAGCGCCGCCCACCGTATCCTGCCCGCCACCGCACGCGCCATGTCATCGAAGGAAACCCCCTTGTCGTATCCGCCGAGAATGGGGAGAACCGTACGGCCCTCGAACGCTTCCATACCCACGGTCGCCGCTTCCGGCGTGGTGGCCTTGGAGTCGTTGTAGTACCGCACTCCGTTCACCTCGCCCACCAGTTCCAGACGGTGTTTCACCCCCCGGAATCCGGCCAGTCCCGCGGCGATATGCTCCGGTCCGACTCCCAGGGAAAGGGCGCAGGCGGCGGCGGCAAGCGCATTCTGGATATTGTGCCCGCCGGGGATGAGCAGGCGCGAGACATCGAAAATACGGTCCGCGCTCCCGCCCGAGCGTCGGACGATCCAGCCATTCTCCAACGTGATACCCTCTCCCGCCAGTTCCATCCCAAACCACAGGGTATTCCCGCGCACGCGGGAAGCCATGGAGCGCGAGGCCGGGTCGCCGGCGTTCAGGACCGTGATGTCGCCGTTCACCTGGTGATCGAGCAGACGGCCCTTGGCGTCGGCATAGTTTTCGAAGGTGCCGTGACGGTCGAGATGGTTGGGCCTGACATTGAGGATGGCGGCGATATGGGGACTCCAGCCCAGTTCATCCAGCCATTCGATCTGGAAGGACGACAGTTCCAATACCACCCGGTCCTCCGGGGATATTTCCGGAAGCGTCGCGAGCAGGGATTTCCCGATGTTTCCGCCCACATGGTATGCCAGCCCGGAGGCTTCGAGCATGGCGCCGATCATGGAAACCGTGGTGGTCTTCCCGTTCGATCCGGTCACCCCGCACATACGGGCCGGGCAGCGTTCCACGAACAGCCCGATTTCCGTGTGCAACGGCACCCCGGCCTCTCGCGCGGCGAGAATGTACTCCGAATTGCGCGGCGCCGCGGGACTCGCCACCACCAGGTCTGCGCGGGTGAAATCCTCGCGGTTATGCCCGCCCAGCACGAACCGTATATTACGGCCCCGGAGCGCCTCCACCGATTTCGCCAGATCCTTTTCACTCTTCTGGTCGGTCACGGTCACCAGGGCTCCGCGATCCGCGAGAAAGGCGGCCGCGCCGATACCGCCGCCGAAACTGCCCAACCCCATGACTGTCACCCGCTTGCCGCGGAAACGCTGTATATCTGAATTCACTGTCAAACCCCTCGCAGATAAGATGTATCGAACCATTGAACAGGAAAACCCGTAATCCGGAAGAAAAGGACCTTGCCGAAGGTGAGGCGGTAATGTCCCCATTCCTCATTCCAGCGGTATTCCTCAGCGCCCTCCGCTCCCCCCGAGGTTCATTCTTCCACCTTTTTCATCACCGCAGCAGCGCCACCACGAATACAATGTACAATCCGCCTCCGAGCAGCAGGACGTAAGGGCTCACGCTCTTTTTCACCAGGAGCGAGAGGTACAACGCCACGGCGGACACAATGGCGATCACCGCCGAAAAGAGCGCCATGCCGGTGAGCTGCCATTCCGTGAAAAGCAGCCCGACAGACACCGGGAAGGTGGACTGGAACACCATGGCCCCGGTGACATTCCCCACGGCCAGCGAGTCCTTGCCTTTCAGGGTCCAGGTCACACTGTTGACCTTTTCGGGCAGCTCGGTGGCGATCGGCGCCAGAATGAGCGAGAAAAGGAGCGGGTTCATGCCCAGCGCGGAGGATACCACGCCGAGGTATTCCACGAAAAGGTGCGCCCCGGCCACCATGAACGTCAGCGAGATCACCACCTGAAAGATGATGGACAGGAGATGCAGCGGGTCTATTTTTCCGTACCCCAGACCATCCTGAATTCTGAATATATGCAGGCCCTCGAAATGCTCCACCTGACAGCTTTCCCCGCATCGCGCGGTCAGATATGCATAGATCCCGTATCCGGATATCAGAAGCGACGCCAGGACCCATTTCGGAACCACGCCGGTCATCGGAACGAATACCGCGGAAGAATAGAGGACGATGAAAAAGAGAATGTCACGGCGGGAAGAGGTGCATTCCGCGCGTACCTCGAAGGGACGCCGCTTCTGCCAGAACTGGAGGGTCGCAACCAGCCCGATCAGGAAAAACGCCAGTGTGGAGAGCATGAACGGCGCGCCGAGAATGGCGCCCACCCCGATCTCCTTCCCGGCGCTTTCCGGTGAAAACAGGATGGCGATGATGGGAAGAATGGTTTCCGGAAGCGCGGTCCCCACCGCGGCGAGAAGGCTGCCCACCACCGCCTGGGAGAGGGAATATTTGTGTCCGACCGCTTCGATCCCGTTGGTGAATCCTTCCGCGGCAAGAAGTATCATGACCAGACTCAGGAAAAGCAGAATTGCGGAAACCAACATCTGTGATTCCTTTCAGATTGTTGTATCCGGTGTTTGGAAAACCCGCGACACCCGGAATGAAAAAAGGCCTGAGAAGCACAAGCATTCTCAAGCCCGGTCAAATTCGGCTCCCGCCCCCGGGAAAGCAGATCCCGCCCCTGGTTGTCAAATGATGATGGGCGCGAAACGCATCTTCATGGTGGCGAGAAGCATTTCCTTCAGGTCCGATGGGGTGAAACCGAGAACATCGAGCGACTCTCCGGCCAGTTCCGGAACCTTTTCCGATGCCGGTCCCCGGTAGTCCCCCGCCAGGGAGAGTACGTCCGCGACATGCAGTACCGCCGTTTTACGGGCGTGATAGGAATCTTTGTCGAACGAATGGTGACGCGCAACGGATTCGGTGACATTCTGCGGCATATTCCAGTCTTCCAGAACCCATCCCCCGATTTCCCCGTGATCCAACCCCAGGATCTCCCGCTCCGCGATGTGAACCGGAACCCGGGCGGCGGCCATGTATTGACGCACCTTCACCTGCGCTTCCGGGTAATACAGCGCCAGAACAACCTGCCCGAAATCGTGGAGGAGCCCCACCATGACGATTTCCTCCACCTTGTAGAAGTTGGCCTCGGTCGCGATGAACCGGGCCACCTGGGCGGTGCGCATGGAGTGGTTGAACAGGCGGCGGTCGGTGGCGCACATGCGGGTGAGAAGGGAGGAACCCACCGACATCATCTTGATGGCGTTCCACCCCAGAAGCACCACGGCGTGCGACACGCTCTCGACCTTGGACCGGAATCCGTAAAAGCCGGAGTTGGCGATTTTCAACAGCCGAGCGGAAAGCTCCGGGTCCTTTTCGATGATCGCGGCGATATCCTGCAGACGGGCGTTGGGGTCGCTGGTCAGCGCAAGCATGGGCGCCGCGGTGGCGCTGATGCGTTCGAAACCCTTGCGCGAGGAGAGATGTTTCCTCACCGTCTCACGATCGATGGTGATGATGGCCATTACAGGATCCCCCCTCTGGTCGAGAGAATATCCTTTACCCAGGATTCCATGTCGGCCATCAAGGGCTTCTCGTGGACATAGCTGAAACGGTCCTCGACATTTTTCAGCACCTTTTCCAGATCCCGGCTGCTCCGGTAGCGTTCCTCGATGGCGATCACCTTGACCCCGACCGCATCCAGAATGTCGAGGCGCTCCTTGGTGAGATCGATCCCCGAAGGGAACAGCACCACTTCGTTCACCAGCACATCCGTTTCGAGTATATCCCCCACCCGGGCGTCGTCAAGTGTAATCCGGGGCATTCCCCCTCCTTTTACCGTGTACCGTCCGGGAGAACCCGGGACGCCTTCCTCGAAAAGTACCCCATCAACACCGCGGCCACCGCGAAAGTCACCAGACTGATGACCTGATTCTGGGACAGCCCGTGCGACTGCATCCCATCCTCGTAATACCGGAAGAAGTCCTCGATGAACCGGGCGAGCGGATAGAGCATGAAAAAGAGGAGAGCGCTGAACCCATCGAACCGTTTATACCGCTCCAGCCAGAGAATGAGTCCCACAATCAACAGCGCGCCGAAGGAACTGTAGAGCTGGGTGGGATGAATCGGCACCCCGGGATTGTACGATCCCGCCACACTGTCCGGAGGGAACACCACTCCCAGCGCGCAGTTGGTCGGGTGGCCGAAACAGCACCCGTTCAGGAAACACCCGATGCGGGTGGAAGCTTCCCCCAGCGCGATCCCGGGAGCCATGGCGTCGAGAAATTTCACCATGTTCAGACGGTGGTGTTTCAGATAGATCACCGCGGCGATCGTGGCGGCGATCAGGCCGCCGTAGTAGATAAGCCCGCTCAGCCCCACCTGGCCATCGACGCCCACCGGCCAGAACATATTGCGCAATTCCACCAGTATCCGCATGGGGAGCGAATACCCCTCCCCCGCCCGGAATTCGCTGTAGTGGGTGATGATATAGTAGAGGCGCGAGCCGAACAGGGAGGAGAGCACCAGCCAGACCGCCATATTGTACACATGCTCGGGGTCCTCGCCCGCCTTGCGCGCCCGGTACGCCGCGAGCAGGATTCCACCGAGGAATCCCAACGCCAGCATGAGGCCGTAACTGCGGACGTGGAGCGGCCCGAGGGAAAAGATTTCAGGATGCATGCTACTCCTTTTTTAAACGAAAACAGGGGATTGCCGGGATAATGAGCCTGAAAGCATGAATTCCCCGCAATGCCACAAAT
>CAYRTQ010000334.1:0-5194 GCA_964426865.1 uncultured bacterium
GCAGCCGGGCGACCGGGTGATCAGCAACGGGAATCATGCGGAAGTTGTGTGTGTGCCGCGAAACCTGGTGGCGAAGATACCGGATGGAGTGAGCGACGAGGCCGCGGCGTTCACCGTATTGGGCGCGGTGGCGTTGCAGGGAGTGCGTCTGGCGCAGCCGGAACTGGGGGAACGGTTCACGGTTTTCGGCATGGGCATGCTGGGCTTGATGACGGTACAACTGCTTCGGGCGAACGGATGCGAAGTGATGGCGGTGGATGTCAATTCCGGACGTCTGGCGCTGGCTGCGCAGGCGGGAGCGCGGACGGTGGACCTGAGCGCCGGAGGTGACCCGGTTGCGGCAGCCCTGGCATGGACGCAAGGTGCGGGTGTGGATGGCGTGCTGATCACCGCCTCGGCCAAGACGGACGAGATTATGCACCAGGCGGCGGAAGCTTCGCGGAAACGCGGAAGGATTGTTCTGGTGGGCGTGGTTGGATTGAACCTGCGGCGGGATGATTTCTACAAGAAGGAACTGTCGTTCCAGGTATCATGCTCCTATGGTCCGGGCCGGTATGACGAAGCGTATGAGCAGGGCGGGCGGGATTACCCGATGGGGTATGTACGCTGGACGGAGGGGCGGAACTTCGAGGCGGTGCTGGGCGCAATGGCCTCGGGCGCGCTGGATGTGGGGCCGATGATCACGCACCGTTTCCCATTGGGCGAGGCGCTCGCGGCGTATGACAAAATCCAGCACGACCCCGCGGCGCTGGGTGTGGTGCTGGAATATCCCGAGACGGCGGATACGGCGAAAAGCGTGAAGATGTGCGCTGCGCCCGGTAAACCGGCGCACGTGCATACCGGTGCGGGAAAAGCTGTGGTGGGGGTGATCGGCGCGGGGAATTACGCCAAGGCAACACTTCTCCCGGCGCTGGCGAAAACATCGGCGCAGTTGGCGTATGTTGCGGATCTGAATCCAGTCGCGGCGAAGGATGCCGCCGGTAAATTCAACGCCGGAATCGCGACGACGGACTATCGCACGATGCTCGATGATCCCGAGGTACGGGCGGTGTTCATTCTGGTTGGGCATCACCTCCATGCGCGGTTCGTGTGCGAGGCGCTGGAGGCGGGTAAGCATGTCTTCGTGGAAAAGCCGCTGGCTCTGAATGCGGAGCAACTGGCGAAAGTAGAGGACACGGCTAGGCAATACCCGGATCGTATGGTGATGATGGGGTTCAACCGACGGTTCTCGCCGCATGTCCAGCAGATAAGGAAGCTACTGGCGGGTCGCAGCGAGCCGCTGACCATGACCATGACCGTGAATGCCGGATCGATCCCCCCAGAGCACTGGACGCAGAATCCCGAGATTGGCGGTGGACGGATCATCGGCGAAGGGTGCCACTTCATCGACCTGCTATCGTTCCTGGCCGGTTCGCCGGTGGTTCGGGTAAATGCGATGACCGTGGGCGAGGGACCGGCGGTGCGCGAGGACAAGATGTCCATCTTGCTGGGCTTTGCCGATGGTTCGGTGGGTACTGTGCATTACTTCGCGAACGGTTCCAAGAGCTACCCCAAGGAAATGCTGGAAGTCTTCAGCGATGGACGAGTGCTACGGATGGAGAACTTCCGCCAGACGATCGGGTATGGTTTCAAAGGATTCACGAAACTGAAGACTTGGCGTCAGGACAAAGGGCACGCGGCCGAAATCTCGCGTTTCATTGAGCGAGTTGAACATGGGGGCGCTGTTTTGATTCCGTTCGAGGAAATTGTCAATGCGACGAAGGCGAGTTTTGCGGCGATACACTCGTCAAAAACAGGTGAGACGGTAAAGATATAACCACGGAGAGCACGGAGAGACGATCTTCGTGGATAGTCGATGCATCTTTGGCGCTTTATCAACACGATACGTTACCTGCATCCCAGTCAGGTCTGGTGGCAGGCGCGGTATCGAATTCAGTCCAGGCTGGAAAATCCAGCGAAATATTCGACTCGACGTCCTCCTGAGTTCCCGGGGTGCCGATGGCTTCCGATTGGGGCGTTTTTACCACCCGGAGTGCAACGCAACAAGGCCAGGGATATTCTCTGTGGACAGTTACGGTTCATTAATCAGACGGAGATGATTGGTTGGCCGCCCGATTGGAACCGTGACGATCTCCCGAAACTCTGGCTGTATAACCTGCATTACTTCGAATGGATCTGGGCCTTTTCCGGAGATGAATTCGATTCGGCGAAGGTAGCCGCGCTGGATTGGATGCGCCGGTATCCTTTGGCGAGAAACAGCGTGGGCTGGGAACCATACCCCACCGCGCTTCGGCTGATGAACTGGTGCTCGTTCTTCTTTGGCGAGCATGGGGACCGGACCCGGGCCGAGGCAGATTTTACTCCAAAGGTATGGGCGAGCATCTGGTTACAGGCGGAGTGGCTTTCACGCCGATTAGAATATCATCTCCTGGGTAATCATCTTCTGGAAGATGCCGCCGCGCTGGCGCTGGTGGGAGCGTGTTTCGACGGCCCGGACGCTGCCCGGTGGCTGGATACCGGTTTGAGCCTGCTGCGCGAACAGACGGCAGAACAGATACTGGCTGATGGGCTGCATTTCGAACGCTCGCCGATGTACCATTCCCGTATGGTCTATCTTTTCCTGACTCTGTTTAATACCGGTAATTCCAGAATTCAGATGATTGTTGGGCCTGTGCTGAAAAGGATGCTTGGCGCGTTGGAGAGAACGGTTCACCCCGATGGTCAGATTGCCCTGTTGAATGACAGTGCTTTCGGGATATACAATGCGTCAGAGGAACTGTTCGAATACGGGGTAAAATTGGGCGTCATCTCCTTGGAACGGGGAAAACAGTCTGGGCCATGGGCATTGCCCGATGCCGGGTATTACGGGTATGGTGGAGAGGATGGCTCATATATCATCTGCGATGCCGGGCCGCTCGGTCCGGACTATATACCCGGCCACTCCCATGCGGATATGTTGTCCTTTGAGATGTCCCTCCGTGGCTATCGGATCATCGTGGATAGTGGGGTTCATGATTATGAATGGAGTATAACACGCGACTATTGCCGGTCCACCAGGGCGCACAACACGGTAGAGATTGCTGGAATGGATCAGGCCGAGATGTGGGGCGCGTTTCGAGTGGCGCGTCGCGGGTATCCGAAGAACGTGCGATGGAAACCGCTTTTACAAGACTTTGACCTTTCCGCCAGTCACACGGGATATTCCCATCATCCCGGTCGCATCGGGCATGCCCGTACATTTACATGGCAGAACGAGGGCTTTTTGAGAGTTTCAGATCGAATAACTACAGCAAGTGATGTGGAATGCATATCTCACGTGCATTTGCATCCAGACTGCCGGTGCGAGCGCCAAGGGGATAGAGAATTTCTTGTACATTATCCCGCAGGTAGCTTTCTGGTTAACTTCTATGGTCCCGGGAAGGTAGACTGTAACAAAGGATCGTATCACCCGGAATTTTATACTTCCCATGCTAACACGGTTCTTGTTCATGCTTGGACTGCAACTCCGGGTGGGCAGGAAACTGGATTCACAATAGAACCGACATCATGAGAATACTTATCTTCTCCCATTATTTCCCTCCCGAGGTGAATGCTCCCGCCTCGCGAACATATGACAACACCCGACGCTGGGTCGCAGCTGGACACGAAGTGACAGTCATCACCTGCGCTCCAAATTGTCCGGATGGTGTGGTTTATAAAGGCTATAAGAACAAATTGTATCAACGTGAAATTATTGATGGGGTTGATGTTATCCGGGTCTGGACGTACATCGCGGCCAATGAGGGGACAATACGACGCATTCTCAATTATGTTTCTTACATGGTGAGCGCGGTCTTCTTTTCTTTTTTCCTAAAGCGTCCGGATGTGATTATTGCCACCTCGCCCCAGTTTTTTTGTGGGTGGGCGGGGGTGTTATCCAGCTTGATACGGAGAATTCCGTTTATACTGGAAATCAGGGATATCTGGCCGGAGTCAATCATTGCGGTTGGCGCCATGCGCAATAACCGCCTCGTACGTGTTTTGGAGTGGCTGGAAAAAGTCATGTATGCCTCGGCCGGACATATTGTGACTGTAGGGGATGGATACAAACGGCGCTTGAAGGAAAAGGGGGTGTCCGAAGATCGTATTTCGGTAATCACGAACGGAATCAATCGTGAACTTTTCAACCCCCGTCAGCCCGATATGGCGTTGAAGCGGCAATATGGATTGGAAGACGCGTTTGTTTGCAGTTATTCCGGAACAATAGGCATGGCCTGCGGACTGGAAATTGTACTGGAAGCGGCGCAGAAATTGAGGGATCGCGGTATCGGAGATATCGTGTTTATGCTCGTGGGGGATGGCGCTTCCCGTAAAGATATCGAAGCCCAGGCAAGAGAGCGACAACTTGATACTGTGATCTTAACCGGTCGGCAACCAAAAGATAAGATGCCGGACTTTTTATCAATCTCGGATGTATGTTTTGTACACCTGAAAAAAACTGATTTGTTCACTACTGTGATGCCTTCAAAAATTTTTGAGGCGGCGGGCATGAGAAAGCCGATTATCAACGGGGTAAGTGGATTTGCCGCCGAATTTATAGAAAAGGCTGGGGCGGGAATCAATATAGAGCCTGAAAACAGTGATCAACTGATCGATGCCCTGATGCTTCTCCGGAACAATAGCAGTTTGTGCAAATCGTACGGGGATGCGGGGCACGAATATGTGATCACGCATTATGATCGCAAAAAACTTGCTGGAAGTTACTTGAAAATTATCAGCGAGATAATACACAGATAATACCATGAGGCCTTGATGAAAATACTCTGCATTGCCGGCGCACGGCCGAACTTCATGAAAATCGCGCCCCTGATGAGCGCGTTCGCCGCTGAACCGGGGATCGAGCCGATGCTGGTCCACACCGGGCAGCATTATGACGAGAAGATGAGCGATCTTTTTTTCCGCCAACTGGAAATTCCCGAGCCGGATGTCAATCTCGGGTGTGGCGGCGGAACGCACGCGCAGCAGACCGCGGCGATCATGACCGCGTTCGAGCCGCTGGTGATGAAGCATCGGCCTGATGCCGTGCTGGTGGTGGGTGATGTCAACTCGACCATCGCCTGCGGCATGGTGGCGGTCAAGCTTGGGGTGAAACTCCTCCACGTGGAGGCCGGTCTGCGCAGCCACGACCGCACCATGCCGGAGGAGATCAACCGGC
>CAYRTQ010000335.1:0-5153 GCA_964426865.1 uncultured bacterium
CCCTGTTCCCGTGGATCTGGTGACCGCATCAGGCAGCGGGCTGGACCCGGATATCAGTCCGGCCGGAGCGGAGTACCAGGTTCCCCGGATAGCGCGCCTGCGCAGTTTATCGGAACGTACCGTGCGGGATATCGTTCGCCATCATACCTCCGGGCGTTTTCTTGGACTTTGGGGTGAGCCGGTGGTGAATGTGCTGGAAGTGAATCTGGAGTTGGACAAGCGGGTGAATAAACCTGAATGAGAGGTTACGCAGCCATGGAAAGACCCCAACCGGATGCGGTACTGGCCAGAGTGAAAGCGGAAGAAAGCACGCGCGGGAAGCTCAAGATATTTTTCGGAGCTGCGGCGGGGGTTGGAAAGACCTATTCCATGCTGGAATCCGCCCGGCTCCGGAAAAACGACGGAGTGGATGTGGTGGTCGGCTATATCGACACCCATCAGCGTGCCGAAACGGAGGCCCTTTTGGAGGGTCTGGAAATCCTTCCCCGCCGTATCGTACAATACAGGAATGTCGAGTTGGGGGAATTCGACATCGATGCCGCCCTGCAACGGAAGCCCGCGCTCATCCTGGTGGACGAACTGGCGCATACCAACGCTCCCGGATCGCGCCACCCCAAGCGGTGGCAGGATGTGGAAGAACTCCTGGACCGGGGTATCGATGTATACACCACCCTGAACGTCCAGCACTGCGAAAGCGCCAACGACGTGGTGGCCCAGATCACCGGCGTCGCGGTGCGGGAAACCGTCCCGGACACCTTTGTGGAGAATGCGGATGAAATCGAACTGGTGGACCTTCCCACCGAGGACCTTCTGAAACGCCTTCGGGAAGGAAAAGTATACTTTGGTGATCAGGCGGAACGCGCCGCGCAGCATTTCTTCCAGCCGGGAAATCTGATGGCTCTGCGCCAGCTGGCGCTGCGCTACACCCAGCACAACCTTGAAGCCAGGCTGATTTCTTACAAACAGGCGCATGCCATCACCCAGACCTGGAATGTGCGGGACCGGTTCCTGATCGGGGTAAGCCCGAGCCCCACCTCCATCCGTCTGATACGGGCCGGGAAACGTATCGCCTCGGACTTGGGAGCGGACTGGACCGTGGCCTATGTCGAAACCCCTTCCGAACTGAGCCCGGAAGACAAGGAACGGATATCCGGAAATCTGCATTTCGCGGAACAGTTGGGCGCTCAGGTAGTGACCCTCAACGGCGGTGATGTCGCGGAAACCCTTATCGCGTATGCCCGTTCCCGGAACATTACCAAGATCATCCTGGGAAAGCCGGGGAAGACGACGTGGAAGGATCGTATTTCCGGCTCCATCACGGATAAGCTGGCCCGTTCCTGCGGGGAAATCGACCTGTACCTGATCAGCGGAGATACACGGGAACAGCCGGCGGAATCCGGCCCTCCGATCATCGCGCCTTTATCCTGGCATAATCTGGGCTGGACCGTTGCGATTGTCCTGCTCTGCACGGTTATCAACGGGTTTCTCTTCACCCGGTTCGCGCTGGTGAACCTGGTGATGCTCTATCTTCTCGGGGTGACATTCATCGCCTATCGGTATGGACGCCGTATGTCCATGCTGGCGTCGCTGTTGAGCGTTCTCCTTTTCGATTTCTTCTTTGTTCCTCCGTTCCTGACCTTCCGCGTCGCGGATTTCGAATATATTTTCACCTTTCTGGTGATGCTGGTCGTGGGCATATCCATCGCCCATCTGACCGGCCAACTCCGCCGACAAACCCTCTCCATGCGGCTTCGGGAGGACCGTACCCAGCGGCTGTATGCGCTCAGCCGCGATCTTTCCCGGAGTTCCTATCCGGATGAACTCCTTGAAATCGGGCAGAAGCATATTCAGGAGTTCTGCGGATGCGGATCGATCGTTCTGATCCCCGACAGCAACAAACTGCTGAAAGTCAGGTTCGGCGATCCTCAACGGGAGGGAATGGATGACAACGAGCTTGCGGTAGCGCAATGGGTGTTCGAGAATAAAAAGCCCGCCGGGAAAGATACGGATACCCTGCCCGGCTCTCGCGGTCTTTATCTGCCGCTTACCGGCGCGGAAAAAATAATTGGGGTGATCGGGGCCTTCCCGGAGAAGGAGAACCCGTTTACCGACCAGGATCAGCTTCAACTGCTGGGGATGTTCGTCCGTCAGACCGCGGTAGCGGTGGAGGGAGCCATGCTCTCCGCCGCTGCGTACGAGGCGGAATCCCGTATTGTCAATGAACGTATCCGGAATATGCTTCTGACCACCTTTTCATACGAATTGTCCGATCCACTGACCTCTATTTCCCGGATTGCATCGGAATTGATGAAACCGGAAAACATCATCGACGAAACGAGGCGCACGGCGCTGATTGAAAAAATGCGCCAGGAAATAGAACGAGTGAACGATTCAATTGTTGAATTGCCCATGGTAATCGAATCAGTGAAATAATGATTCCCCTCTCACCGATCCTCTCACCTCCGCCGCACCACCCGGAAGCCCACGTACAGACGGCGGTTTTCCGGGTCTCCGAAGACACGGTAGGAGGAGCGGCAGGCGAAGGAATTGTTGTACCAGCTTCCGCCGCGGAGGACGCGATTGGAGCCGTTCTTCGGGCCGGAGGGATCCTTGACGCTGTCCGGACCGGCATAGATTCCAAACCAGTCGTTGCACCATTCGAACACGTTCCCGGTCATGTCATAGAGGCCGAACGCGTTGGGCTGCTTCAGCCCCACCGGGTGGAGCTTCTCAAGGCTGTTTCCGCGGTACCATCCCGCCCGGGAGAGATCCATCTCGGAATTGCCGGTGTAGAATTCGGAACTCGTTCCGGCGCGGCAGGCATACTCCCACTCCGCCTCGGTGGGGAGCCGGAACCCGTTCTTCGAGAAATCGCAGGTCCAGAAATATTCCTCATAACATTTCGAGAGTCCGAACCGCATGCTCATGTCGTTGCAGAATTCCGCGGCGTCCATCCAGTTCATGAGGATAATGGGCATGCTGTCGTTGGCGGCATAGGCGTTCATTTTGTAGCGGCGGAACATCCGGAACTGACGCTGGGTGATTTCGGTGGCGCTCATCTCGAAGGAACTGACGGTCACCTTACGGGGACGGTACATGTCCCGCACCACGCCCGTTGCATTGACATCCCCCATACGGAAAGTCCCGCCCGGTATGGGAACCATGCGGATGCCGGCGCGGTGCAACTCCGTAACGACCGTCGCCTCCCGCTGCATTTCCTGATACCGGGCGCCGAAAGCGCCCGCGATGACGAGCAGCGGCAGCACGGTTGAGAGGACCGCGATTTTCACCAGCTTACTTTTCCCGGACATAATCCCATCTCCAAGACAAGGGGAAACCGCTCTCGCGGTCTATTTGGGTAGCGTTATAAAAATAAATTTATGACCATAGAGAGATTTTTGTCAAGCGCTTTCCACCATGGACAACCATTTTCGATCAAAATTTATCGCATCAGTCGAAAAAAGCGCCTGAAGGAGGATTTTCGCGGTAACCGTCGGGATTGCAAGCTTTGTCATTACCCACGTTGTGGATAAAAAAACGGCGCTTCGCAGCTTTTCCATGGGTAGATGCCATAACCGGGCATGGCCTGCATGTGCCGTTTAAAAAAAAGCTTTCGTGGGGTAAGGAATCCTTCACCCCTTTCCCTCTCGCCCGCGCGCCTTCTTGCGTGGGAGAGAGGGCGGGGAGTGAGGGTAACCAGCGCCCGTGACTCCTCTGAAACTGGGGTAAAGACAAGGATTACAATCCGGAAGCGGGAAGAGAACCGCGGACCGCATTCACCCCGGCCCCTGTGACCAGGAGGCCGGGAACAAATGCGACGAAAGCGGAGTGAGATGGACATAGGGGGAAATGGACCGAGGCTGTCCTCAGCCCAGCAGCGCCTTCGACTCGGAGGCAAGGCGGCGCTGGCCCTCCGGGCTCAACTGGAACCGGTTGCTCGCGGGAGCGCGGTTTTCGCAAATGGCCACCTTTGCCCCCGGAGCCATGAGCACGGTGTGCCAGGTGTTTCGCTTCACGTTGCAGCAGGCCCCCTGTTCCATGGCAAAAACGGTAAACCTCTCCGGCTCGTCCGGCGGGGCCACCGCCAGGCAGGCTTTCCCGTTCACCAGAATGAATGTCTCGTCGGTATTGGGATGGCTCCCGAAAAAAGTCACCTCGTCCGGGTCCGAAGCCGGACCCGCGTTGTTGATGGCCACGATCCAGCTCTCCGCCGAGTCGATGCAGACCTGGTAACCGCTTTTGTCATGTTTCTTCACCTCTGTAATATCGCTCGAAACCGGCATGGCGTCCTCCCTGACAGGGAAAGAGGGTGAGCAGCACAGGATTATCCGGCATGTACATTCAATTCCGGGAGTGATCGCCGGATTGATATCATACCGGTGGGAAAAGCTCACGGGAACATTACTCCCCGGTTTCCCGGTCGATGATGAAATTCTGAAATTCCCTGATGCGAATGTTGTCCGCGCTCACCCGCCCGGAAAGGACCTGGATCACCCTTCGCATCATTTTTACCCCCATCACGGGATTCTGGTCGATGAGACGGTTCAAATCCCCGGCATCCAGACGAAGGAGCGCCGATTTCTCCATGGCCTCCACCGTGGCGGAACGGGGCTCGCCGGTGAACACTCCCATTTCGCCGATGGAGGTGACCGGATCGATGGAGGCGATAGCGGAGGAATTGACAATGCGCACCGCGAGTTTCCCGAAGAGCAGGATATACAGGGCGGTGGACGCTTCCCCCTGGGAGCAGAGGATGTCTCCCGGCTCCAGTGTCACCTTGGCGCAACGGGAAAGCACGCGTTTCCGGTCTTCCGGGGCCAGATCGGCGAACAGGGGCACTTTTTCCATGAGGGCGACAAGCCTGCTTTTCTGTTCAGGCCGCCCCGTGGCGGATTCATTCATGGCCGATATTTCCGATGTGCGGTCCTTCCGGGACCCTTTGCCGCCATCCCCGTCCGGACGCCTGAATTCATGGCCTCCGGTCCGTGATGACCGGGGCGTTCGGATCGGGGGGAATCCGGAAGGGGGGGATGATCGAAGTGGCGGGCTTCGTCTAAAAAAATGTAACCTTTATCACAGAAATATGTTATAATATAAGCGATTATACGGTGGTTCCGAAAGATGTTTTACTCCGAGAGACAACCGCCGGTAAT
>CAYRTQ010000336.1:0-5112 GCA_964426865.1 uncultured bacterium
CTGCTGGTCCTGCTTCTTGCTCTCACCTTCCCCTTCTCCCTGCCCGCGCAGGAAAAGGGAGCGCGTGACAATTACAATCTCGATGTCAAGCCGTTCGACCCGGCGGTCGATCCCGACGGCAACCTGTTCATGAAGAACTGGAAGGAATCCGCGCCGCGCACCGTGTTCGGGGCGCTGGTCGAACGGGACATCTTCACCCCCAGCGACGGCAATCCCGACCGCCCGAAAACCAAGGGCGCGGTGCTCACCGCCATCAAGCAGTTCACCTACGCCACGCTCGCTCCCGGGAAATCCACCACTCCCGCGACGATGAAAGGCGAGCAGAAGATATTCTATTTCGATTCCGGCGCCGGAACGCTGAAAGCGGGATCGAAGAGCGCTACGGTCCGCGAGGGCATCGGCGTGCTCGTTCCCCCCGCCATCGAGTTCACCCTGAAGAACACCGGGAAAACGCCGCTCGCCATGTACATTGTCACCGAACCGATTCCCGAGGGGTTCACCCCGAAGACGGAGATCGTGGTCAAGGACGAGCGCGGGACGGTCTGGTCCAGCAACAATGTCCACTGGAGCCACAATTACAAGAACTTCATCACCTCGCAGGACGGGCTCGCCTCGCTCACCGGGATGGGACCGGTGTGGTACCTGCCCGGAACCATCGGACAGCCGCACGCCCACGGGTATCCTTCCGAGGAAATCTGGTTCTCCATCTATGGCGATACCACGGTCCTGCTCGGCAAGCAGTATTTCCATCTTGCCCCCGGAACGGCATACAAGATTCCTCCCACCGGGTTCACCGGCCACGCCAATATCAATGCCTCCGACAAGCCGATCAAGATGTTCTGGATGATGCGCAACACGAAGACGGACCGGGATGGATTCAAATACGGCACGCTCGATCCCAATCCCTACGATCCCAAGACCGAGTCCCACATCGACATGTTCATCTCCGGGTACAAGGAGCACATGCAGTACGCCACCCACGGCACCCTGATGGAGCGCAACATGTTCACCCATACCGAAGGCGATCCGGCGCGTCCCGTCGACCGCGGCGCGGTCCTCAAATACCTGGACCGTTTCACCTACGCCACCCTTGTCGAATATGACCGCACCGCCCCGACCACGCTGAAAGACACCCAGGAACTCTTCTATATCACCGAGGGCAAGGGCACGGTCACCGGCGGCGGGAAAACCTACCCGCTCTATCCCGGCGCGACATTCATGGTTCCCAAGGGCCTGGAATTTGTCATCGAAAACAGCGCCGGAACGCCCATGAACATGTATCTGGCGGCGGAAAAGGTGGACGATTCCTTCCGGGCGGTCTCGAACATTGTCTGGCGCGACGAGAACAAGGAGCCGTTCCACACCACCAACGCCCACTGGGTGAACAGCAACAAATGGCTGATCAAAAAGGAGGAAGGGCTTTCAAAAGTGGGCCTGTTCCTCACGGTCACCATTCCGCCCAACACGTTCGCCCAGCCGCACAGCCATGACGCCGGTACCGAGGAAATCTGGGCCACGCTCGACAGCCCGGTGACATTCATGCTCGGGAAACAGCTCCGCACCATGAATGTCGGCGAGGCGCACCTGATCCCGCCCGACAGCAAGACCCCGCACGCCAATTTCAATTCGGGGAAGAAACCGGTGAAGATGCTGTATATCGGACTGTTCGACCAGAAATGACCGGAGAGCCGCACGCCTTGCCCGTTCCCCCTCCCGGCCATCCCGGGAGGGGAAACGGGGAGACACCGGAACCCCTGACAGGCAATCTGGTCACAATATGTGACATATTTACGGCAACATATTCCATTCCTTACAATTACACATGACTTCATGAATGACGCAACTGGAACAGCCACCCCGGAATACCCCGTGAATTTCACGGTGATCGGCGCGGGTGCATTGGGCACGTTTTATGCCGCGATGCTCTCCGCTTCCGGGTTTACCGTGACTCTTGTCTGCCGCGAAAAGGACGTGGCGACCCTCGAAAAGGGCATCCGTATCACCGGACTCCTCGAACGGACCGCCCGCCCCGCGATCTCCACCGTTCCCCCCGCTTCCGGCCCAGTGCTGGTCACGGTGAAAACGTATGACATCCCTTCCGCGGTGCGTGGAATCCCCCTCGGACCCGATACCCTCGTGGTGGTGATCCATAACGGTCTGGGCGGCGACGTTGCCGCAACCGCCGTGCTCGGCCCGGGCCACGTGGCGGCCGGCGTGTCCTACAGCGGGGCAACCTTCCTGGAACCCGGCGTGGTGCGGCTGGCCGGTCTCAACGGGATTGTGCTCGGCTCGGTCGAACCGGAGGTCCGGGCGCGTCTCCCGGTTGTCGCGGAGGCGATGGGGAAAGCCGGGCTGAAAGCCCGCGTTGACGACGATATACGCGCCGCCCAATGGGAAAAGCTGTACGCGAATGTCGGGATCAACGCCATCACCGCGATCACCGGCCGCCGTAACGGGGAGATTCTGGCGATTCCCGCGCTGCGCGAACTGGCGGTCTCCGCGGTGGAAGAAGCGGCGCGGGTATCCCGCGCCTTGAAGATTCACTCCCCCATCGATCCGGTCGGGAGCCTCTTGGAGGTGATACGGGATACCGCGGAAAACCGCTCCTCCATGCTCCAGGACATTCTCCGGGGAAAACGTACGGAAATAGACGCCATGAACGGCATGATCCGCGATCTGGGAAGAAACCTGGGAATTCCGACCCCCTGCAACGACGCCCTGGCCGCTCTGGTGAACGGCATCGAGCATCGGGGGAAAACACGTGACGCCACGGAGCGGAAACCGCTGTGATACAGCGATCTCCGCTCCCGCGCCAAACCGCTTTACGGGAGAAATCCGATATGATTCAGCATCGATGGAAAACGGTTCTGCTGGCCGCGGTGGTTCTGACGGTCCTGACCGGATGCGCATTCGCCGGGGAATCCTCCGGCTTCACCTTTGTCGCCATATCCGATGTGCACATCCCCGGATACGGGTTCGCCATCGGGCAGCCGCTCGACGAGGCTACGCTGCTGCCCATGCACAATCAGCAGCGCCTCCAGCAGGCGGTGCGTGAATGCCTGGCCATGAACCCGAAACCGGCGTTTGTCATCAATTGCGGGGATACCGGCGACGCCGGATGGACACCGTTGCTCAGGCTCTATCAAAAACTCATGCAGCCGCTGCTTTCCGCCGGAATGCCGGTGTACACCACGGTGGGAAATCACGACCTGGACTATGCGGGAATCGGCCGTCAGGACCTGGCGGAGATGTTCGACCCGCTCGGACCATCCCGTATCGGGAAACATGGCTCGCGGTATTCGTTCGAATACGGCGGCTGCCATTTCGCGTTCCTGAACGACCGTCCCATGAGCGGACTGATACGACTCAACCCGGAGGATATCGCCTGGCTGCGCGCCGACCTGAAAACGGTCAGGAAAACCACCCGGGTCCTGCTCTTCATGCACGCCGATCTGCCGGTGGAGGACACTCACCACATCGTGGAACTGCTCCAACCTTTCCGGTATCCGGTCATTTTCCAGGGACACGCCCATGAGGAATCCATCGGGAAATGGGGCGGAATCCCGGTCGTGGTCACCGGAGCGCTCTATGGCGGCGAGCCGAAAGCCGGAAGCTACCGCGTGTTCACGGTCACCCCGGACCGCATTACGGTGCGGACACGGGATTTCGACACTCCCACTGTCGTGCCCGGGCCGGAATCGGTGATCGCGTTCCCCGTTCCCGGCCCGCAGGTACGGATTGTCAGCCCGAAAGAGAACGGCCCGTCCAGCGGCACGCTCGCGATAACGGTGAAGACATCCCCCGCGGCGCCGGGCACGATGGAGTACTCCCTTTCCGGTATCGGCAAATGGACTCCCATGACCGGCGGAAACGGCACATGGGAAGCCGGAGCGTCATTGCCCGATGTCCCGGGACGCTATCTTCTCGCGGTCCGCTTCCAGGGAGAAAACGGTTCGGTAACCCTGGCCCACCGCGTTTTCACCATTTCCGGTGGAAACGCGCGGGAAGTCTGGGGCCGTGAACTCGGCGCGGCGATGCAGGGCGCGCCGGTACTCTGGCGGAACACCGCAATCGTTCCGACCGTGGAGGGCGGAATATACTCCCTGCGGCTCGAAGACGGCAGGACTGCCTGGCATCGCCCGGTGAGCGCGGGACAGATCGTCGGGAGAATGGCGGTCGAGGGCGACCGGGTGTTCTACGGCGCGGGGCGCACCATCGGCGCGCTCGACGCGAAAACCGGAAAGCTCCTGTGGCAGACCCCGGTCGAGGGGACCATCATCGCGGGATTGATCGTGGACGGGGGAAAGATATTCGCGCCCGCGGGAGAGCGCGCGCTGGTCTGCCTGGACGCCCTCAACGGCAAGGCGCTCTGGAGCCATCCGGTCCGTCTGCCCATTATCATGGAAGCGGCGGCGGCCAACGGACGGGTGTTCTTCGGGGCGATGGACGGGTATGTGCGGGCGCTGGACGCCTCGACCGGAGCTGAATTGTGGAAGAACCCGGTGTCGTCCCAGGAGGATATATACACCACCGCCCCGTTCTGGCCCCCGACCGTTCTCGGCGACAAGGTCGTGGTGAGCAAGCTCCCGGCGTCGAAGGACGAAAAGAATCTTCTGGCGCTCTCGGCATCGGACGGTTCGGTGATCTGGTCGCGTCAGATGTCCGGAGCGCCTCTGCGGCCAGCGGCGAGCCCGTCGCGTGACAGGCTGTACACCCTCTTCCCCGGCGGTCTGCAATGTCTCGCGGCATCCGATGGTTCCGAGGTCTGGAACTGCAAGGCCGGAACGGGCATGTACTCCGGGATCGCGGACGGAAACCGGATAATCTTCCGGGACAACGACCGTCTCTGCTGCGTGGACGACGGGGGCAAGGTCCTCTGGACATACAAGACCTCCACCGGCCCGCAGGGGTCCTACTACGGCCCCGGAGCATTCGCGGTCGCGGGCGACCTGGTGATCGCCGGAACCATGGACGGGCGGGTCATGGCGGTGAGGGGGAGATAGCTTCAGCGCCGGAAAACCTTGTCATTCACCCCATTTTGAGTAAAAAATCAATCTGGTACTACCCTTTCAACTGGATAAAGTTGGTAAGAACTGAAAGAAAAACGGAACA
>CAYRTQ010000337.1:0-836 GCA_964426865.1 uncultured bacterium
TTTCTCGTTCACCTTGTAGATGAGGTTGACATCCTTGCCGTTCGGAGCCCAGTCGTATTTCGGCTCCACGCCTTTCTCGTCCTGTGAGAAGAAGTTGAGCAGACGAAGATTGCGGGCCGATTCCTCGAACTTGGTACGGTTGAAGGATTCGCCCGGAAAGATGTCCAGCTCGCGGCGGATGACCTTGTCGATGGTCTTGGTATTGCCCTGGATGACGATTTTCGCCACCTTGGATATGTTGCTTTCCGCGATGTCGTATTGCACATCCACCGTGTCGCCGTGGGCGATCTGTACCGGGTCGACCCGCGCGGTGAGATATCCGGCGTCGTTGTAATGCACCATCATCTTGTACATGGCCATCTGGGCGAGAGTTTCGTTGAAGATTTCCCCTTCCGTGTACTCGATGAACGTGCGCAGTTCCTCGTCGGTGAAAACCGAATTACCCTCGATGGTGGTCTTGCCGAATTTGTATTGCTGTCCTTCGTCCACCTGCAAAACCAGGCTTACATGTTCGGTGCGGGGATCGACCGCGAGAGAGTCGCTGAGCACGGAGGCGTCGCGATATCCCTGACTCTTGTAATAACCGACAATGGCCAT
Source organism: uncultured bacterium (assembly GCA_964426865.1). Lineage (GTDB taxonomy): Bacteria > Latescibacterota > Latescibacteria > Latescibacterales > Latescibacteraceae > JAWLHT01. Next base: position 598 of record CAYRTQ010000337.1, read on the forward strand.
CTTGTCCTTGTCAAGATTTTCCTGTTTGAACTCACCGGAACTGTACCAGCGGTCTTCCTTGCTGGACATGACCTTCTTCAGCTTGCCCGTGCTGATGTTCTTGTTTCCGCTGAAGACGATATGCTTGATCTTGACCTTCTTGCCTTCGGTCACGTTGATCGCCACGTCCACTTTCGTGGAGTCTCCGGCAACCGGGGTCAGAACGAAGTTCACGTTGGCAAGCAGGAATCCCTTCTGGG
>CAYRTQ010000337.1:846-5080 GCA_964426865.1 uncultured bacterium
CATATCCTTTATCTGACGGCTCATTTTGGCCACGGATTGATCGCCGATTGCCTTGTTCCGGGTGAGGTTGATGGTGTTGCCGACTTCCTGTTCCTTGAATTCCTTGAATCCATGGAAAGAGATGGTGCTCACCACGGGAAGTTCGCTGACCAGAATGAGGACCCGAACGCCGTTGTCCACCGGCTCGCGGAGTATGCGCACATCGGAGAAGATGCCGAGGGTCCAGAGCTTTTTGATCGCTTCGGAAGCGTTGTCCGTGGACAACATGCTTCCAACCTGTAACCCGCTCTGGGTAATCACCAGGGCCGGGGAGGCCTGACGCGCGCCTTCGACCCGGATTTCCTGTATCTTGTTCTTGTTCTGCGCCGACGCTATGCTGCACGACAGGGCAAGAAAGACCAGGACGAGGGCGAGTACGGGTATGCGGGAACTTCTCATGATCGACCCTTTTTCATTAAGGAATAGTTATTAAATATACGCCGTATAGTCGTGATTTCAAAGGAAATTGCTCCGTGTCTCAGAAGCCGAAATCGTGGCGGATCTCGAACCGTTTGTCGTCCTTGCGGATGACCTGATCGTAATCCACATTGAACTGAAGCCGGGTATTCCGCTGGAGGAGGTACTGGAGACTCCACTCATGGTAGAACCCCCGCTCCTTGCGACGGAGGAAATCCCTCGCCAAACCATACTGACCGCGGTAGGACAGGAAGAAGCTGTCGAGGAAATACTCCCCCATCATAACCCTGCTGCCGTCCATGAGCATGTAATCCGTATCCGGACTGAACCGGTCCAGCCCGGTCAGTTTGGAACGGACCAGATTCCCGAACATCGCCGGAGTGAACCGCACCACATCCAATCCCGTATATTTCCGGATGGCGTCCTCCACCGGACGGAAGAAACTCACGTAGTAATTATCCATGCCCTGCGCGAGCGCCCGGGTCGCCGCGGAACCGATCTTGTCCGGCGAAATTCCCAGACGCGCCAGCACCCGGTCCCGGGTATTGTCCGACGGGTTGGTGCTGGTGAACTCGATTTCGAGCATTCCGAGCGGCCCGGCGTCGGCCACCATGGAAAGCTCGGTCCCCACCTCCGACAGATTGCTCCCCGGCGCGTCGGCGCGTCCGGACGCCATTCTCCGCTGGCCGGATACATTGTTGACCGCGTTCACCTTCAGATAAATCTCCGTATCGACTCCGGTGGAATCGTCACGGACCGAGGTTTTTGCGCGAGCGGAAAGGACGACGGGTTTCACCAGCCGTTCCGTATCCAGGTCGAGTTCGATGATCTCGATATCGAATTCCACTCCCACATACGAAACGGTTCCCTGGGTGGACCGGGCGTCCCCAACCACCCGGAAGGAACTGTCCGCAAGTCTCCCGGTAACGCTGAACGTGGATTTTTCATCCAGCTTGGTGAGCGTCTTCGCGATGTTCGCCCCCGCCAGAGGAATCTTGAAATTGAACAGGGGCAGGGTACGGCTGGTTTCGCTGATGGTCTTGTTGATTTCGTTAAAGTAGTAGACGCTCGAACCGGCGTAAATTTCCACATTCCAGAAAATCTCTTCCAGAAAAACATCGTTTTCCGGAGATGCGTTCGGCTCCACGAGCAACGGGAACGTAATGTCACCCGAGAGGACCCGTATCGTCCCGGCGATATAGGGAGTCAGATGGTCCTCATACGACGACGCTCCCACGAGAAACACACCGCCCTTGTCCTCGGCAAGCTCGAACCGGCCGGTGTCCCCGGGCCGCATAAACCCTGGAACATGCAGTTCGATGGAACGGTCGTGGGCCTTGCCCCGTTCAAAATGGCCGACAAACACGCCGAAGTCCAAACCGGTTATACTGTTCACCACGTCGAGGAGTTCCGGCTTTTTCACACTGTCCCATCTTTCATCGCCCGGGAATACATTCTCCGCCACCAGAAGGCGGTTGTTGACCACCCCCGAGGCGGAGACGATGCGCACCGCTTTCAGCCCCGATGGGGTCTGTTTTTCCGGGTCGATCACCAGGGTGGCGTTGATGTCGCTCACCCGGTTCACCAGAAAAGTGGGCTCCGCCACTCCCCCGGTCACGGTGATCCGTCCCTCGACAACCGCGGGTTCCTGCCAACTTCCGCCGAGCGTGACAGTCAGGCGGGCGTCCCCGTCCGCCTTGCGGATGGCAGGAGTCAGGTAGGGAATCGCGCGGGTCAGCTTTCCTTTCAGGTCCAGACTCAGATTCAGCCCGGGAGCGAGCGTGGCGTCCTTCCAGATGTATCCGCTGGCGGCCGATCCGGTCCCGGAGTACACGCCTTCCTTCTCGATACGAAAGTTGGTGGCCCGGAACCCCTCCGACCCCCCTCCCAGTTCCGCCGACGCCGTATCGAAGGGAACGTCGAGGAAATGCCCGTTGCGGACGGTGAAAGCTCCCTGGATATCGCCCCGTTTCCGGGTAAACCGCATGGTGATCTCATAATCCGTGAGACCGTCGATCTTGCGATCCTTGCTGATGACATCCCGTATGGCGCCAAGCTCGACGCCCTTGCCCCCCGCGGTCAGCACGAAGGGGTTACCGGTTGTCCATATCCCGTCCGCATTCACCACGGGTATCCCGTCGCGCTGAATCTCAACCCCGGAAAACCTGAGTTCGCCGATATGGCCGGAAACTTTCCCGCTGGCGGAGAGACGAAAGATTCCCTCCGCATCCAGTTCGGTGACCTGAAGCGGTTGAGGGGTGCTGAAATTCGGTTTCCCGATCGTTCCCCCGACCTGGGCGGTTCCGGTGACTTTCCCGTGGGCGTGATCCCCATTATCGAAAATGCCGATGATCCGTTCCAGTGGATACCGGTTCAGGTTCAACTCTCCCGAAATCTGCCCGCTGTCATGGATGGCGCGAAGGAACATGCGTATCTGCCCCTCGCGGTCATTCACGAACGCCGTGGTGGAAAGAGAATCGGAGCGCAGGGAAAGGGCAAGATCGACCGGAACCGAATCAAGCGCCCGCAGGCTGGTGACTTGAGCCTCGGCGACAATATTCCGGTTTTTTTTGAAAAGGGAGGAAAATTCCGCGGCGCCGCTCAGTTTCGCGGACGCCGAGGTTCCATACGCGACCGTGAAATCCCCGTTCAGGCTAAACCGCTCGGGGGTGCCGGAAAGGTCGCCCTGCCCATCGACAATGAGTGTGGAGTCGTTGACCCCTGCGTATTTCAGGATGGGGGTGCGATTGAAAACCACCCGGGTTTCCACCCGGGGTGAGGAAAAGACCTTGGTCGCCCGTCCGTCGAGGGCAAAAACGGTGTTGGCGCAGGTGAAACCGAGCGTGTCGTCCAGCAGGGAAAGCGTACCGCTCACATGACGGAGCACGGTATCGGTCGTTCCCTCGTCCCGAAGATCGTATCCGGCGGTCCATGGCTGATTCTTCTTCCCGGCGACTCCGTTCAGCCGCAGGGAGTACCGGTGTCCGGTCCTCCGGAGATCGCTGACCTGTACCGCCGCCGTAAAATTGCGGAGTCCCGCGCGCCGGGTTCCCCGGAACTGCCCGTTCCCCGTTACTTCCAGACCGGCGATGGTCCCGCTCAACCGGTCGATCCGCATTTCACCCGGCTCCAGCCGGAGACGGAGACGAACATTTTCCGCTGTCCGGTCGTGAAACTCGACGGAACGGGAGGAAATATTCGCTTCGGCGGTGAGATCGTCGGCGAACCCGTTCAGGCGGACCTGAAGGTCAGCTTTGCCGACCGGATATTCCTTGCGGTCCGGCAGAAGTTCCGGGAAAATGCGGGCCAGATCGATTCCCCGGGCAATGAGCCCCATATCCAGAGTGGGCCGGGGTGTAAAACGGATGCTCCCCCGGAGATCGGGATTCACTCCCCACAACGAACCGGTGGCGGAATCGAGAATGATCTCGTGCGTATTCACCCGTCCCCGCAAACGCATGCCGGTGATGTTCACCCGGGTTCCGGTAACCTCCAGTGAGCCGCCATCCACGGCGAAGTTTCCGGCGCAGGACAGTTTTCCGCCCCCATATCCCACTGTGAGGGAAAGGTCCATGGCGCCCGAGTGGGGAATCACGCTTCCGGTGAGCAGGGTGAGCGCCGGACGGTCGAAATCGCAGTCCTTCGCCGAGATCGCCACCGTGGCTGTATCGGCAGCCCGGTTGAACGAGCCGGTGAACGTGGCGTTCGTACGGGAAGAAAGCACCCGCGCTTCGGCCCTGATCTCCGGAGTCCGGTGATCGCGCCCGTCCAGCCAGCC
>CAYRTQ010000338.1:0-5078 GCA_964426865.1 uncultured bacterium
CGAGCATGCGGCGCTCCTTAGATACAGTCATGTATTGTCAATCGCCCACCGAGGGCAACAACGGTCGTAATGCATCCAGAAACTCCGAGCAGCGCTCCATCTGATACGCTACATATTCCGGCTCGAAAGAAACAAATTCAACATAGTCTCCCTCCTGCCGGTCCTCGAAAAGCTGATCGTACAATTGCCCCCATGTGAGGTCGACAATACCGGTCCTGATGAACTGGCGGTGGAAAGCGGCCCGGACTCCGGAATGCTTCTTGAATGTCTGTTCCCGATCGAGGAGAATAGCGCTCACCGCGTAAAATGCGGCATAGTACAGACGATTCATGGCAAAAGAGTATGCGCCGGCCTCGTACTCACGCCGGGCGGATGCCATGCTGTCACGAGCCTTACGCCACCAGTACCGGACCATTTCTTCCCGCCGAGTCTCCCTGTTCATACCGGAATGCCCTCCCGTATGATCTCGTCCCGTATGGGAAGAACGGAAATCATGCCCGTCTCCCAAGTCTCGCTGTCCACGACCAGAGTGCTGAACGTGGTGTCGTACCGGAGGTTCACATCGAACACCACATCCGTGATTTCATGGCGCTCGAAGCGGGTCAACGGCCCGGATGTCACGATCAGCAGATCCGCATCCGATTCCTCATCCGCTTCGCCCCGCGCCACCGAACCATACAGGATGAACGCTTTGATCTCGAACTTCTCCCGCAGTCTCCGCTTGATCTCTCCGAGCGCCTCCCGCTGATCACGGGTAAGCGTTATGGCATCAATGGACATCACCGGCTGCCTCCTTTTGCTGCGGACAAAACCACCGTTCCTCCATCGCGCCGCTTTACGGCCGGGGTGGATGCGAATCTTACGGAAACAAATCATAATGTGCATGAAATATGGGGGTGTGGCAAGGAATTTCAAAGCGGCAATCTTGATGCTCGGGGATTTCATCTCCACCTTCGCCCGCAGGACAGACATTCCGGCTTGTGTACGCTGAGGACCCCGCCGCATCCCGGACAGGTCCAGCGTTCCGCCTCATGCGCCAGAAACCGCTCCATCCCGGAATCCCGCAGGTATTCGAGATTCCCGATCATGCTCATACCGTATTTCGTACGGTACCGCTTGTCCAGATACTTCAGCCGGGCGCAGGGGAAATCCCCGCATTCGAAACAGAATTCAGCTCCTCCGGAGGCGATCTTCTCGCAGGTCTTGATACGGCAAACCCAGCGGGTCGGCAGCTTTGGAACGGTGTCGTCGCGGCAGCCGGGACAGGTGTTGCGGGCCCGCACATGGGCGATGCACAGGCGACAGTTCATGCCGCAGGGGGCGATAAGGGCGGGGGACATTGAGGGTGGATTTTCAGAGTTTTCCTGCATCGTCACGTCTGTTGGTCAATAGTGAAATGACCTGCGCCCGCACGGATCGGGCAAGGTTTGTTCCCGTGGTCCAGATAAGATGATATAAGGCATCAAGGTATTATCTTTCCAGCACTTGTCAAGCGGCAAATCACACGCTCTCCTCGATTATACCTTTCTTCTCTTCCCTCTTTCGCGCCTCTGCGCCCTTTCTCTCCCCCCGCCCTTCTTTCTTGCCATTTCCCCGCAAATATGGTATATTATGGCCTCTTGATAACGTCATATTGCACATGAAGATTTCTTTTACCCCTATATTTTAAAAAACCGGAGGTAACCCCTTGGTCAGACGAATCACGATTGTTTCCCGGCCCGGGTTCGAGGACAGCCGCGGGGAGGGCATCCGTAGAGATGCGCTCGATCTCGGGGTGAACAGCATCACCGATGTCCGGGTGAGCGAGGTATTCCTCTTCGAGGGGGAAAACATCCCCGACTCGGATATCCTGCGCATCGCCGAGGAGCTGCTCACCGATCATGTCACCCAGGAATACATCGTGGATGTCCATCCCTGTGAGGAGGGCCGGGTTATCGAGGTGGCCTACAACCACGGGGTGATGGATCCGGTGGAGGAGTCCATATCCAAATCGCTGACGGACATGGGAATCACCTCGGTGACCGCAGCGAAGACCATGCGCCGGTATATCATCTCCGGGGAGGTCACCCCGGAGGAGATCGCCCTGGTCACCGACAAGCTCCTGGCCAACAAGATTATCCAGCATCCCACCCAGCCCGGCGAGGAACCATTCCCCCACACCCGTCCGGTGGAGGGAGTGACCCGTATCGAGGTGGAACTCCTCGGTCTCGATGACGACGCGCTGGTTCAGCTCTCGAAAGACCGCTTCCTCTCCCTGAACCGGGACGAAATGCGCGCCATCCAGGCCCATTACCGCAAGCTGGACCGTAATCCGACCGATGTGGAACTGGAAACGTTCGCCCAGACCTGGAGCGAGCACTGTGTCCACAAAACCTTCCGCGGCATCATCAACTACAACGGCGAAACCATCGACAACCTGCTCAAGCGGACCGTCATCCGCGCCACCCGCGAACTGGACCGCGACTGGTGCGTGAGCGTGTTCGAGGACAATTCCGGCGTGATCCGTTTCGATGACGAGGACAATGTCTGCTTCAAGGTCGAGACCCACAATTTTCCTTCCTCGCTCGAGCCTTACGGCGGCGCGGGAACCGGTATCGGCGGGGTCATCCGGGACATTCTCGGCACGGGTCTGGGCGCGAAACCCATCGCCAACACGGATATTTTCTGCTTCGCCCCGCCAGACATGAAAATGGGCGAACTTCCCCCCGGAACGCTGCACCCCCGCCGTATCATGAAGGGAGTGGTTTCCGGAGTGCGCGATTACGGCAACCGCATGGGCATTCCCACGGTCAACGGCGCGGTGTGCTACGATCCCCGGTATGTCGGCAATCCCATCGTCTATTGCGGCACCGTGGGCATCATGCCCCGGGAATGCTCGTTCAACAAGGTCTCCGACGGCGACAAGATTGTCCTCATCGGCGGACGTACGGGACGCGACGGCATCCACGGGGCGACCCTTTCCTCTACCGAGGTGACCGAGGAGAGCGAGACCACGTCCTCCCACGCCGTGCAGATCGGCAACGCCATCCAGGAAAAGAAGGTGCTCGACACCCTGCTCACCGCGCGCGACCGGGGGCTCTTCTCCGCGCTCACCGACTGCGGCGCGGGCGGGCTTTCCAGTGCGGTGGGCGAAATGGGCAAGGCAACCGGCGCGGTGGTGGACCTCGAAACGGTGCCGCTCAAGTATGCCGGGCTCAAGTACTGGGAAATCTGGATTTCCGAGGCCCAGGAACGCATGGTTCTCTCGGTTCCCCCGGAAAAGGTGGAGGAACTCCTCGCGGTGTTCGCCGCCGAGAATGTGGAGGCCACGGTCATCGGAACGTTCACCGGGAACGGCACGCTCACCCTGCGGTACCGGGGAGTGGTGGTCGGGGAATTCGAGAACGAATTCCTCCACGAGGGAGTGCCGCGACTGGAGCGCACCGCCACCTGGACGCCGAAGGAATACCCCGAGCCGGAATTCCCCTGTCCCGCGGACCTGGGCGACCCCCTGAAAAAGATTCTCTCCGCCTGGAACGTGTGCTCCAAGGAGTGGATCGTGCGGCAGTATGACCATGAGGTGCAGGCAGGAAGCATCGTGAAGCCGCTCACCGGAGTGGTCAACGACGGCCCCTCGGACGCCAGCGTGCTCCGTCCCAAACTGACCTCGCGGCGCGGACTGGCCATCGCCAACGGCATCAATCCCAAGTACGGCGTCATAGACCCCTACGCCATGGCGCTCTCCAACATCGACGAGGCGTTGCGGAACATCACCTGCGTGGGCGGGGACATTTCCAAAACCGCGCTTCTCGACAACTTCAGCTGGGGCAACACCACTCTTCCGGATCGTCTGGGTGACTTGGTCCGCGCCGCGCAGGGCTGTTACGAGGGTGCGGTGGGCTTTGGAACCCCCTTCATCTCCGGCAAGGACAGCCTGCGGAACGAATTCATCTACGGCGACAAGGTCATCCGGATTCCGCCCACCCTGCTCATCAGCGCGATGTCGGTTATGGAGGATGTCTCCCGGGCGGTGACCATGGACCTCAAGCGCCCGGGCAATCTCCTCGCGGTGGTCGGACTCACCCGCGCCGAACTGGGCGGCTCCCATTATTTCGAGCTCCACGGCGCACTGGGCAACTCCGTTCCGGGAGTGGACATCGATACCGCCCGCGAAACCATGCTCGCGCTGCACCGCGCCATGAACCGAGGACTCATCCGCTCCTGCCACGATTGCTCCGAGGGCGGCCTCGGGGTGGCGCTGGCGGAAATGGCGTTCGCCGGCGGAATCGGCGCGCGGGTGAAATTGAGCGAGGTTCCGGTGGATTCGGTCATGCGGGACGACTTCGCCCTCTTCAGCGAATCCAACTCCCGTTTCATCATCGAGGTGGAGCCGGAGAACGCGGAACGCGTCTCGGAACTGCTGGAAGGACTGCCCTGCGCCTGGGTCGGAGAGACCACGGCGGCGGAACGTCTGGTGATCGAGAGCGCACGCGGCGCACTGGTGAACGAGGACCTCGCCGATCTGAAGGACGCCTGGCAGAAGCCGTTGAAGACGGTGTAAACGGTTTTTTTCTTATGCTCTCAATATGGGGGAAAAGAACATGTTGTACCGTGCCTTTGTGCTTACAATAACCATGCTGGTTTCTTGGGTGGGGATGTCCCACGCGTCAAATTTGGGATCTTCCATTGTGGTCGATCAAAAAGGTGTGGTATGGGTTGGCTATGATACATCCATGTACAGCGGACTATTCAAATTCAACGGCTCATCCTGGGAAACCCTCATGGACACCTCGGTTACCTGTCTCGCCGCGGATCCCCACGGTTTTCTATGGGTCGGAACCTATTCCGGATTACAGAAATACGATGGTTCTACCTGGGAAACATACCGGCCCGAAGATGAGGGCTGGTGTAACTGGATATCATCCCTTGCGGTGGATAAACAGGGAACGCTGTGGGTTGGTTCGGCCTTCAGCGGAGTCTATGCATTCGATGGCGCCACATGGAAAAACTATACCACAGCGGATGGATTGGCATACAATGTAATCTACAATATTGTCGAGGACACGCACGGCGCAATGTGGTTCGGGGCAGGCGTATAT
>CAYRTQ010000339.1:0-5042 GCA_964426865.1 uncultured bacterium
TTGTCAAATGGGACATGTTGTCTGAGACGTATACCCTGGAAAAATCCGGGACGTTCTTCTCAGCGGCAATCGATTGGAATGGAACGAAATGGTTTGGGTGCGATACAGGACTTTATGCTCTGAAAGATACTACCTGGACTTCTTTCACAAAAGAAAACACCCCTTCGTTCAACAAGGGGACCGGTACCGTATTGTTTGTCACCGCCGACAATGTTAATAAAAGAATTATTTGTATGCTCTACTATCAGTACGGACAGTTGGAATATCGTTACACGCTATTATCTTTCGATGGCCAAAAATGGGAGGAATTACTTGACTATTCCGATGGTTACGGAGGCATTTTCCCTTTCTTGGTAGTTGACACGGTAAACTCTTGGGACTTTTGGGGCTGCGGGTCGGGGCCCTATTTTTATCTTTTTAAAAAAGAAGAGCAGGGATACGTTGTGAGTGCTACTTACAGTGAGGATGGTTTTTCGCAGACCAATTTCATCGGTATCGATCCTGACGACAATCTCTGGATGGCCGTTAATGATAGAAAAGGAAATGGCGCTATCGGATGTTATGATAGAAAGAGAGTCACTCTTTTCGGCTCCGATGTAACCGGAACCATTGGCCGGATTCAAAAGGTGGTCATCGACCGCAAAGGAGTGAAATGGTTCGGCTCTGATGGGGCGCTGGTCCGGTATGACGACAAAACCTGGAGCGCATATCCTTTTCAAAGAATAGATGAATATGAGCATGTAATCGCTCTGGCGGCTGATGAAAGCGGAGATATCTGGATGGGGCGGGGCAACTCTCTCAGTTGGGCGAAAGGTTACGGCCTCTGGCGTTTCCATCCCGCTCAATCCACAGTGGAAGACGCCGCGCTGCCGCAAGCTGTAAAAATCAACGGCAACTCCCCCAACCCCTTCAACCCATCCACCACCATCAGCTTCACCCTTCCGCAGTCTGGAAAGGTCGAACTCGCGGTCTATTCCATCACCGGCCAGCGGGTCCGCACGCTCGTTTCCGGCGCTTTCTCCGAGGGGGCGTATTCCGTAGCGTGGGATGGCCGCGACGATTCCGGGAAGGCGGTTTCCTCCGGCCTGTACCTCTCCCGGCTCACCACGGGGAAACAGACCGCGACCGGGAAGATGCTTTTGATGAAATAGCGGTTATTTGGCATTAGCCATGAATTATGGATAATCCCGGAGACATAGCGGCTCCGGGATTATTTTTTTTATCGGTTGTGAATGTTGACCAAGGATGATTACAGCGTCTTTCCGAACCACTCTCCCGCTTTTTTCATCACCGTCCGCTCCCAGGCCGCGGCGGCGAACGTGTGGTCCGCGCCATCGATGATCTGGAGTTCCGCGGGGATGCCGTTCCGTCCGCGCAGGATTTCGATGTACTCGATGGAGCGGGAGGGGTGGACGGTACGGTCGGCGGGGCCGTTCATGACCAGCACCGGGCAGGAAGCGTTGGAGATTTCGGAAAGGGGATGGATATCCTTGAGTTCGTCGAAGAAGGGCCTCCCGAAGAGGAAGGAGTTGAATTCGACCGGGAAATTCACGGTATCCAGCTCCCGCGCCTGAGCAATGGAACTGAGATCCTCGAACGGACGGGCGACCGGGTTCAGGAGCGCGCAGGACCGTATCCGGCTCCCAAGCCTTCCCGCGACCACCGCCGCCACCGCTCCGCCCATGCTGAGTCCGAGGATGCCGGTGCGTTCGGGATCGGCGCCGCATTCCCCGGTGATGAACTCGATGGCGCGGATGCCGTCGGATATCTCGCCGGAGATGGTCATGTCCTCGAAGCGGCCCTCGCTTTCGCCGGAATGACGGAAGTCGAACCGCAGCGCCATGATGCCCCGGTCCGCCAGGTGACGGGCGAGTTTGACAAAGAGCCAGTGCGCCTCGATTTTCGATCCGGTGCAGCCGTGATAGAAGACGACCGCGGGCGGTTTTTCCACCGATTCGGGGCGGTGCAGGACTCCCATGACCTGCATCCCCCCGCTGGTGAAGACTACGGGTGTTTCTGTAGTGCGCATAAGATTTCCTTTGAAGGGAAGGGGCAAAGGGACAAAGGATCAAAGGGGCAAAGGGACTTTCGCGAAGAGCGGATAGTTTTTCGCCGTTACTCTTTTCCCCTTTGTTCCTTTGATCCTCTGTCCCTTTGATCCTGTCTCTACTCCTTCTTCAAGGCCAGACGGCTGGCGAGGAGTTGTTTCGCCTGCTCGAAATGGGCGACTGTCTCGGTGAGTTCCGTATCGGCCACGTGCCAGACCCGGTACCGCTGCTCCGCTCCCCAGACCATGCGGGCGAGTTCCTGCTTGAGTTCGCGCTCAACGAAGGGCAGGCTCCGTTCGAAAAGATTGCTGTCCGGATTGAGTTTGGACCGGGTGAGTTCCTGGGTGACCTGCTGCAGGGCATTGTCGGGGATATCGTATTTCGCGAAGAGCTTTTGCAGTTCGCCCCCGAAAGCGGACAGGCTGTCCACCGCCACTCCCCTGGACTGGATGAACGTCCGGAAGCTTTCCAGTTCGTTGGCGGGGATGCGGTATCCGGACAGGAAAGCGTTGAAATCCTTCGGAATATCGGTATGACGCAGGCGATACTCGGTGGCGAACTCGAAACAGAGATTGGTGTTCCGGAGCGCCCGTTCCAGCGCGTTGAGCTTTTCCAGCGGGGCGAGGGTGATGTCCGGGGTGATGCCGCCGCCGCCGTAGACATTACGGCCCAGGTCGGTGTGGTACACCGGGCGGTCCGCCTTGGAGGAATCGGCGGCGTTGAGATCGATGTCGTCGAACCCTTCCTTGATGTATTCATCCCGGCTGCCGGTGTAGGGGCGCTGGATGAGCCGCCCGGAGGGGGTGTAATACCGTGAGACGGAGAGCATGAGCGTTCCGAGCGCCACGGTTTTCCCATTGTTCATGATGTCCGGCGCGGTGAGACGGATGGGGTTCATGACCAGTCCCTTGCCGAAGGAGGTCTGTCCCACGATAAGGGCGCGGTCATGGTCCTGGAGCGCTCCGGCCACGATCTCCGAGGCCGAGGCGGACCCGTGGTTGACCATGACGATGAGCGGGAGATCGGGATAGGGCGCCTTGCCCGAGGCGTTCCAGGTATAGTTCCCGGCCTTTTTGCGGCCCAGGGTGTAGACGATCTTCCCTTCCTTGATGAAGAGGCTCGTCACCCCCACCGCGGCGTCCAGCACTCCGCCCGAGTTGTTGCGCAGATCGAGCACGCAGCGCTCCATGCCCGCGTCTTTCAGACGGGCGAGCGCCTTCTCCACATCGCTCTTGGTGTTGACGCTGAACCGGGTCAGGGCGACATAGCCGGTGGTGCGGTCCAGCATGTAGGCATGGGAAACGCTGTTCAACTCCACCCAGTTGCGGGTGATGACCGTCTTGACCGGAGAGGTCTGGCCCGGACGCTCGATGAGCACGGTCACCTTGGAGCCGGGCTTTCCGCGCAGTTTCTCCTTGATGGCGGTTTGCAGCTTTTCCTTGTCGCCGTCCGGAGCCAGCCCGCTCACGTCCTTGCCGTCGATCTGGACGATCTTGTCGCTCGATCGTATTCCCACCGCTTCCGATGGGCCGTCCTCCACCACGTCGATCACCAGTATCTTGTTGTCCGAAAGAACGAAGGTGATGCCGATTCCCGCGAAGCCCCCCTGGATGCGCTCCGCGAAATCGGTGGCCTGCTCGGGAGGCATGTAGCTGGAATGGGGGTCGAGCTTGTCTATCATTCCGCTGATGGCGCCGTCGAGCAGTTCCGAAGTGCCGATGGAGTCCACGTACTCGTTGCGTACATAGGTGAGTATGTACTGCTGGATCATCAGTTTGTCACTGTAGGACAGCGGGATCGGAGCCGCCTGGCTCCACGCGGGAATGGTGAGAGAGAGCAGGGTGAGCACGATGAGCGCTCCCCTGGTGCGTACGCGTGATTCCTTCATTTTCTTTCCTGTCTCCTGGTGGTTCCAACAACTCCTCCGGGATGTATGTCGATCATGGATATTCCCCCGCTTCCATTCCCGTTCCCCTCGGCCCGCAGTTCGGGCGCCAGCTTGAATTCGGGGGTGGCCCCCCCGGACCGTCCGCCCAGGCTGAGAATACGGGAGAAGGGAATGCTCGAACCGACCATGATAACCACATCCACCGAGTATTCCTTTATGATATCTCTCAGTTCTCCGATGAGACCGAGAACGTAGAGCCCTTCCTGCTCACGGCCGCGGATGGCGTCCGGTGTGACTTCCACGCAGCCGAGTATATCGAAATAGAGCGGGTCCGATTCCGCCACCATCCGGTGCAGCACGACCGCATCGGCCATCCTGCCCACGATGAGAGCGCGTTTCCGCCTGACCGGCGTATCGCCGGAACGGAACACACCCAGGCCGAATCTCCAGCCGGAAATGAGGAGTGAATTGAAGCCCCAGCAGTAAAATGAGGCAATGCGGGAAAAGTTGTACTGCTTGATGAAGTACACCACCATGATATTGAGCATGAATCCCACAAACACCCCCAGGAGGGCCCGTTCGGGAATGTCTCGATACCGGCCGTACATGCCGAGAAAGGTGAATGCACCCAGATAGAGGGAGGAGTACACGATGAAAATGATCGCCCACTGGGTTCCCGAATAGGGCGGATAGTTTTCCGGGGAAAAGCCGAACCGTACCAGGACCCCCAGCGCGAGGGAAAGATTGAGGATAACCAGATCGGTCAACGGGGCTTTCAGGGATATCAGCGCCCGAAGCCCATAGACCCAGCCCATGCGGAGGTAAATGCCGAGAATGAGCAGCCACCGGGGAAACAGCCGGAAGCTCCCGGAGTAATGCTTCTCGACAAAGATGTGCATGGCGGTGTAGAAATCGCGGATACTCTTGATGGTGGGGACTGTCTTGGTGCTCTCGCCCTTGAAATGGATGATCTCGGTGTCCGGGACATAGTAGATCTTCCAGCCGTCCCGCTTGATGCGGTAGCAGAGGTCCAGGTCCTCGCCATACATGAAGAAATCCGCGTGGATCTCGCCGTGCTCGGAACCAGTGGTTTTTTCGACAGGCAG
>CAYRTQ010000340.1:0-5032 GCA_964426865.1 uncultured bacterium
CGGGCTCAGCGTCCACAGGCTCGGCGCTCACGGGTTCAGCGCCTACCGCTGGCTGAGCTTGTCGAAGCCAGCCAACCTGCGCCCCGCATTTTTCGGTTGGCAGCCCGCTCCCATTCACTCCTGCCCGCCGATTCCGGAAACTGCCGGGAAAACCATTCGCCAAGCTGAACCTTAATGGTTTTGGGCGGCTGGCTTTCGAGGGCGTACGGCGAGCGGACGGCGCCGGATTCCTGGGCATGCGGCTTTAATGTATTCGTAATCCCATCCTAACACCCCTCTAATATTCCGATCCCATTTTATTGCGAAGAACACGGGTGACTCGTCGTTTCCGGTTTTCATGAATGGGAGGCTACGGCATGAAAAAAGGTATTTCCATCATCCTCACGCTCCTCGCGGCAATGGCCGTTTCCACGCTCCCGGGGTGCGGGAAGAAAAGCGCGCCGACACTGAACGGAGCGGGAGCCACGTTTCCCTATCCCGTGTACTCCCGATGGGCGTACGATTACAATCAGGTCACCGGCCTGAAGCTCAATTATCAGTCCATCGGCTCCGGCGCGGGTATCGCCCAGATCGAGGCCCGGACCGTGGACTTCGGCGCCACCGACGCGCCTCTTCCCAAAGCCGAACTGGACAAGGCCGGGCTGGTCCAGTTTCCCATGGTCATCGGCGGCGTGGTTCCGGCGCTCAACGTCCAGGGGATCGCTCCGGGACAGATGCGCCTCACTCCGGAACTTCTTGCGGATATCTTCCTGGGCGAAGTCAAGAAGTGGAACGACCCGGCGCTCAAGGAAGCCAATCCCGGGGTGAATCTCCCCGACCGGGCCATCACCGTGGTGCATCGCTCCGATGGCTCCGGGACGACCTGGATTTTCACCAATTATCTGGACAAGGTTTCCCCCGCCTGGCACAGCAAGGTCGGCGCGGACAAGGCGGTGTCCTGGCCCGCGGGGGTTGGCGGCAAGGGCAATGAGGGCGTCGCGGCCTACGTCCAGCGTCTGGACGGCGCCATCGGCTATGTGGAATTCGCCTACGCCATGCAGAACAAGATGAATTACGCGCTCCTGAGAAACAGCGAGGGCGAATTCGTGACGCCCTCCATCGAAAGCTTCCAGGCCGCCGCATCCAGCGCCGACTGGCGGAACACCCCGGGATTCGCGGTGGTGCTCACCAATCAGCCCGGCAAGGACAGTTGGCCCATCACCGGCGCTTCCTTTATCCTTATCCACAAGGAGCAGAAGGATCCCGGCCTCGCCCGGAGCATGCTCGACTTTTTCAACTGGTGTTTTCTTCACGGCGCGGAAACGGCCCGGTCGCTCTACTATGTTCCCCTGCCCCCGGCGGTGGCGGATCTGGTGGAAAGCATGTGGACCACGGACATCCGGAGCGCCGGTCAGCCGGTCTGGACCGGGTCGGCTGTCAGGTAGAATCCACCCCGTTTCAAAGGCGTTGACAATCATGAAACTGACCGCACTCACCGCTCCCGGGCGGAGAATCCTGAATTTCACCCGGTTCCTGCGCGTCCTGAATCCCGCGACGCGCCGATCGGGCCGTCATCAGGCCATGGACGCCGCGTTCCGGGTGATATCGTCTGGATTTGCGTTCCTCATCTTCGCGATCATGGTCGGGATTCTCCTGCAGCTTGCCGGGAATTCCCTTCCATCCATACGTCATTTCGGGCTGGGATTCATCACCTCCAACGCCTGGGACCCGGTTACAAGGAACTTCGGCGCGGCGAGCAGCATCTACGGCACCCTGGTCTCGACCGCAATCGCCATGGTGATTGCGGTCCCCCTGAGCCTGGTCATCGCGCTGTTCCTCGTGGAACTCGCCCATCCCGTACTCAGCCGTTTCGTGGGGTACGCCATCGAGCTTCTCGCCGCCATCCCGAGTATCATCTATGGAATGTGGGGACTGTTCGTGTTCGCGCCGTTCATGGAGAAATATCTCCAGACGCCCCTGGAACGGCATTTCGGATCCCTTGCCCTGTTCTCCGGGCCGCCCATGGGAATCGGAATGCTCACCGCCGGAGTGATTCTCGCGCTCATGGTGCTCCCGTTCATCAGCGCGGTGATGCGGGATGTGTTCCGTCTGGTCCCGCCGGTGGTGAAGGAAGCCACCTACGGCATGGGGTCCACCACCTGGGAGGTCACGCACAAGGTGACCATGCAGTACGGCGTCCAGGGACTCATCGGCGCGACATTTCTCGGGCTTGGCCGCGCCATCGGGGAAACCATGGCGGTGACTTTCGTCATCGGCAACGTCCACACCATCTCGACCTCTCTCCTGGCTCCGGGAAACACCATCGCCTCCACGCTGGCCAACGAGTTCGCCGAGGCCTCCGATCCTCTCTACATGAGCTCGCTGATGGAACTGGGACTCATCCTCTTCTGCATCACCCTGCTCATCCAGATCATCGCCCATTTCTGGTTGCGACGCATTCGCATGAAGATGGGAGGCGGACTATGAAATATCGTCCTTCCCGTAATCGCAAGCTCATGGACGCCGCGGTCAAGGTCGTTTCCACCGCCGCCTCCTTCATCGGCATCATCGCCCTAGCCTGGATTCTCCTCGTGGTGCTGAAACGGGGCATGAGCGCCCTGGACATCGCGTTCTTCACCCAGTCAACCGGCCCGGCGGGTGTGGAGGGCGGCGGAGTGGCCAACGCCATTGCGGGGACAGCGCTGATCACCATCCTGGCCTCGGTGATCGGTATCCCCACGGGATTGTTCGCGGGGGCCTATCTCGCGGAATTCGGGACCCGCAGCCGGTTTGTCTCCCTCATCCGGTTCTCCATCAACGCCATGATGGGCATCCCCTCCATCATCATCGGCCTGTTCGTCTATACGTTTCTGGTGCTCCCCTTCGGCCATTTCTCCGGGTTCTCCGGGGCGGTCGCCCTGGCGATCATCATGATGCCGGTGGTGGCCCGCACCGCGGAGGACATGCTGAATCTGGTCCCCAATTCCCTGCGGGAATCGGCGCTCGCGCTCGGATCCCCACGCTGGCGGGTGACCCTGGGCATTGTATTCCGGGCGGCGAAAACAGGCCTCATCACCGGAACGCTCCTCGCGGTTGCGCGGGTGAGCGGAGAAACAGCCCCGTTGCTGTTCACCGCGCTGAACAGCTTCTACTGGCCGCAAAGCCTTTCCGAACCCACAGCCAACCTGACCATCACCATTTTTCAATACGCCATGTCGCCCTACAGCGACTGGCAGGAAAAGGCCTGGGGGTCTTCGCTCCTCATCATGGCCGCGGTGCTCATGCTGACCGTTATCGCACGCATATTATTCAAGGAGGCCAGGCGATGAATTTTACCCTGGGGAATTCACGTACACCGCTGTCGCGGGAATCCGGACGGGACAGCGGGAATCCGCCGGTTCA
Organism: uncultured bacterium; assembly: GCA_964426865.1. GTDB lineage: Bacteria > Latescibacterota > Latescibacteria > Latescibacterales > Latescibacteraceae > JAWLHT01. The sequence goes on from CAYRTQ010000340.1 coordinate 3,382, forward strand.
GATACCCGTGGAGCATCCCAAAATTCTCACCCGTAACCTGTGCTTCTTCTACGATGGAAACCAGGCCCTGTACGAGAACAACCTGTCCATCGCGGCCTCGAAAGTCACCGCCATCATCGGGCCGTCCGGATGCGGGAAATCGACCCATATCCGGGTTTATAACCGTATATTTGAATTGTACCGTGACCAGCGCGCCGCCGGGGAGGTGTTTCTCGACGGCCAGAACATCCTTCTCCCCTCGGTGGACATCATTGAACTACGGCGGAAGGTCGGCATGATTTTCCAGAAACCGACACCTTTCCCCATGAGTGTATTCGATAATGTGGCGTATGGGATCCGTCTGCACTACACGCTCAGCCGTGCGGAACTGGCGGAGCGGGTGGAGCAGGCGCTGATCGGAGCCGCTCTCTGGGAAGAAGTCAAGGACAAGCTGGACAAACCGGGAATCGCGCTCTCCGGGGGGCAGCAGCAGCGTCTCTGCATCGCCCGCGCCATCGCCATCGAGCCGGAAGTGCTGCTGATGGACGAACCAACCTCCGCCATCGACCCGGTGGCCACAGCAAAGATCGAAGAACTGGTGGAGACGCTCAAATCGAAATACACCATTGTCATTGTCACCCATAACATGCAGCAGGCAGCCCGTATTTCGGATTACACCGCCTTCTTTTTCGAGGGATACATCGTGGAATTCGGCCCCACCCGGCAGATATTCACCAACCCTCACAGCAAGCAGACGGAAGATTACATCACCGGCAGGTTCGGATAAGCGGGATTGGAGGAAATCATGATTCGAATGCTTCAGAGGGAAATAGAGAAGTTGAAAAAGCAGATCCTCGAACTGGGCGCGGTGGTGGAGGAACGGGTTCGCATGGCGGTGCAGTCCATCGAGGAAAGCGACATGGAACTGGCGCACCGGGTGATCAAGGGCGATATCGAGATCGACCACATGGAAGTGGACCTGGAAGAGGAATGTCTCAAGATTCTCGCCCTCTACCAGCCGGTGGCGAACGATCTCAGATTCATCATCGCCGTGCTGAAAATCAATAACGACCTGGAGCGTCTGGGGGACCTGGCGGTGAACATCGCCGAGCGGGCCACCTGTCTCACCCCCGGCGGGAAGGACGAGATCATCACCGATCTGACCGTCATGGCGGAAAAAGCCCAGGGGATGCTCCGCAAGAGCCTGGACGCCCTGGTCAACCTGGACACCGCGCTCGCCCGCGAGGTCTGCGCCACGGATGACGAGGTGGACGAGATCCACGCCCACCTGTTCGACAAATTCGAGGATGCTGTCCGGCGTGAGCCGGAGCGTATCCAGCATTACTCCCACCTCATGGGCGTATCCCGCAACCTGGAACGCATCGCGGACCATACCACGAACATCGCCGAAGATGTCATCTACATGAGCGTGGGGGAAATCGTCCGCCATCGCACACTTGAATTCCACCCGGAAGGAGTCAAGGATAAATCCTGCAAAACGCGGAGATGATCCCCTCTCCGGACATGGGGAGCAGACCGGGAAACCGCGCGGCGGTCACCGGATGACCGGAGCTCGGTGCATTACTATTACTCCTTTTTCAACTGGATAGTGTTGGATTCCGACTGCCGGAAGCCCCCTTCCGGCGCTTGCTTTGGCTCGCGCCACCTTCCC
>CAYRTQ010000341.1:0-5029 GCA_964426865.1 uncultured bacterium
ACCTTTCTCATCCTGGGGCTGGTTTGCACCCGAAACTGCCGGTTCTGCGGGATAGAAGCCGGGCCGGTCGAGGCTCCCGATCCCATGGAACCCTTACGGGTCGCCATGACCGCCGGGGAACTGGGACTTCGTTCCGTCGTGATCACCTCGGTCACCCGGGATGATTTACCCGATGGAGGCGCGAGCCATTTCGCCAAGACCCTGGCCGAACTCCGCGCCCGTATTCCTTCCATCCGCATCGAAACGCTCATCCCGGATTTCGCCGGTTCAGCCGACGCCATCCGAACCGTGGTGGATGCGGCTCCGGATGTGCTCAGCCACAATCTGGACACAACGCCCCGCCTCTTTCCCCACATACGGCCCCGGGCGGACTACCGTCGCTCGCTGGATGTGCTGCGGAGTATTTCCGCTACCGCTCCGGGAATTCCGGTCAAATCCGGGCTGATGCTCGGTCTCGGGGAACGGGCGGAGGAAATCCGCGCGGTGCTGGAGGATCTCCGTGAGGCCGGATGCGTCATGCTGACGCTTGGCCAGTATCTCCAGCCCCTGAAAGCCTGTGTCCCGGTGGACCGTTATGTCCATCCGGAAGAATTCGCGGAATGGCGCGCTGTCGCGCTGGATATGGGATTTTCCGTGGTGCGGAGCGGCCCCCTGGTGCGTAGTTCCTACCGCGCCTGGGAATGGGGCGATGTGTGCGAAAGTCCGGGGTTGTCCTGATGAAAGTGTCCGATTGTTTCCGCCACCTTCACGCGGAATTGTCCCGGCGGGCATGGAAACCCGCGGGTTCCGGAGAGTGCGTTTCCGCCAGCGGTGTGGGACATCGTCCGAAAATGTGGAAAACGGGAGTTCGGGGAATACGCGTATGGTAGGGTGACGGCGGGCACGACGCGGGTTGTAACCGGTCCGAACCGCGATTCGTGGGGTTGAGAAATTTCCATGACCAGACGGTTGCCCTTTCTGTAATCACGATAATCCCATTATCCCGCGAATCGCGGTTCAGTAATTTTCCTCTCTGTATCGCCCGGTCCCTGCGGGGACGGGTTACTTCTTCAGCACATCCCGGTATTTCTGAATGATCTCATCCGAATAGCTGTTGGCGTATCCCTTGGGGAATCCGGCGTCCCAGTCTTCCGGCAGCGCGGCGACATCCACCATCTCGCCCTTTTTCTCGAACACCGAATGGAGAAGGGAAAGGAATATCCGCACCTTTTTCTCCGTATACTCCAGCGGCTCTGGGGCTTTACGGGTCCGGAGCATCCGCTCGAAAACGTGCATCATCTCCACATAGGTGAACGCGTCGAGATACCAGGAACGGCCGTCCATGGGTGCGGCGACTTCGAAATCGTCCTTGTCGCCGAAGACCCGTACCCCGACCATGGTGTCCCGCATCGGGGAATGATGGATCGAGCCGTAGAAGGTTCTGCCGTCACGGCTGTGCTCCAGCGAGGTGAGCCCGGAGGCGTTGGTCGGGTTGGTGGTGCGGTGCCCGATGCGCTCCACGTCCACTCCCATGGACTTGAGCGTGAACCACAGACCGTGCAGGGCGTACTGGTACAGGGTGGTGCCGGAATTGCGCGCTTCGTAGAAGCTGATTTTCCCGATATCCTTCATCCGAATGCGGGAGACCTCGATTTCCTTAAGATACTCGTAGGCGGAAGGAGCCATGAACGGGGTATTGGATTTCTTCGAGGCCTCGATGACCTTGCGCGCTCCGGCTACGCTGCTGGCCATGGGACGGTCGAAGAGGCAGGGGATTCCCGCTTCGAGATAGGGCAGCGAAAGATCCGGCATGAACGGGGTCGCCAGAAAATCGTCGATGAACATGCCGTCCACCTTTCCCACCATCTCATCGTACCGTCGGACCAGCTTGGCGTCATACCGCGCGGCGAGACTCGCCCCGGCCTCGGGATCGACACACCACACATGGGTGATGCGCATACCGGTAGCGCGGGCGGACCCTTCCGGGGGATTGAGATACCGCCACCAGGTGGAACTCGTGTGGCTCCAGAGCCCGAACACTCCGCCGATACGGAGGAGCTTCTCGTCCTTGGCTCGTATTCCCGGCTCCGGGTTCCAGTTCTCGGCGCCGGGACGGCTCCCCGTGGAGTTGACCGATCCCTGCGGTTTCGGTTTCGGCGTCTGCGATGCCGCCACGCCCGCCCCCATCGCCACACCTGCGGCGCTCGTCAAAAAGTTCCGTCGGTTCAGTTTCACTGCTCTTCCCCCAATAAAGATGGTTTCCCTCGGAGAGAAAGGGGAAAACACAATCTCCCGCAAAGGCGCGAAGGACGGCGGGTAGTAATCTTCGTGATCCGGAATAATTCCCGTTCGATGACGCCGGGGACGGTTATTCCCGCGCCCCATGCTCCGGTCCCTTATCTCACCGGCTTCTTGCTGAAGAATATCTTTCCGAAATCATCCGGCACGTGGTAGTTATGAGTCGGCGTCTGGGAGGGACTCCACTGGCTGTTCTGGGGATTGACCCTGCCGCCGCACCGGTTCAGCGCCACCCGCCACATGTCGCCGTCCTTCGGAGTCTGCGCGTTGAACAGCTCCGGGTAGTCGGAGAACCGCAGGGCGATTTCCAGGGTCCAGGAGGTGTCCGTATCCGAATCGTTGTTGACCGTTCCCTTGACACTCCGTCCGATATGGGGAACCATGATGCGGCTTTCGCGCAGCTTGATACTCCGCTCGAAATTGTTGTAGACGCTGAGCAGATTCCCGATACAGTTCATCTCGAACATGTTGTACATCTTCCCGGCGGCGGGCTTGGGATTCCAGAAGAACTCCACGCAGTCGTCCTTGTAGGTGTCCTCGTTGGTGCTGTAGTGGTCCGCCCATATATGCTTGTCCTGGCAGACATAGGCGAGATAGAGGTAGTTGGCGTCCCAGAGCAGTTTCACCTGGGTCTGCTCCTTCTCTCCCTCTGTCCACCAGGGGAAAACGAAATCGCCCACCGGTTTTGCCGCGGCCCAGTCCGCCTCGTCGAGGACGCCGTCGATGGTGATCTTCCCGGACGCGCGCTGGACCTGGTATTCGGGAGGCGCAGTCCAGGCGGTGAGGGGAAGATTGAGAACGAAGAGGACGGTTAGAAAAGCGGTTTTTCTCATTGTGTTTCTCCGGTGGTCTACTGTAATAAAGATGGATCAAAAAATATTATTACAAAAAAAAGCCAAACTCTCGCTTTTTTGGGAGAAAAGAAGCAGCAAAGCTCTTTGTCTCGTCAATTTTGACGCTTCGGAAGAGCTCAGCCATAGGACATGAAAACTCTATATCTGCACAATCTTCTACAAACTCATTCATTATCTCAGCTATTGAACGCTGATGTTGTACAACCACTTCGATAAAGTATTCAAACGTTTCCGTTGACATAACGGCCCAAGGCTCAGGGAAATTATATAGCGGGAAAGAAATGTCATTTTTCGAGAGATAAAGAGATAATTCGCCAAACAAATAAGGAGCTTCTCCAACAATGCCAAGGTAAAACCGTTTGTAATTACGAGCTAAAGAAAGCTCTTTTTGAAAGTTTTGATAACCACCTGGCAAGGAAAAAACTTTCCCCAGTTTGTCCGGTAGTTTTTTTATGTCCTTCCAGAGATATTCATAATTATTAACCAAGTCTTCATCGCGCAACTCGAATCGGGTACATGGAATCATTCTTCGAAACTTTACCTCGATCCCTAAAACGAATGGTTTTGGACCATGATCAATAACAACCAAGTCCGGCCCAGCAACCTCTCCTTTATTTGTCATCCATTTTTCTTCTGGTATTACAGTCAGTGACGGTGCACGACTTTTCAAAAGCTTCGTCAAATATAATTCTAAGAGAGGACCTCTTACTTCCTCATAGTCTTTGCGATAATTACTTTCATTGAGTGTAAAGTGAATGACATCAGAAGCGGCTCTCCTTAGACAACGTATATTTGGTACATACCATATATTTTGTGGTTTTCCTTCAATTAGCGGAAATCTATCAAGAGTTGAAAGTCGCCACCCCTCTGTACCTACCTTGTACTCAGGCTGCGAAAGAAGTTGGCGATGTTCTATTATTGGTTTTGAAAAAATCTTTCCGTATATTTGAAGCAAATCCGCTTCATGTTTACCATATATCTTTTCAATGTGATTGGGCTGTAATTGAAAGAAATCCGATTGACTGCCGAATTTATCGACAATATCTGCTAAATAATGTGCCTTCTTCCAGTCATCAAAAAACTCACCCTGCTTTGGAACAGGCAAATCATGAAGTATACAAAGTCCAAGTCTTGAGTAATAGTCTACAATAGTGTCATGCTCAGATATGATATCGGCAACAGTAACGCCCAAAATATCGGATACCTTATTCGGGAAGCTTCGGATAGGGTCGCGTAACGATTTCGGGAATTCCTCCCAATGTTGATTTGGGAGGAATTCAACAATTGCAATAAGTTGCCCTAATGGAATAATTGGGCTATGTTGTGGTCTGATTTGTAAATACGCCATTCTCGAAAAGAAACGTTGCAAATGGTAAAGCATCTCCTGTCGCTCACCCCCAGAAACAACCTCCTTTTGTAAACGGTTATCATTAAGAGCGCTATTTACACCATTTAAAATGGTCGGTAATTCATTTCTAATTATTTTTTTATCTTTGTACCAATTTGCCTTGCTATTGACTATTGCATCTGCGAGTAGTCTGACTTTTTCATTATTAATGAGCGGAAATAGGGGGCTTCCATTTCCGCCCATTAATTCAATACAGGAAAACAAACAAGTAACTACAAGAGAGTGCTCAAGGCTTTTTCCATTCAATAAACTAATGGCATCACCATATGTTGCTTTTGGCCTTGAATACACTTTGGTGATCTTTCAATATAATGAAATTCCTGGAAATTGACTATACCCACAAAAAAATTGCCAGGTGTTACGCCAATTCAATTTCATTTTAGTACCACCGGAACTTCTAACAACATGCAGCAAAGGGGTAATTTCGCAGTAAACTGCGAGGATTTTTATTAAATCTACTGTGCCTTTTCCATGCTGAAGAATATCTTCC
>CAYRTQ010000342.1:0-5025 GCA_964426865.1 uncultured bacterium
GAGTGATCCGGCGAAAAAACCGGATTGAGCTACAGAGAAAAAGGGGGAAACCGACACGGATCGGCGTTATTGTCACGTTTCCAATCAAACAAAAAGCGCTCTTTATCAGCATAAAGAGCGCTTTTTGTTTGTATATCGCATCTATTCGATGTCAATCGGACAGGGACAGTTTGGCGCGGATCACCTCGATGAGGCCAATGATAATGTCCTTCTCGACCCCGTACTGTTCGGCGATCTCTTCACAGGGAATGCCCCGGAGCAGGGAGTCGAACACCTCGTTTTCCTCGGGGGTCAGATCGGGACTGCCCTCGCTTCGGATGAGAAGGTGCTTTTTCCGGAACTCGCGCTCCTCCGCTTCGCATTCAGCGTCATAGGCCGCGATATCGGCCTGCCAGTTCTCGTTGATGTCTTCCCTCTTTCTTCGCGGGGGCGTCATGATTACCGTACCGCTTCTACCCTCGAAACTCCCGGCACTTCGTTCTTGATCGCGACCTCGATGCCGTTCTTGAGGGTCATGGTGGCCATCGGACAGGAGCCGCAGGCGCCTCTCAGGCGAACCTTCACCACATCACCTTCCAATGCCACGAATTCAACATCTCCACCGTCCGCCTGCAGGGCGGGTCTCACTTTTTCGATGACCTTTTTGATCTGCTCTTCCATTTTTTATTCCTTTCTCGCCGTCCGCGGCGCACCGTGGGTCCGGCTGGATTTACCGTGCGTTTATCAGGATATTAAACGATTGGCGTGATATTTGGTTCGATTAAATACAGGAAAAGAGGAGAAAAGCACAAAGGAAATCAGCGCGGAACGGTTGCTTTCCTCCATGCCCGTATGCATTCTCCCTTCAGGCATTTCCGTCCCGCTTACTTCCATTCCCCGGTAAACACGGTCTGCGCGCCGCCGGTCATGTACAGGTCCTCATGGTTGCGCCACTCGATGGTGAGATCGCCGCCGAGAAGATGCACCATGACCGTATCATAGGTGAGACCGTTGAGGATGGCCGCCACGGTGGAGGCGGTAGCGCCGGTGCCGCAGGCGAGAGTCTCGCCGCAGCCGCGTTCCCACACCCGCATACGGAGGTTGTTGCGGTCAAGGACCTGGATGAACTCGGTATTGATGCGTTTCGGGAAGAGCGGATGGTTCTCGAACTTCGGGCCGAGCGCGGGCAGATCGAGCGTGGACACATCATCCACGAACACCACGCAGTGGGGATTGCCCACGTTGACAAGAGTGATCCGGTATTCCCGGCCATCCACGATGAGCGGTTCGTTCACCACCCGCTCGGAATCCGCACCGAGCATGGGGATGAGACCGCGTCGGAACATCGGCTTGCCCATGTACGTGGTAACATCCACGAAATGTCCGCCGTCCAGGGAGACCTTCTGGTTGTGCGGCCCCCGGAGACTTTCGGTGATGAATTCCGCTTTCGTGGCATACCCCTGTTCCACCACATACCGCGCCAGGCAACGGATGCCGTTCCCGCACATTTCCGCCTCGCTGCCGTCGCTGTTGATCACCCGCATGGAGAAATCGTACTTTTCCGAGGGCCCGACAATGATGATCCCATCGGCGCCGATCCCGAAGTGACGGTCGCACATTTTCTCCGCGACCGCCTCCGGATTGGGGAGCGACTCCCGGAAAAGGTCGATGATGACAAAATCGTTCCCGATGGCCTGCATTTTCGTGAAGTGCATAAAAAATATCCTCTGAAAATGTCATGAGCGCCGGAGGCGCGTCAGGGGGCGAAGCCCCGTCATAAACGCTTCGCGTGTCAGTAGGGGCTTCGCCCCGTCAGATGCGCTTCGCGCGTCATAAGCGGGCTTCGCCCGCGTCATCGAAAGATATTCCGGTTCAGTGTCTTCCGGCATGAGCCATGTATGACGGAGCCGAAAGGCCCCTGTAACGCGCGAAGCGCTCATGACGGGGCGAAGCCCCTATTGACGCGCGAAGCGCATCTGACGCCCGCCGGAGGCGGGTCAATGACCGGTATCTCCCTACTTCGGTTCGATAACTTCTATCCCGCCCATGAACGGCCGCAGAGGCTCCGGAATCACCACGGAGCCATCCGCCCGCTGGTTGCATTCCAGCACTGAAATGAGAATACGGGGCGTGGCCACGAACGTGTTGTTCAGCGTGTGGCAGTATTTCACGTTCCCTTCGGCGTCGCGGTACCGCAGCTTGAGCCTTCGGGCCTGGAAATCATAGAACTTGCTGGAAGAGTGCGTTTCGCCGTAGTTGCTGCGCGAGGGCATCCAGCACTCGATGTCGTACTTGCGCTTCTGGGGCTGGCCCAGGTCGCCGGAGCACACCATCACCACCCGGTGCGGAAGCCCCAGGGACTGCACCAGATCCTCGGAATTCTTGGTGATGAACTCGTGTTCCGCGGCGGAGATATCCGGGTCGTTCTTGCAGATGACAACCTGTTCGATCTTCTGGAACTGGTGAATGCGGTAGAGTCCGCGGGTGTCCTTGCCATAGGTGCCCGCCTCACGGCGGTAGCAGGGCGAGATGCCGCAATAGTGCAGCGGCAGGTCCTTTTCCTCCAGAATCTCGTCATAATGATAGGAGGTCACCGGCACCTCGGCGGTCCCGATGAGATAGAGGCCGTCACGCTCGCAGCCATAGGCCTGTTCCTCGCCGCCGGGGAAATAGGCGGTGCCGTACATGGCTACATCCTTCACCAGATGCGGGACGATCATGGGGCTGAATCCCAGCTTGACCATGCGGCTCATGGCGTACATGAGCAAACCGTATTCGAGAAGCACGCCCTCGTTCTTGAGGAAATAGTTTCGCGAACCGGCGATCTTCACTCCCCGGGGAATGTCGATGATATCGAGCATCTCTCCCAGTTCCACATGATCGCGGGGCTGGAAATCGAAATCCGGAACCTGTCCCCAGCGACGGATTTCCACATTCTCCGTGTCGTCCCTGCCCTCGGGAACCTCGTCGTCCGGTGGATTGGGAACCCGCAGCATGAGGGAATTGAACTCTTCCTGCACCCCGGCGAGCCGCTCCTCCAGCGCCTTGATATCCTCGGAGACCTGCTTCATGCGGGCGATGGCGTCCGTCTTCTCCGGGCCTTTCAGCCGTGATATCTCCTGGCTGGCCTTGTTCTTCTCCGCCTTGAGGTTCTCCGATTCCTGGAGCAGGCTCCGGCGCTCATCGTCCACCTGAAGAAGGCGGTCGATGTCGATGGGTATTTTCTTCTTGCGGGCCCCTTCCTTCACCAGGTCGGGGTTCTCTCTGATAAATCGAATGTCGAGCATTTCCTCACCACCGGGATAAAAATGTCATAAGCGGCGGAGCCGCGTCATTTGCGTGCTTCGCACGCGTCATTTGCACGCAGAGCGTGCGTCATTTGGGCGCGATGCGTCCGTCATTAGCTCCCTTCGGGAGCGGAAAAGAACAAAGAAACATACCCTGCATATCTACCTACATACCCTGTATATCTATCGATGTCACATAAACCCGCGGGCCCTAAAAGAGTTCCCCGTCATCGCACCCCCGGCGCAGCCGCTCATGACGCGCCGAAGGTGCAATTGACGCGCGAAGCGCTCATGACGGGCGCTTCGCGCCCTTATGACACGCCGTCACCCTACTTGATGGAATAAAACGCACCTCTACCGGCGTATACCGCGTTCCCGCCCAGTTCGTCCTCGATGCGGAGAAGCTGGTTGTACTTGGCGATACGGTCGGAACGGGAGGTGGAACCGGTCTTGATCTGGCCGGTGTTCTTCCCGACCACGATGTCGGCGATGGTGGAATCCTCGGTTTCGCCCGAACGGTGCGACACCACGGCGGTGAACCCGGCCTTGGTGGCCATCTCGATGGCGTCGAACGCCTCGGTGATGGTTCCGATCTGGTTGACCTTGATGAGGATGGCGTTGGCGGCCTGCATCTCGATGCCCTTCTTGAGGAACTTGGTGTTGGTGACGAACAGGTCGTCCCCCACGATCTGCAGACGGTTGCCCAGGGTCTTGGTCATGAGCCGGAAGCCGTCCCAATCGTTCTCGTCCAGGCCGTCCTCGATGGAGATCACCGGATACCGGTTCACCAGCCCCTCGTAGAACGCCACCATTTCCTCGGTGGTCAGTTCGCGGCCCTCGCCCGCCAGCACGTACCGCTTCTTCCCGGCGTCGTAGAAGGAACTCGCCGCGGGATCCAGCGCGATCATGATGTCCTCGCCCGGCTTGTACCCGGCGCCCTCGATGGCCTGCATGATGACCTGGAGCGCTTCTTCGTTGGACTTGAGGTCCGGAGCGAACCCGCCCTCATCGCCCACCGCGGTGTTCAGGCCCTTGCCCTTGAGCACCTTCTTCAGCGAATGGAAGGTCTCCGCGCCAAACCGCAGGGCTTCCCGGAAGGTCGGCGCCCCCACCGGCATGATCATGAATTCCTGCAAATCCACATTGTTGTCGGCGTGCTTGCCACCATTGAGAATGTTCATCATCGGGGTGGGAAGCAGCTTGGCGTTCACTCCGCCGAAATAACGGTACAGCGGCAGGTCGACCGCGTCCGCCGCGGCGCGCGCCACCGCCATGGACACGCCCAGAATGGCGTTCGCGCCCAAATTGGCCTTGTTGTCGGTGCCGTCGAGGGCAATCATCACCCGGTCGATGGCGACCTGATCCGTGGCGTCCATCAGTTCCACTTCGGGAGCGATGATGTCATTCACGTTCGCCACCGCCTTCAGCACGCCCTTGCCGAGATACCGGGCCTTGTCGCCGTCGCGCAGTTCCACCGCCTCGTACTCGCCCGTGGACGCCCCGGACGGCACCATCGCCCGACCGATCGCTCCACCTTCCAGCACAACCTCAACCTCAACCGTCGGGTTGCCCCGCGAATCGAGCACTTCACGCCCTTCTACACTCACTATACCGGTCATGGAATTCCTCCTGCTTCAATATGCTGCGTTTCGTGTGCACTGCATGATGCTGCGAAGGAAAAATCGGAAAAACGCAAGAATGTATTTAATGCCTATCGAGTTAGAACAGCAAGCATTGACAAGGGATGCAAGAATATATA
>CAYRTQ010000343.1:0-4945 GCA_964426865.1 uncultured bacterium
TATATATTCTTGCATCCCTTGTCAATGCTTGCTGTTCTAACTCGATAGGCATTTTGTTAAAAAAGCATCAACTGTATCGCTTTCTTTATTCTTCCTGTATGCACCGATAGTTGTCGGATAATCCGTTGAATTGGTAAAACCGGCTACATACACATTACCATCCCCATCAAGAGCCAGTCCTTTTATAAATTCATGATTCGTCCCGCCTATAAATGTTGAATATATTAATCCATTCCCCTGGGGATTGATTTTTGTAACATAGCAATCAATATATTCATTTACTTGCGTATCATATGCTCCGCTTGTTGTCGGGAATGTTGAACCGACACCGGAGCCGGCCACATAGGCATTCCCTTCGCCATCGACTTCTATCCCTGCGATAGTTGGCAGTTCATAATCATTACTACCGAAAAAGGTCGAATACACAAGTGACTTTCCATCGGAACTGATCTTAGAGATAAACATTTTTGTAACCGTTGAATTCAACGCTCCCGGGGTAATGGGAAAGTCGGGCGAATCACTCTTGGAACCAGCCACATACACACATCCCGCATCATCAATCGCCACACCGGTCGCCGCATCTTCCTCTTTCCCCCCCAGATACGTCGAGAACACCAACTCCGGGTCAATAACCAGATCGTATTTCCCATCATACGCTCCCACCTGGAACCGGTACATCCCGCCGCTCACCACCTCGTACCCAACCTGAACCTCCACTTCCTTCCCGTCTATCTTCTGATAGCAGTACGGCTTCTTTTCCACCAGTTCGCCCACCGGGGTTTTCACCACCAGTTCGCCGTTCCCGTTCGCCGCGAGTGATCCCCCGGAATCCCCGAAATCGTATTTCAACACTATCCGCTCCGGGTCCTCTCCCGGCTTGACCACGAAGTCGTATTTCACCCGTTTCTGGTTGCCATAGTAGACCAGATCGATCCCGTCGTAAACTTCCGTGAGCCGGATTTTCTTGTAGTTGGGAACATCGGTGCGCCACTTGGAAGCATCGTTCCCGATGAAATAGTTGTTGTTCCAGGAAAGGCGATCCTCGCCCTGTATCCGGGAATTCTCATTGGCTCCCACAAAGGCCAGCTTGAGGGCGAAACTCTCGTATTCGGGTTGATCTCTGGTGGGATCGTCCTCGAACACCACGCTCTTTTTCGCGGCGCGTTTGGCGATCGAGGCAGGAGTCTCGCGGGAAAGGAGGAAGGTGGTTCCGGAAGGGGAGAACGCCATGCCGCACCCGCTTCCCTGCGCGGTGAATGTAATGGAGGAATGCGTCTGACCCTCGTTCAGCGTGAACGCGAGGGGGATGGAATTCATACGGTCAATGGAGATGGGGAACGCGCCGGACGGGAATGACACGGATATCGCGATGAAACAAAGGACGGAAAGGATTGTTTTCATGGGGAACTCCGTTGAGATGGTATTCGCGAGAGGCGGAGGCGCTCCATCCTCTTTCCCACGGCATAGCGCAGATTTATTATCGCTATGGATATGCATATTCATACGGCGTGTATATGATCTTACGATACATGTAAACGGAAACCATGTAAAGCATAATTTGTCGGCGGGAAATAAAAAACCTCACGGCATGGGGGCAGACCCATGCCGTGAGGTAATCGGTGAGAACACATACGGCGGGAGGCGAATCGGGAGAAGGGTGAATCATGGGGGCGATTACGGCTGAAGGCCCCTTCACTTCCCCGCGGTCATGAATATCGCAACGTCGCCGGGCTGCACGGTATCCTGCACCCAGTTTCCCTTCACCGGGACCACCGCGCCATCCTTGCCCACCTTCCCGACTTTCGCGCCGGAATCCAGGGTGATGTTGAGATTCATGGCTTTCTGGTAGTCTCGGTTCACCACGACGAGGAAGGTGGCGCCGTCCTTCTCCAGCCGTGACACCACCGCGCCGCCCTTGGGGGTCTTGACCTCCGTGAACGGCTTGAACGGCTCGAACGCTTTCACGCCTTTTGGGAGCGCGTCCCCGGTGTGGCCGACCGAAACCACTTTCGCGCCCATGAACACTCCCGCGACCTTCTGGATTTCAGCGTTCACTTCCTTCACCCGGTCATACACCTCCGTTTTCGTTCCGCCGGTATCGATAGGGGCCAGGTGGAAATTCCAGGTCCCGGAGGGAGGCGTCCAGTAGGTGAAATATTGCACTCCCTGAGCGCCGTAGGCCAGGTTGCTGTAGAGTTCCAGACGCAGTTCCGCGGCGCTCGGCGAGGGGTAGGGATCGTGGGCCACCGCGAGGGCGAACCCCCAGAACGGCCTTCCGGACTTCCGCGAGGCTTCGGAAACGATCTCCAGGTTCTCGTACCACTCGGGACGCAGGCCGTTGAACGTGACCGGATAGTGGTCGAAAGAAAGCATGGTCACCGGAACCATCGCCACGAAACTGTCCACGTGGGCGCGGTAGGTGGAATGCCCGAGCTGCTCCGGAGAAGCGTAGTTGGGAAAAAGGTTGATGTAGCAGGGGTGATTGGGGTCGACCGCCTGAATCTTCCGCACCTGCTCCGCCAGTTGGGGGAAGACTTTCGCGTTGGGTTCGTCGGTGATGTGGTATCCCCCGAGCGCCGGGTGGTTCATGAACCGTTTCGCCGTGGCTTCCGGATCCTTCCCGAGTTCCGGGCAGGCGATGAACAGCTTCACTCCCGCCTCACGCGCCACATCGAGCGCTTTCGCCACCGCGTCGGCGTCGGAGAGCGGAGACATGCTCGTGGTGAACCCGTCGGCGGCCAGTTCCCTGTACCGTTCCACCGTGGTCTGTTCCTGGGGAACGCTCCACCAGGCATGCACCGGAATGGAAGCGCCCGGGGAGAGCGTGAGGGGCTTGGACTGCGCGCAGGCGAAGAAACTCAGGGCCAGGGCGATCCCGGCGAGACAAAGGGCAGGGGCTTTCATGGCGCTCCTTTCTCTGGGTGGCATGCTCCCGCGCCCAAACGGCCGGAACGGGCCGGTTTCGCGCGGGAACGCGGAGGGGGAAAAGCAGGGAAAAGGGAACGGTTCTATCCCGCAAAAACGCAAACAGGCTTCCAACCCTTTCTTTCCGGTTTGGACAGTGATTCGTATAAGATATAACAGCCGTGATGCGCGCGGGAAAGAAAAAAAGCAAAGGGACAATGCGGTCATTGTCCCTTTGCTTTTATACCCGTAATACTGGAAACCGCGGGGCCGGTTCGGAACTTTGCCCATCTCAGTATCAGTGTCATCTGTCTCATTGTATCAAGAATGAGACGGGTTCGACCGGTTTTCCCGCGGTTGAAACGCGGGAAGGAGGACGGTCAAAAATTATTTTTTGGCGGGCGCTTTGGAAGCCGGGGCTTTCGGAACGGACGACTTCGAGGAAGCGGGCGCGGAGGCCGCGGGCGCCGGAGTTTTGTTCAGTTCGGTCGAAACCTGATCCGAAATGTCGTATTTCTTGTCGGCGTACAGGATAACCTGGGTGTCGGACTCGGCGTTGAGGATGAAATCATATTTGTCGGTCTGCCCGATCTTCTCCAGAACGGTGTTGAACTGGTTGAAGATAGGCTGCACGAGTTCGGCGTGTTTCTTCACCAGGAGGCCATCCTGACGGTTGAACACGTCTTCCTGACGCTTCTGTATGCTCGCCTGCTCTTTTTCCAGCTCCTCGCGTTTCGCGGTGATCTGCTCTTCCTTCATGAGTTGCGCCTGTTTCTGGGCGGCTTCCACCTTTTTCTGAAAGTCCTCGGCCATCTTCTTGAGCTTTTCGGTCTCGGATTTCTCGTAATCGTCAACCTGTTTCAGCGCTTCACGATAGGGCGCATACTGGCTGAGAACGTAATCGTGGCGGACATACCCGATCTTGAGCTGGGCCAGCGCGGGAAGCGCGAAAAGTAAGGTTTGGGCAACCATGACTCCTGCGACCAGGAGGGTGGTCTTTACTGCTCGATTCATGCTGTTCTCCTTCCGGGATATCCCTGGGCGTTCCTGCCGGAAAAATCAGAATTCTATAATACCGCGAACATAGCGCCGGACGAATGTCTCATGCCGGACAATTACCCATGAAACGCCATAATACGCGATTGGGTTCCTCTTTGCAAGAAAATAGTTGTACATCCGCCCCGCGCGGGGGATGGAAGGCGGGAAATACTGCGCCGTACAGGTGCGCATAAAAGTGTCGTCATGCCCCCGTATTCGCCCCAGGACCTCCTCTTTTACAGCATTATCCGGGTTTCTGATGTGCTCCATGCGGACCGGGGTTCCCGGCATGGACCCCGCTACGCTTTCCCATCGGGAACCGGAAGAGAACAAACACCCCAATCCCGTTCGCATCCGGCATCCGCGCAGCCCGGAAAACTCTCTTTTTCAGGCCACCCCAAGGGAATCCATCCCAAAACCGTCATTTCTGTCGTACATCATGCTAAACTGCGTCAAAATAGCAGGTTGGCATGCGCCGCCGTGTCATGCCCGTCTCATCGCCGCCTTCATTTCCCACCGGAAAAAAATAATTTCGTATCCCCTCATATTTCATGAAACTCCGCCTATGGAAGAATCGTCACATAACCAGACATTCCCACGAGGAGTTGAACCCCGCGGCGATGGCGGACCCGGGTTCCCCCGGTCGCCGAGGGGTTGAATCCCATCCATGACAAGGATGCGGCCTTCATGGGGAAAGCAGCCCGACGAGAACCCCGCGGGACTCCGCTGCTTCACTCAGGAGGGTGTTTCCACTGCATTCCAGGCCATTTGGTTTGGCAAGCCCCGGCAAAACCCCGATTTTTATGATGGAAACGGCGCCCAGCCCCCTCTGGGAGGTTGGGGCTGCTTTTCGGGGAGCCGCAGGAGGCGAAAGGCAGCGGTTTTCTTGTTTATGGAGGGATTCCCGTTCTCCCCGGACCATATACTTGGGGGTGTTTTTCCCCCGAGGGAGATCCGGAACGAGCGGTCCGCACGGGCGGCGCTCGCATGATTCACGTGAGAC
>CAYRTQ010000344.1:0-4921 GCA_964426865.1 uncultured bacterium
AGTCACCCTTCTCCTGAATAGGAGAAGGGACGGGGATGAGGTGCGGCCTCGACCATACCGGACGACCGGCAGAGTTCACTGTTCATTCGCCGGAGCCCCTATTTCAACGGCGTCACTTCCAGATCGTCGAACCACGTGGTTCCCGCGCCGTCCTGCTGGAGCATGATCATGAGACACCCCGTTTTCTCCGGCGGCGGACCAACCTCCAGTTCCAGTTTCGTCCAGCCGTTCGCGCCGGTGAGCTTCCGCGCGCTGTAAACCGGGTATTCCTGGGTGAAATTCGGGATGTGGTACTGCACCGCCAGGGTGGAACCCCGCCCGGTCACCGCCTCGGTTTTCACCCAGCAGGATACCGTGTAGCCTTTCACCCACGACCACGGCTCCGCGAAATACCCCTCGCCATCGCCCTGAAACGTCTGCCAGCGGGAAAGCCCCGGAGCCGTGCGCTCGATCTTCAGGCTGTGCTTGTCCGTACGGCCCGAGGTCCTGTCCCAGGAAGCGCCGTCCCCCTGCGCGGTCCAGGGGAAGGGGTCCACCTTGCCCTCCGCGACTCCATCGAGCGCCAACCCTTTCGCGAAACTCGATTTCCGCTCATACACCGGGTACTCGTTTCCGAGATTCCAGCCGCCGTTGCTCCATTGCGGGAGCTTGGCCTCTCCGACCATGGCCTTGGCTTTCGACGCGGGCCAGTCGGAGATGCGGAAATGGGCGAGCACCGGCTTGTCCATTTCCGAAGGGGCGATGGTGCGCCCGAGATGGAGATCATAGCCCCACCAGCAGATGCCGATGCCGGATTTGTCGGCGGTGTCCCCCACGAACTGGATGGCGGGATTGCCGTCGGGCTCGTACCCGGCGAAAAACGAGCCGTCGCGCTTCAGCTTGATTCCGCCCTTGAGCGAGGTGGTGAAATGGTTGATGGGCAGGGCGACCAGCCCATTTTCCGACTCGTATACGAACTTCCGGTAACGCCGGTCCCACATGCCGGGAAATTCCACCGAGGGGCCGGGGCAGCCGGTCAGCCAGGGATCGCAGAACTCGAAACTCCGCGCGCCGCCGTTGAGAAATTCGGGGCTGTTGAACGTGAGCCAGGCCTGGAAATCGTATACATAGCTCCCCGAGGCGCGGTCGTAGGTGAGCGTGAGGATGCGTTTCGAGTCGGCGATGCCGCTCCGGTCGCGGGTGTGAAAGGTGACCACGAGACGGTCCGTCCCGCTGCCCTGAACATCGATGTTCACCATACGGTCGGTGGCGAGCTGTCCGGTGATGAGCACCCAGTAGAGCTGGATGCATTCCACCAGCGGGGGACCGCCCGGAGTGAGCCGCACATGACGGAGCACCGGGGGTTTGGGAACGCCGTTGAAGAACATGAGGTCCTCCGCGGGCTGCTCGATAACCCGTTGCTCGAACATGGCCAGCGGGATATCGCCGTCATAGATCCACTGCTCGGGATTTACCGCGCCCCCGAGGACCTTCCAGGTGAATTTCGGGGCATGGGAATCCGCCGCGAACACGGGTCCCTGGAATGCGGCCAGAAAAACGGTTACGGCGCAGAAAGCGAAAATAGCGCGAAAACGAACCTGCATGGACAGCGCGCTCCTCGACGAAAGTGTGGGTGAAATCCCAAGGGGAAAAAGTCCGGGGCCATCATCGTCCGCTGGTTGCGCGGAGCCGAAACCAGCGGACGATGTATCACGCGTTCTTTACGTTTTGTTCCGGTTTCCGTCTCACGGATTGTAATTCACATCCAGCATGCTCACCGGACCGGTAATTCCCCGTACCGTACGGGTGCGCACCTCGATGTGGTTCTTGCCGCCCCTGAGGGTCCAGAGGAACTTCGGCTCTTTCTGGTCCATCCACTTGCCGTCATTGAAACGCACCTGGTACGTGTCCAGTCCGGGGGTGAACGTGTTGATCTCCACCTCCAGGGCGCCGCGCTCCGTGGTCTCGTTCAGATATACCTCCGCCTGGTTCAGCGGCTCGTAGAAGTCCAGGGCGCGGTTGGAATAGCGCTGGTATTCGTACCGCTTGGGGAACTTGTCGTCGTAGAAGTTCAGGAAGCCGTCCCATCCCCACATGGTGTCGCCGGTATGCACCGGGACCGGCAGGGGATTGGTGAGGAAATCGTTACGGGGAATGATGCGGAAATGCCCGATGATCTCCACCATGTGACGGCCGTCGGGAACGACGCTGAACGCGTTGGTTCCTTCCCGGATGCCCACCAGGGTCTTCGACGCGACTTCCTTGCCCGATTCGATCACGTAGGGCCGTTCCCAGGTCTCCACGCGCGGCACCAGCGGAGCCATGCGGTTGTGGAGTTCCAGGAGATTCAGGGGCGTCCCGGAATCCGGAGCGAAATAGTAGTAATCGCGGGTGGCGTCCAGGTAGAACCACTTGTTGAACTCGTTGGACCATACTTCGGTCACCTCGTGGCCGCTCACTGCCTCGCTGTGGATGTTGATGTGACGGGCCTGGAATCCCATGGACAGGAGCGCCCCGATGAGCGCCTGGTTGGAATACAGGCACATGGCGTCGCGACGGCGGCCCTTGTAGTCGTTCTGCAGACGGGGCATGCCTTTTTCGCCCTTCTCGATCTTCACCACATCGTTCCAGTTCCAGGAATAGGCATCGCTGGTGACCGGGATGCGATAGGCCCAGTTGAGCAGGCGCATCATCACCTCGAACTCGCTGGAAGCGCCCTCCACCACCTTGTCCAGACGGGCGTTCTTGCGGAACTTCTCCAGCTCCGGGTGCAGCAGGTTTTCGTACCCGAAGGGATAGCTGGCGCGCGCCACATGGCCGTTATGCGCCACTTCCACTCCCAGTCCAAGGTTTGCGTTGGGGGAATTGTTTTCCCACTCCGAGGAAAGGGATATCCCCCGTATCACCGGGGTCTTGAGCCGGTTCGTGGTGGAGAGCTGCGCTTTCCACTGGAAATACCGGCGGCTGCCCAGGTCGGTGTACTCGCCTTCCGCGCCGAGCGGGCTCCACCCGGTCCAGGAGGGGTCGTCCGTACGGGGGCTGGCTCCGTACCGGGCGAGGATGGTCGCGGTCGTTCCCTCGGGAGTGTCCAGCCCGAAGGAAAGCCGTATCTTGCCGATTTTCACCACCGGCTTCAGCGGGCTTTCATTTGCGGTGATATCCATGACCGGGGAGGTGTATTCACCGGATTTGACACAACGGTCCAGGCTGAACCGTATGGAGTATTCGCCGTCCACCTCTCCCTTCGGACCGAGCTTCGAGTCGGTCCAGGTCTTGCCGCCGTCGGCGCTCTTCAGGGAGCGGTTGGGGTGATGGGGGCGGGTCAGGGAGCCGCGGGCGAATTCCTTTTCCGAGGCGACGAGCACTTTCCAGGAGGTGGAATCGCTGTCCGCCCACATGAGAATCTCGTTCTCCCCCTTCTTGAGCGCGCCGATGGGCAAATCGACCACGAACCAGCGGTCCAGAGGGGCGAGATCGATGTACTGGCGGGCGTAGGGATACCCGTATACCGAGGCGGGACGGAGGAATTCCACTCCGTTCAGCGAAATGTGAAGCGGTGTGGTGTTCTTCTTCACCTCTGCGCCCTTGAAGAGAAGACGCCCGGAATACGCCGCGGTATCGTCCACCAGGAGTATCTTTTTCACGACGATACCCTTGCGAAGCTGCTCCATCCACTCCGCGCCGTTGGCGTTCATTCCCTGCGGCACTCCGGTGGCCGGAGCGTCGTCCTCGATGAGTTCCATGTCGTCGAGAATGATCCCGTTCTGTTGACGGTCGAAACGCAGATTTACCAACTGCGCGTCACGCTCGATCCCGGCGGCGTCGAGACGGACCTCCCGGGACTCGATCCCGACGGCGGGCGGAGCGGCGACCGTCGCAAGCACGGCGATCACGGAAAGGAAACACAGACACATTATCCCCTTTTTCATGAGGCATCTCCCCTGTAAGCGGATACACGGCTCAAACATTCTGATATTGAGTATAAATCAACGAATATCGCTTCACAACATGAATCTTGCATTGCGTATGCAAAGAATAACGCCCGTTGCGGGAGGGAACCAAAAAAGCCCTTTCCCGGAGCGGGGAGAAACGCTCCGGAAAAGGGCGTCGGGGTGCTTTGGCTTTGACGGGCATGCCATCTTTGGGCGCTTTTTGTGGCGCACGGGAAAGGACGGAAAAGGCATGACGGCGCGGTGCGTCCTTTGCACATGAAAACGCATTCGCACCCGGCGCATGCGGGCGACGCCCGGTTCCGATACCCCGCTTGGTTCACCGGGCTTTCAGGGCACGCTGCGCTGATGGGTGAACCTTCCGGGGAACGCTCCGGTCTTTTCCCAAGCCCGGTGCATGGACTTTTTCGGATTGGGAATGAGCTTTCCCGAGGGGAAGGGATGGATGAGGACCGGGAGACTGAATGGCGAGGAGCGCATTTTCATGCGGGTGAACCCGTGCTCTTCCCCGCGGGGAGGACCGAGCAACGCGGAGGCGAAGTCGATGAAATCCTCGTATTTGCCGATTCCGGCGAGTTCCTCGCGGGCGCCCAGACGGCTGATGAACCAATTCGATGTATTTCTCAGGAGAGCGGGATTCATGAAACTGGGCGCGGGAGCGGTGCAGACCAGCCCAATATTGAGTTTGCCGCCCTCGTGGACCAGCCGCGAAAAGATTTTGCTCCGGCCCTCCTCATCCCGCGGGAACTGCTCCTGGGCGTCCTCGAAGTAAAACTGAATGAAATTATTGGGGAGGT
Organism: uncultured bacterium; assembly: GCA_964426865.1. Lineage (GTDB taxonomy): Bacteria > Latescibacterota > Latescibacteria > Latescibacterales > Latescibacteraceae > JAWLHT01. The sequence continues at coordinate 4,727 of CAYRTQ010000344.1, forward strand.
TCCGGATGAAACGGACCAGGGAGTCATGGAATATCTCGCGGCAGATGATTTCGGAAAAAGCCCGGCGGACCCTCGGTTCTCCCTGGGAGAGGTCGATGATCACCATGCCGCCGCTCCGCAGACGATCGAGGATGTCCCGCTCGAATGGCTTCGGGGTGGAAATATCGTGCAGATCGATCACTCCCCGCAGCTTGC
>CAYRTQ010000345.1:0-4905 GCA_964426865.1 uncultured bacterium
TCGGATGGGCATCCTGAAAGCGGGCGACATACCGGGACCCGCGCCCATCCGGAATGCGACCGGACGGGGAAGATCGCTTCCCCCGATCCCACCGCCGGAAAACTATCGTTCCCAAACCATACGGGATGCCATGCAGCAGGATCATGAAATAGCCCATTCCTCTCTTCCGGGGAAAGTCCACGCCATCACCAGTGGAAAAGGCGGGGTGGGGAAGACATCCGTCGCGGTGAACCTTTCCATCACCCTGGCCAGAGCCGGAATGCGGGTGCTTCTCATCGACGCCGACATGGGTTTGGCCAATGTGGATGTCCTGACCGGGGTGGCCGCTCCTCACACCATCGAGGAGGTAATACGGGGCGAGGCGAGTATTTTCGAGGCGCTTGCCGTCGGCCCTGAAAATGTGACCCTGCTTTCGGCGGGATCGGGCCGCGGCAGAATCGGTGAAATGCAGGAGGAGAATGTCCTGCGGTTCCGTCAGGAGTTGCTGAAACTCGAGAATGCGTTCGACATGATTTTCATCGATACGGGCGCGGGAATATCCGCCAATGTGGTGGACTTCGTGTTCATGGCGCAGGAGGTTCTCGTGGTGATGACTCCCGAACCGACCGCCTTCGCCGACGCGTACACCATGGTGAAAGTGGTGACCATGGAGAATCCGCGGATGGATGTGGGGATCATCGTCAATATGGTCCGCAACGAAAAGGAAGGGGAGCTTCTCGGCTCCAAGTTCGCGGAGATCGTCCTGCGCTTCCTTTCCAAGGAGATCAGGTATCGCGGCTGCATTCCGAGAGACACGGTGGTGAGCGAAGCCATCATGCGTCAGACCCCTCTGGCGTTGCATGCGCCGAGGTCCGCGCCCATGCAGTCCCTGCGGAAAATCGCCCGTAATCTCCTCGGTTTAGAAATTCCTAAAAGAAACGGCCTTTTCAACCGATAATATATATTATAGAGTGAGGCGGCATGAACGATCGCAGGGAACAGGGAGACCGGAGAACCAGCGATATTCCCGTGGAGATGGATAGAAGATCGCAGGAGGATAGGCGGACCCGGGCCAACAACCGGGGACTCCACACCTACCAGAACCTGTCGTCCGGGAAAAAACGGGACGATATCATCCGTCAGCATCTGAAACTGGTCGGTTTCGTGGCCTCACGGCTCGCGATCGGACTGCCGAGCTGGGTGGACAAGCGCGATCTCGTCAACGCCGGGGTGATCGGACTCATCGATGCGGTCAACAACTTCGATCCCGCCAAAGGGGTAAAATTCGAATCTTATGCCACCGCCCGGATACGGGGCGCCATGCTCGATGAACTGCGGGCGTTGGACTGGATTCCCCGCTCGACCCGCGCCAAATCACGGGAGATCGAAACCGCGGTGGCCGGGCTGATTGCGAAACTGGGACGTCTTCCGAACGATACGGAGATCGCGAATTCCCTCGGCTGGGACATGGCGAAGTATTACAAGGCCATCGAACAGGTCTCCGGCACCACGCTCCTTTCGCTGGACGAAATGGTGGACCCCACCGCCGGAGGCGAGCCGGTGCGGCGTATCGATACCCTTGCCAGCGGAGAAACAGGCGCCCTCGACAGCCTTGAACGGAGCGAACTGCTGGAGAATGTGGTGAAAATCCTCCAGGGCCTCTCCGAACAGGAGCGTCTGGCGGTTTCGCTCTACTACTACGAGGAACTGACCCTGAAGGAAATCGGACAGGTCATGAATGTATCGGAGTCGAGGGTGTCACAGATTCACACCACCGCCATCATCAAACTCCGGACAAAATTACGGATGCTCTACATGGGCGCCTGACGGGGGAAGAACACGCCATGGTGCGGCCGATCGAATTATCCGACGCGCTCTCCAAGGTCCAGGCAATCGAGCGCATGCAGCAGAACGCCCGGGCCATTCCCGAAGCGGTTCAGCAGTTCCAGCAGGAACTGAGCGAAAGGCTCGCGGGAGAACAGGAACGGGTCGCTCAACCCGCCGCCCCAGGCGACCGTGTCATCCTCCGCGCCGATGAACGGAAAAAGAACGAGCATCGCGAGAACGAGAATCCTGACCGCGACACCTATGAACATCGCGAAGAAAAGCGGGAAGACGCTCCCGTTTCCCGGGATGACGATCCCGGAAACCCTCCGGACCATATCGACATCCGAATCTGATTCCCGACACTGACCGGACGACGCCATGCGCATCCCCGAATCCGGACACACCCCGCTCCACGCCCAGGCCACGGTCACCCCCCAACCCGCCGGTTCTCCCGTTCCATCCGTTCCGTTATCGAGTTCGGCGGATGTTTTGCCCGCGTCACTCTCCGAACGCCTGACCACACTGTTTGCCGAGCTGGGTCTGGAGATTTCACCAAACCTCGCCGCGCAGATCACCGCTACGGGCATCACCCCCGCCGAACTCGACCGTGAGGGAGCGCTCCGGGCGCTCTTTCTCCACAACAACTCGATACCGCTCACCGCCGCGCTCCTGAAAACCGCCATTTCTCCGGAAGCCCCGGTTCTCTTCCATCAGGCCGCCGCGCTCCATGAGGAGGCGCTGACCCTTCTCGGCAACGGGAATCTCGCCGCCGAAACCCGCGCCGCGGTCGAAACCCTGGCGCGGGATATGGAATCCCTGCTCTGGGGGAATGTCATTGGGTACAACTTACCGGGAGGATCGCTCCGTGACCGCCGTAATGAATCTCCGGTTTCGATGTCACCCGCAAGGGATGAACCGTGGGGATTGGAAACCTGCCCGGATGGTTTCGCCAAAATGATACGGAAAAGCGGAATGGCTTTCGAATGGCGGCTCCTGGCCTGGTACCGCGCCGGACGCGATCCCGGATCCCTCGAAAATCTGCTGCACGGCGATCTCAAGGGGATGCTTTTCCTCTTCCTCCGGGACCGGGGACAGTCATCGGGGCGGGACCCCGTCACCGGAAAACTGGAGGAGCACGCCCGCTCCCTTCTCGACGCCATCACCTCGCGCCAGATCAATCATCTACTGGACGGCTCCGGAGAGCAGCGGACCATTCCCCTGATCATTCCCGTCGAAGATCCCCGGGAACGGATGTACGCCGGCGTCCGTCCCGAAAGCGGAAAGTCCGGGGATGGGGAAGCCGGTCCGGAGCGGTTCTCGCTCACGCTCGATGTCGAGACCTCAAAGATGGGGACGGTGTGCGCCCGCCTCCGCTTCTCCGGGGCCATGACCTCGGTCACATTCCTTCTCAAGGACCGCCACGCCCTGACACTGGCTGAAGGAATGGCGGATGAATTCCGCAGCATGCTGCGGGAACGCGGATATGAACCGGGTGTGATCCATTTCATGCTCGCCGACCGTGCGGCAAGCTACCCGTCGGGACCGGATTCCCACAATTCACTAAACATTCGGGGGTGATCATGCCGGGACGAAGATACGCGCCGGATGGGAGAAAGGCCGCTGTCGCGCTGAAATACCGCCTTGGGGAAGACCCCGCGCCGCGCCTGACCGCCCGTGGTTCCGGAATACTGGCGGAAAGGATTCTCGATGCCGCCCGCGAGGCCGGGGTTCCCATACGCGAGGACCCGGACCTTCTGGCCCTGCTCATGACACTCGATGTCGGCGCGGAAATTCCGCCTGAACTCTATGCCGCGGTCGCTGAAACGCTGGTTTTCGTATACCGGATGAACATGAGAATGGGGGAGAAGGAGAAGGGGTGAGCGCCGTTATTCAATGCGCTCACCCCTTTGCAGCATTCACATGATGTATGGTATCATACGATTCACCGATCATACCGGAACAACAGGGTTTGAAGCCTGTCTGAACCAGCGATTCGAATGATGCGAATGATAAAAGCGGAAGGAATGCAGTATCAGCGGTTCATCAGCTCAATCATGCGCATCACTGGTTCAGATTATCGGTCGGCTCGCAGAACGGGCGCCCTTTCTTCCTCTCTTGAACGAAACACGATCTTTGCCGGCGTCACTTGCCCCACTCGGCATGATTGAGGATGAAATCGACAATCGGGGCGGGATCGGTCAGACTGTGCGGATGGTGATTCACCCCTTCCTTATGGATCACCTCAATATATCCCCCCAGTTCCTTGTACCGCTTTTCCACGATGGCGGTATTCTCCGAAACGGGAACGACATCGTCCGCGTCCCCCACGACATGCAGGAGGGGTATCTTTGCCCGGGCAAGCGGTTTCAGATTGTCGACCGGATTGCATTTCGATTTCAGCGCCTGTTCCCCGGTCATTCCGTATACCTTCAAACATTTCTCCCAATCCGCCGGACTCCCGGCCCCCGCGCCTTTTCCCCCCGGCCAGCTTTTGAAATCGCAGACGGGAGCATCGGCATAGATACAGGCCACGTTATTCGGGTGTTTGGCCGCCCAGTTGAACGCGAAAAGTCCGCCCCGGCTGAAACCTTCCAGGATGGTTTTCGACGCCAGTCCCCCGGTCCTGGTGAGATAGGCGTAAAACGCATCCATGTGGCGCATGGCCACCGGAGCGCCGTACATGTCCTGCAAGTCGATGTATACGACATGAAATCCCTTTGAAAGAAGAGCGATATCGGCTTGCGGTTCATGGCCGAAAAACTCGGTGCGCCAGATCCAGGGATTCCCCGGCGCGGCTTTCGCTGGAACGACTACAATGCAATTTCTGCCGTCACAGGGGAAATTATACCGGGCATATGAGTGGAAGTCCGATTCCTCACCGGGAAAGGTATTCCCGCTTTTTCCCTCCGCGTGGGCGGATATCGCCATGATGGAGATAATCGCCAGACAGAACGCCGTATTCACCTGTATCGTTCCTTTCATTGGAAAGCAGTTCAAAAGCGGCAAAGATTCAGAATACCGGGGTTATAAGAGCCTATCCATAAATAAAGAAATCGTATGATTCGTGAGCTCCCGGCCCCCTAACCCTCGATCCCTTGC
>CAYRTQ010000346.1:0-4900 GCA_964426865.1 uncultured bacterium
GACAAACACTCCTCACCAGAGAGCGCATTTTACAGAAAATTCAGGACTTGACTGCGGCACTCTGGCGGTGAACATGGCGCTGGCCAGCCTCTGCACTCCGGAGGACGAGGTGCTGATTCTGGACAACGGCGGAGGAGAGTATGCGGAGAAGAATCTGAACTGTCTGGGGGTTCCCTACCGTGTGGTCAAGGGAATAAAGGGACGGGCTAGCGATCCGGATCAGGTCCGGGAGGCCATGCGGGAAAAGCGCAGCCCGTTCATTTTCATGACCCAGAATGAAAGTTCCACCGCGGTATTGAATCCCATTCCGCCCATCGGAAAGATCGCGCGCGAATTCGATTCCCTCCTCATTGTGGATTCCGTGTCCGGTGTCGGAGGCGTGGTTGTGGATATGGGAGAAAATGGTGCGGACGTAGTGGCGGGAGCGAGCCAGAAATGTCTGGAGCTTCCTCCCGGTCTGGCGCCGGTAGCGGTGGGGCCGAGAGCGTGGGAGTATATCAACTCGCGCAGGAACCGTCGGGTGCCGTACTACCTTGATTTCAAGACCTGGAAGGATGCCGTGGACCGTATGCACGATGAGCATCCCCAGCCGGTAACCGGCAATACCGTGTTCCTCTACGCTCTGGACTGGGTGGCGGACCGGATTCTCGAAGAGGGCGTCTACAATCGGCAGGAACGTTTCCGGGCGGCGGGAAATCGTCTCCGGGAAGGAATGGCGGAACTGGGCTTCCGGATGAGCGCCGATCCGGAATGCGCCTCGCCGGTGGTGACAGATTTTTATGTGCCGAAAGGATTTGTCGGGGAGGATGTGCGTTCCTGGTATCTTGAGAAGCACAACACGATGGTCGGATACGGCTTTGCGCACCGTGACGAGCAAGGCCGGAGTCTCACATTCCGAGTCGCCCACTTCGGGGTGGCCGCGGAGCCGGAACGGGTGGAACACATGATCCGCATTACCCGTCAGTTCGTGGAGGAACACCGGTAAAATCCTTGGTAAGAAAAAAAAGCGCCGGTCGTTATGATCGGCGTTTTTTTTGGGGGGGAATGCCAAATTCCGATCAATATGGGTGAATGGGTTTTTCAATATGGCTGTTTCCGGCTCTACTCAAACAGCGTGCAAGGCTGTCTTTTCAAACCGGGGGAAGCCTGTTACCATTATTGAACGGAAAGTGGCATCAGCGTTCATCCGTAGCGGGAACGTTCCAGAGATCTTGCAATTCCTTGGGCATGATGTGCATGATATCCTGGATTTCTCCTTCGGAAATCTTTCGTGAGAGAAGAGTGAAAACCGCTCTGACCACCTGCTCGGGGTCGATCGATGGATCGTTCATGAATTCACGGTGCACCATGGCCAGGAACTCTCCCTTGTCCCGTATTTTATAGGGACGCTCCGTGATTTTCCAGCCGTCATAATAAACTCCACGGATGAGCATGGGGAGTTGCGCGCCCAGTTGGACCGCTTCCTCGGGAGTGAGGCGATCCCGCAGGATGTGCAGGGTGGACCGCAGAGCCAGATAGGCCCGGTGGCGATCCTCCCAATGCAGATCATCCATGAGTTCCCTGAGCCAGAGATTTGATTTCTGGAGCGTCGAGTCGAATACGTCCAAACCGGTGAAAGACATAATGCGCCTCCGTATATGTTTGACAGTGTACTCCGTGTGGCCGGACAGCAACTATGCGCCGGAGTGGAGAATCCGGGGGAAGAAACTCACCGCGCCATAACTCCGGCCTGTTTACTGATCAGAATCCCCTGGATGGTGATTTCCGTTCCCGCCAGGGCCCGGGTGACCGGGGATTGGTCTTTGGCCTCTTCGGCAAGCTTCTGAAACTCATCCGCGGATATCCGGTCCACGTCGCCCTCGGCGGAAAGCTCGATTTTCCCGATCTGAAATCCCTCCGCCGAACGGTCGAGGTGGACATTCGCCGTGGTACGGATGAATTGTGGAAAATATCCCGCCTTGCTCAATACATGAGCGAGAGACATGGACACACATGCCGCGTGAGCGGCTCCGATGAGTTCTTCCGGATTCGATCCCCGTTCCTCGCCGAAACGGGTGCTGTACCGATAGGTCCCCGCGCATGCGCCGCTTTGTACGGAGAAGTTCCCCCGGCCCTCCCGCAATGTGCCTTCCCAGTCGGCGGTGGCGCTTCTGATTGCCATGACGGACTCCTTATGAGAATGATCCCTTGTGGAGTGAGGCGGATACCGGAGGTGCGCTTCGATACTGTGGAATAATCAGCGGTAATACTATCAGCGCTCTACCGGACGTTTCCAACGGAGATGAGCCGTTTCCCGTAATACCGCAAATCAGTTCGCCCGGTAAAAAAACGCTCTTCCCCGATTCGCGGTTGATCGTGAACCGGCGATATTATGGTATCTTCAGGTTGGTTGCCACCGGTTCGCCCATTTTTTCAATGATCTGAACGGAAGTGGCCTGCGGGCCCTCTTCTCCCTCCTCCTCCACGAAACGTACCCCGGTTCCGATGATCAACCGGTCATAATCGTCATGCAGGACACTGTTACGGTGGAAATAGATTTCACGGCCCGTGGTGTCCCGAATGAAACCATACCCCTCGTCCGGAACCAGTTTCACTACCAGGGCTTCGACAATCTGACGCGGATGTTTCTTCGCATCCGCCCGTTGCCGTTCCACAATTTCTATCAGTTGACGGCGGGCGGCATCGAAGGCATCACGGATCACCGTGGTGAGCGGGTCATGCATGTCGCCCCGGCTGGATTCACGGCGGGCGACGATTTCATGTCCTGGAGGAACGACAATATCGATTCTCACCCGATAGGGGTTGCCGGTCCGCTGATGCTCCTGGTCCCGTTCCACCGCCACTTTGCAGAGTATCATGTAATTACAGATTTTTTCCAGCTTGGCCACTTTATCGCGAATCATACTCTCGATGGGTTCGGTTCTTTCGACATTGCGAAATGTCAAATCAAATGGAATCTGCATGGTATTTCCCCTTAAAATCCCAATACCGTTCCTTGACGCGTTGTACTGCTTTTCCCCGTCCATGCCTCATGCCCGCTGGGTAGGATCAACGCGGGATGCGGATGGAAAGCGGAGAATCGCTCCGGTGAACTGTATTGTCCTGCAATTTCGGAAGGGAATGTGATCTCCATTGTATTGAATGGGGAAAGTTTTGTCTGATACCGGGTTTGGTTTAAGAATGGAAGAGAGGGTAACCGTTCAGCGAGACAACCGATGGTCTTCAGCGGAATTCGAATGATAGAAATGATGAACTGCTGATAAAATAATCCATCGGTTATTATCGTTCGAATAAATGGTTCAGACCGGCCTCAAACACTCCTTTCCCGAATCGTGAAACATGCATTTATCGCGGCGGTGAGATGCGCCATGTACGGGATTACCGGAAAGGGGAAAACCCTTCATGCGAATCCGGTTCACGCCGGACTCGCCGCCTCCCGTGGAACGCTTTGCTCAAGGATGCGATCGACATCCTGGTTTTCCAGCGTTTCATTCTCCAGAAGCGCGGCGGCGAGGGCATCGAGCTTCTCCCGGTTGTTCCTGAGCAGGTTGAACGCCCGTTCCTCCATTCCGGTGACTATTTTTCGCACCTCCTCGTCGATAATCTCCGCGGTATGCTCGCTGAAATCCTTGGGTTGCGCCAGTTCCTGCCCCAGAAACACATGTTCCTCTCCCTGACGGAAAGTTACCGGCCCCAATCGTTCGCTCATTCCCCATTGCGCCACCATATGACGGGAGAGTTGGGTGGCCTGTTTGAGGTCGCTGGCCGCGCCGTTGGTCAGTTCGTTGAATATAAGCCGTTCCGCGGCTCTTCCGCCCAGTGTGACCGCGATGCGGTCCAGGAGATAGCTTCGGCTGAGATTGTGACGGTCTTTCCCGGGGATCTGCTCCGTGGCGCCAAGAGATTGTCCACGGGGAATGATGGTCACTTTCTGCAAGGGATCGGCGCCCGGAAGCAGTTTGGCGACAAGGGCGTGTCCCGACTCGTGATAGGCCACCAGTTCCTTCTCCTCGTCATCGATCATCTCCTCATGTTCCGCGCCCATGAGAATGGTATCCCACGCCTCCTCGAAATCCTCGCCGCTCACCACATGCTTGCTCTTGCGTCCCGCAAGGAGCGCTGCCTCGTTCACCAGGTTCTTCAGGTCCGCGCCGGAAAATCCAACCGTTCGCGCGGCCATGTTGTCCAGATCCACATCGGCGTCGAGCGGCACCTCACGGGTATGAATGGTCAGGATTTTCAGGCGTGCTTTTTTCTGAGGCAGTTCCAGCGTGATCTGGCGGTCGAACCTTCCGGGACGGGTGAGCGCCGGGTCCAGCACATCCGGACGGTTGGTGGCGGCCATCACCACCACCGATTCGTGGGACTCGAATCCGTCCATCTCGGAGAGAATCTGGTTCAAGGTCTGTTCGCGTTCGTCGTGCCCACCGCCGATCCCGGTTCCGCGGGCGCGCCCCACGGAATCGATTTCGTCGATGAATATGATGGATGGCGCCTCGCGTTTGGCGTTCTCGAACATGTCCCGCACTCTCGATGCTCCCACTCCAACGAATATCTCGATGAACTCAGAACCGCTGATACTGAAGAATGGCACGCCGGCCTCACCCGCGGTGGCCCGGGCGAGCAGGGTTTTCCCGTTTCCCGGAGGGCCCATGAGGAGAATACCCCGGGGAATATCCGCGCCCAGGGATGCGAATTTTCCCGGATCCCGAAGGTAGGCGATGATGTCGCGCAGGTTTTCCTTCGCATTGTCTAACCCGGCCACATCCGCGAAAGTGACATTGGCGCTTGATTTCTTGAACCGTTTCGCGGTCGATTTCCCGATGCCGAATATGTTGCCGATTCCACCCCGTCCCTGACCCTGGATTCTCCTCCCGGCATAGACGGAGTAGAGAATCAG
>CAYRTQ010000347.1:0-4887 GCA_964426865.1 uncultured bacterium
GATGATGGATAATCCTGATGCGGGTTTTACCCTGTGCTACTACCTCCGCAAGAAGGACGCCACCCTCCCCGTAATCCTGGTCACCTCGGTGATCAGCGAGACCGGGCTGGACTTCGATCTGGCCAGCGCCGAGCACCGCTCCTGGATCCGCGCGGACGCCATGCTGGCCAAGCCGATCCGCTTCGAACAACTGCTGCGCGAGATCGATCGCCTGCTGTCCGTCAAGAAGTAAGCGAAGCAATGGCCGCATGGTCCATTTATCCTTGGAAACGTGAAACGCGAGGGTAATCTTCGATGGATACGCTGGGCGTGACGCGCACGCTGCGCGGCTTCACCATCCGCGTGCCCGATGTCGCCGACGAGGTGGGATTCGACGTCGAGGAGGCCGACAGCGGCGAGGCGGCCCTGGAGAAGATCCAGCAGGCCCCGCCCGACATCCTGCTGCTGGATCACAAGATGCCGGGGATCAGCGGGCTGGAGGTGCTCGACCTGTTGGGGCCGATGCAGCTCGACATGCTCACGATCATGATCACGGCCTATGCCTCGATCGAAACGGCCGTGACCGCCACGAAACGGGGAGCCTATGACTTCCTGGCCAAGCCGTTCACCCCGGAAGAGCTGAAGAACGGGATCCGCAAGGCCGCGAGCCGTCTCATACTCACGCGTCAGGCGCGCAAGCTGGCGGACGAGAAGCGCAAGGTCCGCTTCCAGTTCATATCCGTGCTGGCGCACGAGCTGAAATCCCCGCTGGCCGCCATCGAGGGCTATCTCCAGATCATGAAGAGCCACACTTCGGGCGAGGATATCCGTAATTATGATCTCATCGTGGACCGCAGCCTGGTGCGTCTCGACGGCATGCGGAAGCTCATCATCGACCTGCTGGACATGACCCGCATCGAGTCGGGCGAGAAGCAGCGCGAGCTTTCCGAGGTGGATGTGGTCGCGGTGGCGCGACGGGTGGTGGAGAACAACCTTCCGGAGGCGACGCGCCGGGGCATCGTGGTCGAACTCCACAACGACAAGCCGCTGCCCATGACCGCCGATTACGGCGAACTCGAGATCATCCTCAACAATCTGGTTTCCAACGCGGTGAAATACAACCGCACCAACGGTCGGGTGGATATCCGCATGGTCACTGAGGAGGACCGTCTGGTTCTCACAGTCGCCGACACCGGTATCGGCATGACCCCCGAGGAATCCGAGCGGCTTTTCAACGATTTCGTCCGCATCAAGAACGACAAGACCCGCAACATCCTCGGAAGCGGGCTGGGACTCTCCATCGTGAAGAAGCTTGCCCAGCTCTACGGCGGCGAGGCCACGGTGACCAGCCAGCCCGATGTGGGGAGCACGTTTACGGTGACACTGAACCGGGAATAGCGCGTCGTGCCGCTGAATCACTGGTTTGCGGTGGTTCAGACCGTGTCTCGTGCTGCTGTTTCAACTGAAGCATGTTGGGCGCCCACCGCCGAAAGCCCCCTTCCGGCCCTCGCTTTGGCTCGTGCCACCTTCCCCCGTGACCGGGGGCAGGTAAAAAGTGTTTTCCTGGCCATACCCGCCCGGAGTGGGGTGGCCGCAGGCCGGGTGAGGGTCCGCGGGTCACCGGGTGTCACCCACTTTTTCCAGATGAAGAAGTACTCCTACTTCACCCCTCCCGGTGTCTGCACCCGGTAATCGTCCCGGTATAATCCGATCTTGTCGCAGGGAATGGGCTGGAATCCCATTTTCACCGACGGGGAATCCTTACGGAGCCGGAAATCCGTTCCGTTCGGGTTCACCATGTCCGGGGAATCCACGCTGTTGTCCCGCACGGTCACAATATTCAGCGAATCGACGCCATCGAGCATCTCCAGCCACTTTCCACCGGACGATATGTTCCGGGCGATCACGTTCCCCATGGGGAGCGCGGGATCGTCCGCGGCGATGGTCAGGAGCTTCGGATACCGTTTGCTGTAGGGCGGACGGCGGTAGTCCATGGCGTCCAGTTCCTCGTACATCCTCCAGTCGCCGCCTCTCGCCATATTCTCCTTCGCATGGCCGGTCCCCCGCCCGTCGATGTGCACCGAGGGTTCGCACCGCACGAAAATATTGTTCTCCACCGTGTTGTCGCGGCCCCCGCCGATGAAGGCCGCCCGTGAGGCGCGAAGGAAGATGTTGCCGTAAATCATCGTCCCGCTGAACGCGTCATCCAGATACACCGCCATCGCCCCTCCCCCGCCCGTCCCCGATATATCATGGAAGTAATTGTACCGTATCACATTCCCCCGCATGGTCCAACTGCGCCCGCTGTAGACCGCGCCCGCATCGACGGTTTCGCGGCAGACAGCGCCGATCTCGTTGTATTCCAGGAGGTGATCGTTGCCCTCGAACTGCACCCCGGAATGTGGCGCATCGTGGATATAATTGTGGGTCACCCGGTTCCCCACGCCGGAGAGGGCGATGGCGGGACAGCCGGTGCGCACCCAGCGGCTGAAATGATGGATATGGTTGTTGTCCGCGAAGTTCCCGGCGGGTTTGAGTGTCCTCCGGTCGCCGCCCTCCAGAATGATCCCGCTTTCTCCGGTTTCCGAGATCTCGCAGGACTGGACGCCGTTGTTCCTCCCACCACGAATGACCACCCCGTGGTTGCCGGTGTTGCGGATGGTGCATCCCGCGATGCGGTTTCCCGCGCCGCCGGTGATCTCCACCGCGTTCCCCCGGGCGACCTCCATGGTCATTCCCCGGAAGGTGACATACGAGGCGTTCTCCAGGCGGATGAGCGGCGTTTCCAGCAGGGAGGCCATGACCTCGCATTTCTCGATGGGCTCCGGCGGCCAGAAATAGAGGAGGGTGGTCCTGCGGTCCAAATACCATTCGCCGGGGGAATCGAGTTCCTCCAGAATGTTGAGGAAATAGAAGCGCTGCCCGGTTTTGTAGCCGTATACGCCGTGAGGCTCGCGGGTCGTGATGGTTTGGGTGTCGGGATCGATGGATTGGATGCGTTCGAAGGAATCCGCCCGGTCCCGGTCCCAGTAGCCGTGTACCCAGATATCGGAGAGGTCCGTCCAGCGTCGGGAACGGTCGCCATCGTAGCGGAACGATCTCTCGGCGTCATCCGTCCCGGCGATCTTCGCCCAACCCTCATTGGGCCAGCGGGAGAGGGTCATGGGCTTGCCGTTGCAGAATATCTCCAGCCCCGCGGGAAAGGTCTCCCGCCCGAACCCGCGCGGATTCAGCGCTCCGGTGTCCCAGATGTTCTGGAGGCGGAGACTGGCGGCGACGATCTCTCGGCGATGGAGGATGTCGAGCCGTTTGAGAATCGCCGGATCGTTGACCGGACGGAACCGGAGGATGCGTTTCCCACCCACCAGCCGTACGCGGTCGCCGGGCACGGGTCTCCACAGCAGCGGCGCGTCCTTCGTACCGGATTCCGAGGCGGTGAGATGCAGCGTTTTTGTCAGTTCATACGTCCCTTCGGCGAGATACACAATCACCCCGCCCCCGGGCCATTTTCCGGAGGCCCGCAGCGCATGCACCGCCTCACGCGCCCGCTCCGGAGTCCGGAACGGTCCCTCCACTCCGCCGCTGTCCGGAGCGGCCCGCAGCCCGCTCCAGTGGTCGTTTCCCTCGGGAGACACATAGAAGGCCATGCCGGGCCCTTTCGGCGCGTGCGGCGAGGCGCATGCGGCGAGAAAGAGCAAAAGAAGCCAGATTTTTTTCATGGGAAAGGCCCCGCCGCGTGGATGGGGAAACGTGTTTGAATAGAGGGAATTATAATATAAAAGAAGAAGCGGGGGGAGGGGAAAAATGAGGGAAATACAGTCGAGACGGAACGAATCCCGCCACAGTCGCCATGCGCCGAATGATGGTGCGCGGGATAGGGATGTCAGCACCAATGAGCGGTTTGACATAAGATTGTGAGAAATATGACTCTGTTCATGTCAGCGCTTGTTCTCCGCCCGCACCGCCCGGTTCAGAAATTCAAGAACGCGCAAAGATATGGCGATGGATGTATCCATCAATACAAAAGCGAGAATGCGCTTGACAATACCGAACGGAAGTGTATGTTAGCATAACCAATGATACTTATGCCAACTGAACATTGTGCAAGAGGCGCATAATGGGATCCAACAAGTTTTATATGTTTGTAAACTTATACGCTCCCGGAGTTTGCAGTATTTTAGGCTTTCTCTTTTCGCTCGGCATGTCAGTGTATACGATATTCAACGGCTCTGTTACAAAGGAATTTTACTACATTGCACTCATCACCATCACCCTGGTGCTCGTCGCATCGACCATTTTAAGCATTGTGCTGATACGAAATTATGATGCTCTCATCAAGAAAAATAACGAGAGGGAAGTCGAATTACACGAGCGGGGAGAACGGATACGCTCATTGCAGGGGCAATGTGAAATCATCTCGGAAAAGGTGCATAATATTCTCCACGAAAGCAGAAAACGGATCAACGAAATCTTTTCCGAGCAGGTGATGCTGTATGATTCATTGATAACGCAAAGCGTGTCATTCGAATATGATCAGGGGAGACTCAAGGAAATAGAGAAATCGTTTGGAATATATATGCGCGACCTGTTGGATAACACAAAATCGATATTCGATTCTCTCACTTCGGATCAATGCCGGGTGTGCATAAAAATAATCACCCGGAAATCAGACGGCGTTTCCCAAGGGATTGGAAATCTTCTTGATATTTATGTAACAACATACGCGAGAGATGGGGCGTCGCTCCGAAAAAGTGAAGCGGTGGATGAATCGCTGGAAAGTTTTCCCTGCAACGCGAACACTGCGTTCTTCAGAATATTGGACGACAATTATCAAGAGTCATGGTTTATTTCCAACGACCTTTCCGCGCTTGCGGAAAGAGGTGAATACAAGAATGCGCGATCTGACTG
>CAYRTQ010000348.1:0-4829 GCA_964426865.1 uncultured bacterium
AGTCAGGATGACCTCGTCTGGTTTGGCCATGCGTTTGACCCAGTACTCGGTGGTCCGCATTTCCGGGGTGGTACCCGGAAGGACTTCCGGCGCCGGGGGGTAAAGTTCGGCGGAAACGGTGAATGCGGCGGCGGAAAGCGCGATGAGCGCTGTCCCGAGCATCCTTTCGATGGGTTTCACTTCATTGTCCCCTTCTGCATTGACGGTTGGTATTTGAGGTGATCGATCAATAGTCCAGCCAGTCCGGGGAGCCTTTCCCCTTCTTTTTGGCGGTTGCGGTACTCTTCACCACTTTGAGATGCTTTCCCATGACCTGGAAAACGTCGGTGTTCTGGACCACTCCGCCCAGTTCCCGCGAAAGGGGGCCGCCCGCGGCCACATTCACGTCCTCGCCGGTATGCCCGGTGGATTTCACCCACTGGATCGCCAGCGGACGTCCACCCTCGCTCACCGGGATTCCATCGCTATTCAGCGTGTACTGGGGAAAACCTTTGTCGACAATGGAACTGTCCGGCTTGGAAAGATTGTAGGTTCCCACCAGATGGGGCCCGCCGCAGCCGTGGTCGGGTACCACGATGACCAGCGTATCCCGGTTCTTGCGGGCGAATTCCATGGCCACTCCGACCGTCTTGTCGCAGGCCGCGCCCTCCCAGATGAATTCACGGCTCAGATGGTTGTGCGCGGCATGGTCGACAATGCCGGATTCCACCATGAGAAAGAATCCCTTCTTGTTTTTGGAAAGGATCTGCAGAGCTTTTTCGGTCTGTTCCCAGAGTCCCGGCTCTCCCGCTTTGTCCTTGGCGCGGTTGAGCTCGAACTGCATGTCGCCGGCGTTGAACAGGCAGAGCAGCTTGTCCGTCTTCAGCGGATCGATCTGTTTGAACCCGGCGGTGTCATAGGCGTAGGAGTATCCGGTGTTTCGCAGTTCCTGGATGATGTTGCGGCTGTCGTTGCGCTTGGAGGGAGCGCCTTCTTCATCGATCGATCCCTTGGGAATGAAATAATCGCGTCCTCCCCCCATGAGTACCTCGATGCCCTTTCCCACCAGATCGCCGGAAATCTGGTCGTACCAGCTCCGGTTCGCACGGTGAGTGTAGAATGCGGCGGGTGTGGCGTGACACAGCAGCGTGGTGGTGATCAGTCCGGTGGAATACCCGGCCTTCTCGGCGAGTTCGAGGATGCTCGCCGCCGGTTTCTGGGTCAGCGAATCCCCGTACACGGTGGAACGGTCGCACCCGAGAACGCCGTTGTTCGTCTTAACTCCGCAGGCATAGGTCGTCCCGCTCGCCGCGGAATCGGTGACCAGCGCATCGGCGGAATAGGTGCGGCACCGTCCCTGCACCGGCAGTTTGTCAATGTTGAGCAGGCCGTCCGCGCCCACGGTCATGGCCCGAACCGCGGCCCACATGGTCGTGGAACATCCGTCGGGGATGATGAGAATCACATTTTTCGCCGCATTGGCCGGAAGAACCATAGCGAAGCCCAGCAGTACAGCCGCTGCGAATGCAGTCGTTTTTTTCATGATAGTACACTCCTATTCGCCGATTATTTTCACCAGAACACGTTTTTTCCGCATACCGTCGAATTCCCCGTAAAAGATCTGTTCCCAGGGGCCGAGATCGAGCTTGCCCCCGGTGACCGCCACCACCACTTCCCGGCCCATGACCGAACGTTTCAAATGGGCATCGGCATTGTCCTCGAAACCGTTGTGACGGTACTGCGCATGGGGTTTTTCCGGGGCGAGCTTTTCAAGCCAGGTCTCGAAATCCCGGTGTAGTCCGCTTTCGTCGTTGTTGATGAACACCGAGGCGGTGATGTGCATGGCGTTGCAGAGGAGAAGGCCTTCTCCGACTCCGCTTTCCCGCAGGCAGGCTTCCACCCGGGGAGTGATGTTGATGAATTCGCGACGGCTTCGGGTCTCGAACCAGAGTTCCTTCCGATAGCTTTTCATGGTGGAGTTCTTCCCGTTTCCGCATGGTGGATTATCTGAACGCGGACTCATGCAATCCTTAATAAACGCGAATTCATTATAATACAATCGCGCCGGGAGAAAAACCACCAAAAATGCCCGGGACCGGTTTTTTTGCAATAGGTGCAATCCTTCATTCCGTGGTCAATACGGCGCTTGCGAAACGGGGAAAGGGATTGTATCTTGTCGTGTTATATGTGCATAACGGTTCATTCACAAAATATATTCACACACCTGCAGGAGGATTGGAATGGTACGGAAAATCCCGCTGGCGGTCCTGTCCGTTCTCATCGCGCTCTGTGCGCCGGTCGCGGCGCAGACGCTCGACGGCAGTCCCTATGTGCCGGGCAAGGACCCCAATATCGACCTCTACATGGGAAACTGGAAGAGTTCGGCGCCCCAGACCATTCATGGTTCGCTTTCCGAGCAGAGCGTCCTCACCCGGGGCAATGCCATGAAGCCCCCCTCGACCGGCGCCGTTCTTGAATATGTGAACCGTTTCACCCACGCCGCCCTCAAGCCCGGACAGACCACCGGCGCGGTCACCCTCAAGGGCGAGCAGGAAATCTTCTATATCCTCTCCGGCAAGGGAACTCTCAAGGCCGGGAAGAAAACCGCCGATCTCTACGAGGGCATCTGCGTTCTCATGCCCGCCAATCTCTCCTACACCATGACCGCCGCCGGGAGCGAACCCCTGACCATGTATCTGATCAACGAGCCCATTCCCCAGGGATTCCGTCCCAACAAGGATATGCTGGTCAAGGATGAGAACACCATGCCCATCGAGGGAACCACGGGCCACTGGTGCCACATCGTGAAAAACTTCTTCGAGACCGACGCGGGACTCGGAACGCTGGAACGGGTGCTCACCGTATCGCTCGACCCCATGACCATCGCCCACCCGCACAGCCATGTGAAGGGATGCGAGGAAGTCTGGACCATGGTTTCCGGCGAGAGCATCGCCTGGATCGGCAAGCAAATCCGCGAGCATCCGGTGGGAACCGGGTACATGATCCCGCCCGATGGGAAAACTCCCCATGCCAACATCAATACCTCCGACGCGCCGGTCAAGATGTTCTATTTCGCCCGGTACAAAGATCACGAAGTGAGAAAGTAACCATTTCAGGAGATACCATCATGGTTCGGAAAATCGCTGCATTGAGCGTTCTCCTCATGGGGACGCTCTCCTTCGCCGCCCTGGCTCAGGACCTGGACGGCAGTCCGTATGTACCCGGCAAGGACCCCAATATAGACCTGTACATGGGGAGCTGGACGGAATCCATGCCGCGCAATTCCCACGGCAGCCTCATCGAGCGGGACATCCTCACTCCGGGCGATCCCCTGAATCCGCCGCGCAAGGGCGCGGTCCTTCAATTCGTGAAACGGTTCGTCTGGGCCACCCTGAACGCGCACAACTCCACCACTCCCACCACGCTCAAGGGCGAGCAGGAGATATTCTACATTACCGGCGGCAAAGGCGTGGTCAAAGCCGGAGGGAAGTCGTACGATCTCTCCGACGGGATCGCCTTTCTCGCTCCGGAAGGGCTGGAATTCACCATGACCGCCACCGGAGACGACCCGCTCACCATGTTCCTGGTTTCCGAGCCGGTTCCCGCCGGGTTCACGCCCCGCAAGGATCTCGCGGTGAAAAACGAGAACACCTTCCCCATCGGCACCAAGGACGGTCACTGGGTCTACCAGGAACGTGACCTGTTCACCGAAGGTGACGGTCTGGCGATTCTCCACGCGGTCATCACGCTCACCCAGGATCCCATGACCATCGGCCACCCGCACTTCCATGTCGCCGGATGCGAGGAAATCTGGACCACCATCAAGGGAGAGAATATCGCCTTCCTGGGGAAACAGCTCCGTCACCAGCCCGTTGGAACGGGCTACATGATTCCTCCCGACGGGAAAACCAACCATTCCAATCTGAACCAGTCGAAAACCATCCCGATCAAGATGCTGTACATCGCGACCCGGAATGATATCAAGAAATAGGCTTTCAAACTTTGTTCCGGCGCGCCGGATCAGCGATCGGCGATCACTCCCCGCCCCCTTTCTCCCGAGCGAGAGAGGGGGTGATTCATTCCGAACGCGGCAGGTTCCATGAATGCTCAAAGGCTCCACAATATCGTTTCCGGAGGGAAGCATGCCCTGTAGAATATTGACCTTTTTCACCTTCCTGACCCTTGCCTGCGGGGGATGGGCTTTCGCCCAGAACCAGCTCGATCCCGCGCCGTTCGATCCGGCGAAAGAACCGAACCCGGATATGTACATTTCGAGCTGGAAGGACTCCATGCCGTTCCAGACCCACGGCAATCTCATCGAACGGGCGGTGCTCACGAAGTGCGACGGCGATCCCATGAAACCCGTCCGGAAAGGCGCGGTGCTCAAGTATGTGAACCGCTTCTCCTACGCCACGTTGGACGCGCACAACATCACCACCCCGACCACGCTGAAAAACGAGCAGGAACTCATGCTCATCCTCTCCGGCAAGGGACGCCTCACCGCGGGGAAACAGAACATCGAGCTCCGGGAGGGCATTTTCGTCATGGCGCCCTGCAATCTCGCGTTTACCATTGCCAATACCGGGAATGAGCCCCTGACCATGTATCTGGTCGCCGAGCCCGTTCCGGCCGGTTTCCGTCCCAATACCGAGGTGTTCGTACGGGACGATCTGTCCACTCCCTGGACCACCTCGAACGCCCACTGGGTGAACGCGTTCAAGGACCTCATCAAGCCCGAGGACGGGCTGGGCACTCTCCAGATGGTGCTGACCGTGGAATTGTACCCCATGACCTTCGCCCAGCCCCACAGCCACATTCCCGGCTGTGAGGAAGTATGGGTCGCCATGGAT
>CAYRTQ010000349.1:0-4800 GCA_964426865.1 uncultured bacterium
CGAAAGACACGAAAATCACGAAATTTTCCCTGTGAAACACTCATTTTTCGTGTGATTCGTGTCTTTCGTGGTTTATAAAAACAGTTCAACAGGTAAGAATGGTTCCGTGGGACAAATATGCGGCCCATCAATCTAACTGATTGTCTGAACGCCTGTTCTGGTGATTCGAATGATTGAACTGATGAAGGACTGATACGGGCATTTCTTTTTCATCATCTTTTATCACTTGCATCATGCGCATCACCAGAACAGGCGTTCAGACAGGTTTCAAATACTTTCTTACCTGATAAGCGCCATACCATCGATAACAATACAGTCTGTAAATCGGATCGAAAAGATGTCATTCCATGAACACCATAGGAGGTCTCATGCGAGCACTGATCGTTGTGGATATCCAGAATGATTTTCTGCCGGGGGGAGCGCTGGCGGTGCCCGGAGGGGATCAGATCATCCCGGTGGCCAATGCACTCATTCCCTGTTTCGGGCATGTGTATGCCACCCAGGACTGGCACCCCGCCGACCATGGGAGTTTCGCGGTCAACCATCCGGGAAAGCGCCCCGGAGACGTGGTGGACCTGAACGGCATCGAACAGGTTCTCTGGCCGCCGCACTGCGTGCAGCGCTCCCGTGGAGCGGAATTCGCCCCGTCGCTGGACACGGGCCATTTCGAGAGGATATTTCAGAAAGGAATCGACCCGGGAATCGACAGCTACAGCACCTTCTACGACAACGCGCATCTCCGCTCGACCGGACTGGGCGAGTATCTGAAAGAAAAGGGAATCGACGAGATATTCATCATGGGGCTCGCCACCGATTACTGTGTGCTGTATTCCGTTCTCGACGCCAGAGAGATAGGATTCACGACGCGGGTCGTGGAGGACGGCTGCCGGGGGATCGAACTGCGTCCCGGAGATACACGCCGGGCGTTCGAGAAAATGCGTGGGGCGGGAGCCTCGATCGTCCGTTCCGGGGAAGTGGTCTGCGAGCCGGAGGAAACGATGCGGAAATGACCGTCATGACCGCGCCCATTCGGTTCGTCTCCCGCCCCATTCGCAGCCGCGCCGCCATGCGAGACATATGGAGCCAGAGAAAGATCCCTGTCGCACACGCCCCGTTGTGGGATGCACGATTCAGGCCCGAACGGCAACCCTCCGCCGCATCCTTTGCCAATCAGGAAAAATGGTCGGAAACTGTCGGGAAACCCGGATCCCGACGGCATTACCACCGGATGATCCCGCACTGCACCGGATGAATCGTCACATTTCCGTCGCACCCCGCTCATTCCCGTTTTTTTCTGTTTCCTTTTCCCATGATTTTATTCATTTTACGGGTGGTGAAAAATAAGGTTCTTCGCGGTTTTCTGTGGGTAACATTGGCGATGCGGTTTTCCCCTGTCCTGGAAAAGCCCCCCGGGTATGGCATGGATTCCGGGGCAGTGGACCGAGGTCTGTTCGAGCGACAGCGAGTTCAGCGGTCCCCGGAAGCCATGCCGTACCCGGGGAGTCTTTGGCTTTTCCCGGACCGCCCTCTTTTGGTACTTTTCTGGGCGCATCAGAAAAGTACAGGAGAAGGGGGAAGGACAAGGGCATTCCTTACCCCAACAGAGCGCCTGTGCAACCGGCACATACAGGTCTGTACGGGCATCGCATCTACCCATGAAAAACCGCGAAGCACCAAAATAATGAAGCACAATTTCACACCCAGGGAAAGGGATACACATGAGCGGGGATCTCAGCCGGAGAAAGTTCATCGCAAAAGGTATGGCCCTGACCGTCGCGGGGACGGCACTTGGCGCGGGCGCCGGTTACGCTTCACGGCCGGGAGCGGCAGCCTCCCCGCGTCCGTTCGTGACCGATGTCCCCGGGAAGACCATGATCGGCTGCTACTCCTCGGCCGACCAGATCCTCAACAATCCCAAATACATCGACGCCCTCCAGAAGAAACTGGGGGTGAACATGCTCATCGTCTATAGCGGCATCAAGATGCCGGAATGGCTCCGCGCCCTGAATCCCCTGGGACCCACGGCGTCCTTCCATACCAGCCATGCCGAGGACGACACCTTGCTGCGCAAGGCCATCGAGGAAACGCACCGTCGCGGCATGGACTTCTGGCTCTATTTCTCCGGCCACCACACCGAAGAGGCGGGCCGTCCCATCATGAGCGAGACGTTCGAGGGGATCAAGTTCATCGATCTGCCGCCCATCAAATATTCCTATGCCCAGTCCGAGTACACCGCCTGCTTCGAAAAGCCCGCGGTGCGGGAATATGAGACCGCAGTTTTCGGGTATGCCGCGAAATCCTACGATGTGGACTCCATGTATCTCACTCATTACCGGTATGCCACTCCCTCGTTCTGGAGCAACTTATTTGGGTGCGCCTGCCCGGACTGCCGCAAGGCGGCCTATGCCCAGGGCTACGATTTCGACCGCATGCGCGCATCCATGACGAAACTCCGCCGGGGTCTGGAGCGTCTGGATCGCAGGACGGTGGAACAGGCGGCCCGTACCCGGATGACTTTCACCGATTTCCTCTCCCAGTTGGGGGATGACAACGGCGTGCTGGACTGGCTCTATTTCCGGGCGAAAGTGGTCGGGAACGGGCTCCAGCGCATCCATGACGCCGTGCATTCCGAAACCGCCCACCGGAGCGGCTTTGTCACCGACACCCACTGCACCACCCTGTCCCTTCTGGTGGGACACAACCACGAGGACTTCGCGACCGGCCAGTCCGATGCCTTCCATCCCCTGACCTGGATCGACTGGCAGTATCTCGGAGTGGTGGTCGCCTGGGCGAACCAGTTGTGCGAGTGGGTTCCGGGGCTGGAGGAATCGGTCGCGCTCAAACTCATGCTCTCCCTGTTCGGATGGGATGAACTGGGGCTGCCGGAGGGGAAGATCGCCGATTACGCCATGCAGACCACCTACCCGGAATCGTCCGCCGGACCGGCCGCCGCCGCGTTCTACTCCAAGCTGGGATCGGAGCGTCTCGTGAAGCTTCTCTCGCACGAATGGACCCGCATGGCCGCGTTCAACCGGGGCCGCATTCCCATCCATCCGGTGATCAAGGGCTACGAGTGGCCGGAAAAGGTCTGCCGCGAACTGATGGACCGTACCCGCGATATCGGTCTCACCGGGTATATTTTCCAGCGGACGGAATCGTTCATCGATCCCGCAAAACTGTAATTGTCGATTCGGAAGTGATGGATTATCATGGGGAACAGCAAAGCGGCACGGAAAACCGCCTCCGGACGCAGGGGCAAACGGCGGGGGGGATTTTTCTCCTTCCTGGGGAAATTGTTGCTCCTCGTCATTCTCATCCCGGCGGCGCTGATCGGTTATACTTTCGTATATCCAAATGTCGGCACGCTCAAGGCCCACAACCCGGAAAAGACCTCTTTCATGAAATTCCGGGAAAAACAGTGGCGGGATAACGGCGAAGACAAGCGGATCATCCAGACCTGGACGCCGTTCTCCCGCATCTCCCCGAACGTGGTGAAAGCGGTCATCATCTCCGAGGACGACAAGTTCTGGACCCATGAGGGATTCGATTTCGAGGCCATCGAAGAGGCGGCGGCCCGGAATCTCAAGCGCAAGAAATTCGCCTATGGCGGCAGCACCATCAGCCAGCAACTCGCCAAAAATCTTTACCTCAACCCGGAAAAAAGCCTCGTCCGCAAGGCCAAGGAAGCCATCCTCACCTGGCGTCTGGAACATACCCTCTCCAAGCGGCGCATCCTGGAACTATACCTCAATGTCGCGGAATGGGGAGACGGCGTTTTCGGAATCGAGGAGGCCGCGCAGAAATATTATCACCGTCCGGCCTCGAAACTTTCCGCGAGCCAGGCCGCCCATCTCGCCGCGGTGCTCCCCAACCCCAACAAGTGGCAACCCACCGGCGGTTCGCGTCTGGTGGAACGCCGCGCGGGACGCATCCTCTCCATCATGGCGCGACGGGGCGTGGTGCTGAAGGAATACGAGGAGGTCATGAAGGAACCCGAGACCGTGATCCCCGAGGCCGCGGCGTCGGATTCCACGCAAACGGCCGCTCCCGCCGACAGTGTCGCATCGCCCGAGCCTCCCGCCGAAGACCGGCCCGAACCCGCCCCCGGGGCAAGCGCCGACAGCCTGAGCGCCCCATAACCAGTCCGCCATCGACAAGGGACCCATATCATCCATGATCCGCCGTTTCCGTTTCCAGGCGTCATATTTCGTTTTCTGGATCGTCCTCTTCATTCTCCTGAAGGTCATGTTCCTCCTGTACCACGCCGGAACCGCCGGGAAACTGCCGGGAAAAATTCTCGCCGGAATATTCGTTCACGGGCTGCGGATGGACCTCTCCACCGCCGCGTGGCTGTCCGCCCTCCCCTTCATTCTCATCGCGGTTTCCGCGCTCGCGCCCTGGCGGTTCATTCCCATTGTCATCCGGTGGTACACCCACGCCGCCGTTTTCCTGGTCTCGCTCGTATCCGTGGCCGATCTGGAGATGTTCCGCGCCTGGGGGTACCGCATGGACACCTCTGTCCTGCCCTACCTGGCCAATCCCAAGGAGGCCGCGGCATCCGCCGGTTCCTCCCCGGTGCTCCCGCTGATCCTCCTGCTCGCAGCGGTCGCCTGCGCCGCCGGATACTGCTACGAGCGATTCATCCAGCGCGGGCTCTCATCCCTCCCCCGCACATACCCGCTCACCGCGCCCCTTTTCCTTCTGCTTGCCGGGGTGCTGGTCATCCCCATCCGAGGCGGTGTGGGACTCGCCCCCTTGAACCAGGGGGACGCATGGTTCTGCCAGGATGATTTCGCGAAC
>CAYRTQ010000350.1:0-4787 GCA_964426865.1 uncultured bacterium
CGCGAGCCAAAGCGAGGGCCGGAAGGGGGCTTCCGGCGCTGGGAACACACCATGCATACACTCGGGGATGCAGGGTGTAGGTTGACAAGGCAATAGCATATCTGGATCGATCCTTTCCTTACCCCCACACCCCGGAAACCTTCCCGCCCCGTTTGCGGATACGGTCGATGGCCTGCATGTCGAGCATGCAGTGACGCGGGTGATGGAAGTTCTCGATACGGTCGTATTTGGGATCGAAGGTCGCCTTGCGGTCCGGGAAGACTTCCCAGCCCAGGAACCCGTAATTGCGGTTGTCCAACTTCTCGCGGATGTAGGTGAAGCACTGGGCGTACCAGTGGCGGGCCCAGTCGGAATTGGCGTGCTCGATGGCCATCATGGTTCCTATGCAGATCTCGTCATGGAGCCAGAGCGCCTTGCGGGTATCCCAGACGTTCTTCTCGATGTTCCGGAGTTCCAGGAGTTCGCCGCCGTAGACATCGTCCCAGAACACCTCGATATGGTATTTCAGCCGTTCGAGACAGGTATCGAACAGCTTTTTATCCTTTTTGACCAGCGCCCGTTCCATGGCCATCCACATCCCCTCCTGCCCGTGGCCGACCGACATTTCGCCGTAGCCGCCCTTGATACGGGTGAGATCCGGATTCAGATACTCGTTGATCAGCCCGCATTCGGGATTGTAGTGGTAATTCATTATCATGTCGATGCAGCGGTCGGCGATGGCTTCCACCTCCGGATCGGGATGCTTGGCGAGCATCTGGGTGGTCAGGCGGAGCACGAGCATCCAGTGCCCGAAAATGCGCGCCCCCGGAATGGCCTCGCAGTCCGCGAGTTTCGGCTGGGCGCCGTAGCCGGGACGGTGGTCGTAGATGTCCATCATCTTGAACAGGATTTCGCGGGCCAGGGCGAAATATTTCTCCTCGCCGGTCGCCGCCGCGAATTCCTGGAGGCCCTCCGCCATGAACAGGTCGCTGTAGATCACCTTGTCCGGGCCGCCGATGGGTTTTCCCTCGCGGGTGTACCATTCCGCCCAGAACGTATCCTTCGGCGGCATGGTTTTGAGAATGAAATCCACCCCCTTGCGGGCTATTTCCAGATGACGGGGATTGCGCCCGAAATTCTGGTAGAGATAGGAATATATCCATACGCCGCGGCCCTGATACCAGGTGCGCTTGTCCGTGTTCACCCGCGTCTCGTCCGGATGAGCCTGGCACATGAAACCGCCGTACTCGTTGTCGATGACCGCCCGCTCCATGAGGGGGAGGAAAATATCGAAAAGTTCGGCGTGCAGTTCCTTATATATCGCATCGAGAGTCAGGTTCCCGATTGCGGTGATCCTCGGAGACGCCGATGGTTTGGCCACCGCGGCATCCGAGGGTGAATGGCTGAACGCCAACGCACCCGCGCCGGTCGCCGTCCCGAAAAAAGCCCGTCGTTTCATTCGCGCAAGAATCTCCCATGGAAAAGGTAAAGAGTTCAGAACAGTCCGATACATACAGCCCGCAGCCTCAACGGCCGGTTATCTTTTTTTCCCATTCCCGAACGCTCATGACCGTGCTGAACCGCATCGCTTGGGTGACCAGCGCCGCGCGATGCAATTCCTCGGCGGTGACACTGCCCGCGTTATTGCTGAAATCGTGCGTTCCCGTGGCATCGGACAGGAATTCGACCCCGAACCCGAGGTGCAGTGCCTGGCGCGCGGTGGTATCGCAGCACATCTGGGTCATGTATCCGGCGATGGTTACCGTGTCAATGGCGCGCCCGCGGAGCCAGGATTCGAGCGGAGTGCCGGTAAAACTACCCGGCAGGGTCTTCTCGATAATCATCTCGTGGGGACGGTCCATCACTTCCCGGGCGATTTCCCATCCCGGAGAGTGCTGCCGAAATTCCCCCATCGAGTCTTCCGGCGCGGTGTGCTGCACCAGCGCTATCGGTATACCCGAGGCATGAGCGATATCCATGGCATCCTGAATTCTCTCATAGCTGCCCGCGGGATGGGTGATGGTATGCCGGCCGCTGAAGTAGTCGTTCTGGACATCGATAATCAACAAGGCGCGTTTCATGAAAAAATCTCCTGAAAAGACTCAATCAAATTGAGCAGCCGCAAATCCAATGCTTTCATATGTAGCCCTTTGTCCGGTATTCAGGCAAACACCCCCGACACCTTCCCGCCCCGCTGTATCATCCGGTCCAGCACCACCAGATTACGCATGAGATGGCGCGGGTGATGGAAATTCTCCGCCCGGTTGGCGTGACGCTCGAACGTCACTTTGCGGTCGGCGTAGTCGATCCACAGCGGGAAGCCGTACTGCCGGAGCGGGAATTTCGCCCGAACATAGGGGTAGAGCCGTCCGAAATAGTCTTTCGCCCATTCCGCGCCGGTATGCTCGATGACAAACAGCAGGCCCACCAGCATCTCTCCCTGAAGATACTGCGCCTTGAACGTCTCCCACGCGTTGTCGTCCACATTCCGGAGCGTATGGAACAGGCCGCCGTACACGTCGTCCCAGGCCACCTCGAAGGAGCGCCGCAGCCGTCCCGCGGCGGTATCGAACATCTGTTTGTCCTTGCGCCGCACCGCTTCGTACAGGGTCATCCAGGCGGTTTCGGTATTGTGTCCGAAATCGACGTAATGGGCGAGCTTGTTGTCCACGCGGGAGAGGTCGTGATTGATGACCTCGTCGTTCAAACGGTAATCCGGGTTGTAGTGACGGTTCAGGATGGCATCCACGGAGCGGTCGGCGACCTCGAGCACATCCGGGTCGGATTTGTACTCCAGCATGCCGGTGGCCTGGTCCAGCAGACACATCCAGTGGCCCTGGATGCGCGGCGCGGGTATGCTTATGCCCTCCACGCCGACGAGAAAGTCCGTCCCGGCGGGGGGATAATCCGGACGGTCGTAGATGCGCATGCACTTGAGGAGGAGTTCCTTCGCCAGATTCCAGTACCGGTCGTCGCCCGCAGCCTTGGCGAATTCCGCGAGGCCGTTGGCGATAAAGAGATCATCGTAAATTCGGTTGGTCGGTCCTTTGATCACTTTCCCATCACGGGAAAACGTATCCGGCCAGAGCGCGTCCCCTTCCGGCTTGTTTTTCAGGATGAACGCCACGGCCCGTTTCAGTTCATCCAGACGCTTCGGGCTTTTTCCCAGGTGATTATAGAGAAAGGAATAGGTCCAGACGCCCCGTCCGAGGTAGGTGGCGGTCTTCTCCCCGCTGATGCGGGTCCCGTCGCGATCCACGGCAAGCATGTATCCGCCGTACTCGTGGTCGATCACATACTTGTCATGGAAGGGCAGGTAGTCCTCGAAGAGGTCGGCATGGTAGAGATCACGCAGTTGCGCGAGGGTATACCCGGCGAGCCTGCCGGAGGCATCGGTGACTTTCGGCGCGCGTGACGGCGCGGCTTCTGTCCCGCCTGTAACCGGAAGGACCGAACCGGCGGCTGCTCCGAGGAAGGTGCGGCGTTTCATGGGACCTCCGATTTACCGCTTGACAAGAATAAACTATTTGTTTATTATACGCCAATGATTAGATCATTCAAATGCCGCGAAACGGAGAAAATATTTCTCCGGAGATACTCCCTGACACTGCCGCGAGATATTCAGGAACGCGCATTCTTTCGACTCAACGCCCTGGATGCCGCAGTCGCCCTGGAGGATCTTCGCCTCCCGCCCTCCAATCATTTGGAACCGCTGAAAGGGAATCGCGAGGGTCAATGGAGTATCCGTATCAACGATCAGTGGCGCATTTGCTTTACCTGGCGGCAAGGTTACGCCGAGCAGGTTGAAATTACCGATTATCATTGAGGTGAACTCCATGTCCGAACAGAGAATCCCGCCGGTCCATCCCGGCGTCTACCTGAAAGAACTCCTCATGGAACTCTCCATCACCCAGTATCAACTGGCGCAGAATCTTGGAGTCTCACCCATGCGGATCAGCCATGTTGTCAAGGGCAATCGTCCGGTCACCGCGGAACTGGCCCTCCGTATGGGAAGGTACTTCGGGCAGAGTCCCCGATACTGGCTGAACCTCCAGAGCCGGTATGATATGGACTGCGCCGAGGAGGAGTTTTCCGAACGGGTGAGCAGGGAAGTACGGCCTCTCGGCAAAGCGGCGAATTACAATAATCTGTAACCGTCTCCTCTGTGTACAGAAGAAGTCGAAGATTTCATGACCGCCACCGGTTTCCGTTGAACGCCGATGCCCTCACCCCTGCCCCTCTCCCACATCCTTTGCAAAAGTCTGGGCTCTGCCAACTTAATCTTGTAGGGTTGAGTCTTTTCGGTTGGCTGGCTTCGACAAGCTCAGCCAGCGGTGGCCGCTGAGCCTGTCGAAGCGCAATCCTCCCAGCCCTATCGCCTTGACAGAGTACCGGGATCTCAGCCCCACACCCCCGAAACCTTCCCGTTCCGCTTCATCATGCGGTCGATCGAGAGCAGGTTCAGCATGAGATGGCGCGGGTGATGGAAATTCTCCGCCCGGCTGGCGTGACGCACAAAGGTCACCTTACGGTCGGCGTAGTCGATCCACAGCGGGAAGCCATACTGCTTGAGCACATATTTTTCCCGCACATGACGGTAGGTTTTCCCGAACCATTCCTTCGCCCACTCGTCCCCGGTGTGCTCGGCCATGAACATGGTTCCGATGAGAATTTCGGACTGAAGCCACTGGGCTTTCTGGACCGTCCACTCGTACGTGTCCACGTTGTTGAGGGTATGGAAAGCGCCCTGGTAGACATCGTCCCAGGCTACCTCGACATGACGTTTGAACCGCTCCGCCGCGATATCC
>CAYRTQ010000351.1:0-4785 GCA_964426865.1 uncultured bacterium
CGTACTCGATGGAAGTGAGCGGATTGAACGGATTGGGATGATTCTGGTGGAGCACGAAAGAGCGGGGCGAGGCATTCGCATCGCTCACTCCGGTTATCGGCCCCTGGAATTTGACATAATCCACCGGTTCGTCGCAGAGGTGGTATATCTTCTCGGTCTGGCCGTTGTAGTTACGGCAGAGGTAGTAGGTGAGAAGCGGCGTTCGGGGGAGATTCTCCAGCGGAGTGAGCGTCGCCGTGCCGTTTTCCCAGATATACACGGGGATTCTGCGGGGGTCCAGCGCGGTGGACATCCCACGGTCCATGGCGCAGTGGAAGAGACCGATATTCCCCGCCTCGTGCCCGCCGATCCATTTCCCGATGATATCCGTACGGAACACGTCCTTCCCGAAAATGATGACATTGCTCATCCAGTCCCAGGCCTTGCCGGTGGCGCTCACCCCGGTATCGTTGAACACATGGTTCTGATCCTGAGGATTGGGGCCATAATCCGAATTCCCCTGCCCGTCACGGCCGTAGATGCCCTCGATGATATGGATACCGCACTTGTTCACCGAGAGATTGTCGAGGGTGCGGGTCACCCAGGTCTCCATGCCGAGACCGCCGTTGAACGTGTTGCCGCCGGGCTTGTCCCATCGCGGCACGCCGCCGGCGAGATGGCGCTGGAAATTCTTCTTGATGGCGTCGTAGGCCCCGGTCACCCGGTCGCTTTGGGAGATGCTCATGCTCGCGCCCCAGTCCGCGCAGAACTGCTGGTAGTTGTGGGCCACCGAACCCTGGAGATTCTTGCAGCAGAGGGTAAGTCCCATGCCGTGGGCCTTGAACTTGGAGATGTTCATCTGCCAGGTGTTCGGGGTGTTGAACGGCTCCAGATAGGGGATGCGCTTGTAGTGGACGCCGTCCGGAATATCCACCCAGTTGAAGTCGCGTCCTTCCACCAGGCTGGCCACCGAGGGGGAAAGATCGAGCCGAAGATCCGCACCGACCCGCTGCGCCATATCGACATATCCGTGCTCGTCGAATACGTCCGGACGATTCACCTCGCGCATGTGGAACTGGCTTCCCTGGATACCCAGTTCCTTCATGCCCTCGAACACGCCCTCCACGAACCAGGGATCGGTAACATGGCTGAATATGGTGTCGAGCTTGTATTTGGCCGGATCTCCGGTCTTGATATTGGGCTTCACCGGGATGGAGATATTGAGCGGAATGCCGCTGGAATCCGTGGGAACGAACACGCTCCGCCCGAAAGCGAGACCGACCGCCTTGTTCGCCACCGCGTCCATTTTCGTTTCCACGTTCGTCCGCATGATGAACACCGCTTCGGGGTGACTCTCGATAAACGGATGAAGCCCGAAATATCCGGTGGACTGAGTTCGCGAGGCCAGGGAGCGAATGGGGTGAGCGAGGGTTGCGGCGCCGACCGCGGCAACCGACTGCATGAAGCGTCTGCGGGTGATCATGGGTTTTCCTCTTTCATTACATTTTTTGGAACGGCGGTACAACTACTATTCTGTCAACCGAAAAATGCAGGGTGTAGGTCAGCCGGCTTCGACAAGCTCAGCCAGCGGCGGGCGCTCAACCAGCGGGCGCTGAGCCTGCGGACACTGAGCCTGCGGACACTGAGCCTGTCGAAGTGTCGAAGTGTCGAAGTGTCGAAGTGCGCAGTGTCGAAGCGCAATCCACCCACCGTATATTGATTCGATTCCACTATTTCAAAAGCGTCATTTTCTGTGTTTTGATAAAATCCCCGCAACGCAGGCGATATACATACGTTCCGGAAGCCCGGTGGTATGCATTCCAGACCGCCATATGAACTCCGGGGGCGCGATATCCGTCCACGAGCACCTCGACAAGCTGGCCGGATATGGTGAAAATTTCCAGCCGCACGTGCCCGCCCTTCGGGAGAACATACTCGATGGAAGTGTTCGGGTTGAACGGATTGGGATGATTCTGATGCAGCATCAGGCTCCGGGGGCCGTCCGATGCGGGATTCTGCACAGCCAATGGCGCCTGACGGTAATCATACGGTTCATCGACCAGGTGGTACGGGTTCTCGGTCTGGCCGTTGTAGGTCCTCGGGAGATAGTATGTCAGGAGCGGCGTCCGCGGAAGATTTTCCAGCGGAGTGAGCGTGGCCGCGCCGTTGTCCCAGAGGTAAACCGGAATTTTGCGGGGGTCGAGCGCATTGGACAGACCCCGGTCGACGGCGCAGTGGAAAAGACCGAAATTCCCCGGTTCATGGCCGCCGAGCCAGTGCCCGATGATATCCGTGCGGAAGGGGTCCTTTCCGAAGATGATGACATTGCTCATCCAGTCCCAGGCTTTCCCGGTGGCCGAGCGGCCGTAATCATCGATGACATGGTTCTGTTCACGGGGATTGGGCCCAATATCGCCGTTTCCCTGTCCATCGCGGCCGTAAATGCCTTCGATGACATGCAGCGCGCATTTCGTTACCGTGTGGTTGTC
This sequence comes from uncultured bacterium, assembly GCA_964426865.1. GTDB lineage: Bacteria > Latescibacterota > Latescibacteria > Latescibacterales > Latescibacteraceae > JAWLHT01. The sequence goes on from CAYRTQ010000351.1 coordinate 2,469, forward strand.
GAGAGTGCGGGTCACCCAGGTTTCCATGCCCAATCCCGAATTGTAATCCTTCCCCGGACGATCCCAGCGGGGCACCGATCCGGAGGCGCGGTGACGGTCGTAATTGGCCTTGATGGCATCGTACGCGTTCGCCTGACGATCGCTCTGGGAGATACTCATCGATGCGCCCCAGTCGGCGCAGAACTGTTGGTAGTTATGGGCGGCCGATCCCTGGAGGCATTTGCAGCACAGGGTGAGCCCCATGCCGTGGGCCTTGAACTTGGATATATTGATCATCCAGGTATTGGGCGTGTTGATGGGCTCAAGATAGGGAATCCGTTTGTAGAAAATTCCTTTCGGAATGTCCACCCAGTTGAAATCCCTCCCCGCCTGGAGGCTGGTCACCACTGGATTCAGATCGAGCCGGAAATCCACCCCGGTCCGTTCCGCGACGCCCACATACCCGTACGCCGTCATGTTTTCCCGCGTACACAGGTCGCGAAGGTGAATCCGGCTCCCCGCGATTCCCAGCTCTTTCAAGCCCTCGAACGTCCCCTCCACAAACCAGGGGTCGGCGACATGGCTGATGATGCTCTCCATGGGATAGGCCTTCGGGTCGGCGGTCTTGAGATTGGCCTTGACCGGAATGGACATGGTGAGCGGAATCCCGCTCTCGTCCCGGGGAACGAACACACTCCGCCCGAATGCCAGTCCGGCCTGCTTTTTGGCCTCGGAATTCATTTTCTGGTCCACGGTGGTCCGCATCACGAACACCGCTTCGGGGTGATTCTCGATGAACGGGTGAAGCCCGAAATATCCGGTGGACTGCTGACGTGAGGCCAAGGCGCGCACCGGAAGGGAGAGCGCTGCCGCTCCGACGGCAACCGTCTGCATGAAACGTCTGCGGGTGGTCATGACAAGACCTCGCTTCCTGGAATTTACGGCTTCGAGCCAACGGACACGCTACTTCACCATCATCATCTTACGCGAAACTTCATGCTCCCCCGCCCGCAGGCGCGCGAAATAGGTTCCGGACGACACCGGCCGCCCGTGATCGTCGCAGCCGTCCCAGAGCGCGGCATGGGTCCCCGCGACAAGGCTACGGTCCAGGAGGGTGCGCACCCTGCGGCTGGCGATATCAAAGATATCGAGCTGTACCCGGGCGGTCCCGGGAATCGCGAATTCAATGGTGGTCGAGGGATTGAACGGATTGGGATAATTCCCCCGTATCTCCAGCGGCGAGGGACGCGCGGCCTTTGTCTCCGGCGCTTTGGTTACCACCCGCACCGGCTCGTTCGAGAAATATATCCGCCCGAAATCCTCCGGGCTGTGAAACTGGGGCTGCGCCGTGCGGGAAGGACTCCACTGGCTGTATTGGAGGTTGGTCTTGCCGCCGCAGCGGTTCAGGTTGATGCGCCACATATCCCCCGCTTTCGGTACCGTGCTGCGGGCGATCTCCGGATAATCATCGAACCGGATGGCAATCTCCAGTACCCAGAGGGAATCCGCGTCGCTGTCCTTGTTCACCGTCCCCTTGACCACCCGTCCGATATGCGGCACCAGGATCACCGGACGGGGATTGGAACCGTTCTTCCACACGCTCAGGAGATTGCCGATGCAGTTGATCTCGAACTGGTAATAGGTGCTCTGCGTCTCCGGGCTGGGATTCCAGAAAATCTCCGCCGCGTCATCCACGGAAACCGAGGCGTTCGTGTTGTAATGGTCCGCCCAGATATGTTTGTCGCGGCAGACGAAGGAAAGATAGAGGAAATTGTCGTCCCAGAGCATCTTCGCCTCGGTCTGCTCCTTCTCTCCGGAAGTCCACCACGGGAACACGAAATCACCGAACGATACCGCCGACTTCCAGTCCTCCTCTTCGAGAACGCCGTCGGGCAGAATCGCCTCGGTCGCCCGTTTCACCGTATACTGGGGCTGTTCGGCCCGGGAAGACACGGAATAACAGAGAAGCAGCGCCGCAAAAACCAGCAGACTCCGATGCAGATTCATGTACTCCCCCCCGTAAACGGTTGCAGGATAACGGCAAATGGCGTGATTGTCAGGCGGTTCGACACTCCGGGGCTTTGCCGCTGTGTCATTCCACCGCTCCGCTTTCCAATGTAGTGCGAATCGTACCGTGAATGCAAACGAATAGTGCGAAATAAATTGCATTTTCGAATTGTCACCCCGCCGATTCTATCCTTTGGCGCGCCGGGCAGATACACGGACGTTGCGCTTCTTCAAATGGATAAGGCCGAGGGGTTGCACTTCGACACTTCGACAGGCTCATACCAAATTTGAATCAATCTCCGTAGCAAAGGCAGCCCCCTTTCCGGCCTTC
>CAYRTQ010000352.1:0-4783 GCA_964426865.1 uncultured bacterium
TCACGGGGGAAGGTGGCGCGAGCCAAAGCGAGGGCCGGAAGGGGGCTTCCGGCGCGGGGAACATACCATGCTCAGTACTCTGTCAACCGGAAGATGCAGGGGGCTTTGGTCCGCTGGCTTCGACAAGCTCAGCCAGCGGTAGACGCTCAGCCAGAGGCGGACACTGAGCCTGCGGTCACTGAGCCTGTCGAAGTGTCGAAGTTTCGAAGCGCAACTTCTCGATCATATTGATTTGACGGTCTACAATTGTACATAAACCAATGGACAAGGGGAAACACCATGGCAAACCATCTGGACGAAATAGTGAGCAAGGGTCTCGATTATCTTCGATCTTCCTATGGAACGGAGGCGGTCGAGCGCGCCATTGATTTCACCGGGCGCTTTTCGGTGGAAATCCCCGGCTGGCAGGTCTGGGCCGGGTTCGGCGGCGGAGGGCGGTTCGAGGGCGGCGGGAGCGGCGGCGCGGCCCGTACCACGGAGGAAATCGCCCGGGACTGCGGTCTCATCCACAAGCTAACCAAATCCACTCCCACGGTCGGCCAGCACATCCTCTGGTTCCTCACCAGCGATGGCCAGGAGGGGGATTACGAGGTGGCGAAACGGGTGAAGACCGAGTTGGAGGCCAACGGCGTTTCCATGGGTTCCATCAGCCCCACCTACTTCCTTGGCGGATCCGAGGATGGCAGCTTTTCCGCGCAGGACCCCGCCACACGCGAGCGGTATATCGAGCAGACCGTGTTCGGGTCGCGGGTCGCGGTGGAAATGGCGAACGGAATTCTTTCCCTCTGGTTCCCCGATGGCACCAACTATCCCGGGCAGCGTGAACTTCAGGATAAAATGTCCCTCATGCGCGACTCCACCCTGGAATTCTGGCGGCGCATCCCCGAGGACCAGAAGAAAAAGATGGACCTCGTTCTCTTCGAGTACAAAGTCTTCGAACCGGGAACCTACAGCACCACCATCCCGGACTGGGGAACCTCACGGGAACTGGCGCGGCTGGTCGGCGACAAGGGCGGCGTGCTCGTGGACATGGGACACCATCACCATGGTGTCAACATTGCCCAGATCGTGGGAAACCTCATCGCGTTCGGCGCCCGGGGCGGATTCCATTTCAACACCCGGTATGCCGCGGATGATGATCACTCCGTGCAGGCGGACTACGAGAACGCCTGCATTTTCCACGAACTCCTGCGGGGCGATGTCCTGTTCAACGCCGATCCCAAGCGGAACTGGGCCTATGCGCTGGACCAGATGGCGCGCTCCGAGAAACGCATTCCCTCCATACTCAAGTCGGTGGACGCCCTGAAACGCTCCATCGCCAAGGCCGCGCTGGTCAATTACGCCGCGCTGGAGGAGCCTCGGAAATCCTTCGATCTCATCTCGGCGAACATGGAATTCGAGCGGGCGCTTCTCCACGCCGACACCGGCCCCATTGTCATGGAATCCTACCGTCGCAATGGCCTGCACCCCGTTCCCCTTATCGCCTACGGTGAGAGCGGATACCAGGATACGGTCGAGCGGGAAAGAGTGTGACGAGCGGGGAGTATGAAGACTGGCGCCGGGGCGGACCGCTGCCTGCCTTGACGGGAAGAAACAATCTGGTCCCCCTGCGCGCGCCGATGCCCTCACCCGGCCTGCGGCCACCCTCTCCCCCGCGAAATGACGCGCGGGCGAGGGAAAAGAGCGCTTCCGGCAGGGCTTGTGAAGAATATAGCCGCTGAAAAAGGAGCGTTTTTCTTACAGCATTGAGTCGGCTCCCGGCCTTCTTTTGAAAAATCCCTCCTTTCCCTCTCGCCCGCGCGTCTTCTCGCGTGGGAGAGAGGGTAGGGAGTGAGGGCAAAATGCGCTCCGAATGAGTCACCCTTCTTCTGAACAGGAGAAGGGACGGTGATGCGGTCCGGCCTCGACCAAATCGCATGCTCATCAATTACTCACTCGGCAGAGCAATAATACCATCGAGTACAGCGAAGAACCATACATTCCTGCCCCTGAATTCCTCTTTTCCGAAAGGCATCCACCATGACACACGAGGAAACCATGACTCCGCGGGAGCGGGTGCTCGCGGCGGTCAATCATGAGACACCCGATCGGGTGCCCATCGATCTGGGCGGATTTCAGACCGGCATCCATGTCCGGGCGTACTCCGATCTCATCGCACATCTTGGGATCGTGCATCCCATCTCCATCCTCGACCCGGTGCAGCAGCTCGCCCGTCCCGTGGAGGAAGTGCTGCGCCGTTTCCATGTGGACACCCGGTATGTGGGCGCCCACGGGCCGGAGAGTTTTCAGGGGGGCATCGAGCAGAATATCCGCGATGGACGGGTCTGGCACGATCTCCGGGACGAATTCGGTGTGGTGTGGTCCATGCCGGACGACCAGGGGCTCTATGCCGACATCACCCATCATCCCCTCGCGAACGCCACCATACGGGATGTGGAGCGCTATCCCTTCCCCGACGGCGGCGATCCCACCCGATTCACCGGGGTGCGGGAGCATGCGCGCCGCCTGCGCGAAACCACGCCCTACGCCCTCTGCACCTATATCGGAGGCGTGGTATACGAAATCTGCTGGTACCTGCGGGGTCTGGAACGATGGTTTATGGACACGATTGAGTATCCCGCTTTCTGCGAGGCGGTGCTGGATCAGACCCTGCGCTACTGGATGGACTTCTACACCGGTTTCCTGGGCGAGGCCGGCGATCTGGCGGACGTGGTGATGATCGGCGATGACCTCGCGGGCCAGAGCGGGCCGCTTTTCAACCCGGCGTTTTACCGCAAGGTGGTGAAACCCCGTCAGAAGAAACTCGTGCAGCATATCAAATCGCTGACCGGGGCAAAGGTCTGGTATCACACCTGCGGCTCGGCATACGAGTACATCCCCGATCTCATCGACAATGGCGTCGATATTCTCAACCCCGTCCAGATCGGCCTTCCGAACATGGACCCCGAAAAGCTGAAACGGGAATTCGGACGGGATATCGTTTTCTGGGGCGGCGGTATCGACGCCCAGCATGTTCTGCCGTTCATGGGTCCGGACGCGGTGCGGGAGAATGTGCGCGGCAATCTGTCCGTATTCATGCCCGGTGGCGGGTATGTGTTCAACAATGTCCACAATATTCAGGCCGCCATTCCTCCGGAGAACGTGATTGCGCTCTTCGATGCGGCGTACGAATTCGGATTCTATGCATGAGCCTCGAAGAGGCCGTCAAAAGCGCCTTCGGCGCGTCAGAAGCGGCTCCGCCGCGTCATTTGCCCCTTGCGGGGCGTCAAAAGCGCCTGCGGCGCGGAAATATTTACTGCTTTGTGAAGCAATCAGTTTGGTGAGAAGGAATGGCCGTATCAGCCGATAGCGGCCAGGCAAGATAATCGAATCGTGTTCCGTGGTTTTTCCCGCGAAGCTCATGACGCGGCGGAGCCGCTTCTGACGCGCCGCAGGCGCCTTCTGACAGCCCCCGGCAGGGGGCTAATGACGCGCCGCAGGCGCTTTTGACGGCCTCTTCGAGGCCTTATGACGCGGCTTCGCCGCTTCTGACAAGGAGGTTTTATGAAACGATATGCTTTCAAGATGAAACTGAAACCGGGATTCGAGGCGGAATACAAACGCCGTCACGATGAAATCTGGCCGGAACTCGCCAAAGCGCACACCGATGCGGGGATTTCCGATTATTCGATATTCTTCGACGAGGAATCGCTCATTCTTTTCGCGGTGCAGATGCAGAGCGACGACAACACCACGGACGAACTGTCGATGCTGCCCATCGTGCGGAAGTGGTGGGATTACATGTCGGACATCATGGACACCAATCCCGATCACTCCCCGGTGTGTACGCCCCTGCGCGAAGTGTTCCACATGGATTGATTTCCCGGGACTCGTTCCGGAACCCGACGGGAGGGGAGCGATCCTCTCCCGGAAACGGGCTGTCCGGAAAGGAAAAAGTCTTGGTTCTCTGCAGTTTTCTACGGTACTGATGCGGTGTTCGCCATAACCAGCGATGAAGCCGGGTGTGGGTGGCTTTCCCCGGACCGCCCTCTTTGGGCGCTTTTCTGGGCGTACCAGAAAAGTACAGAGGAGATGGAAGGGCGTGGGACTTTCCTTATACCATCAAAACGCTTCTGTAACCGGCATACAGGCCATGTCGGTCATTGCATCTACCCATGGAAAACCGCGAAGCGCCAAAGACTTCTTTTCGGAGGTTCGCTCCGGCACTCTTTTCTATTGTGTTTTGCTTCGAAAATTAGTATAATTGTTTCCTCTAATGTTTAACATCCAGCGAGGAAACAGAATCGATATGCCTGCCAAAACTCCTGACGCGAAATCCCCGGGTCTCCTGGACACCCTGCGGTCCCTCCAGTTCGGCCTTGTGGTGCTGATCGCCATCGCCGTGGTTGCGGTCCTCGGTACGCTCATTCCCCAGGGAAGGCCCGTCGAGTTCTACGACGAGCATTTCAGCCCCCTGATCTCTCTGCCGATCCAGCTTTTTCGGCTGGATAATGTCTATGGCTCTCCGCTCTTCCTGGGATTGCTGGGCCTGTTCGGACTCAATCTCGTTTTCTGCACCATATACCGTTTTCCCGCTCTGCTCCGCAATGCCTTTCGTCCGAATCCGGCTCCGGAGCGTGCCGAACTGGAACAGATGGCGGTGCGGGTGACCACGCGGAACGTTTCCTTCGATACCCTGCACGGCGCGTTCGAACGCTCCGGCTTTCCGCTCAAGCGTATCGGGAACTCCCGGCTCTTCGGCCAGAAAGGATGGCCGGGGTATTTCGGATCGACCCTGGTGCAC
>CAYRTQ010000353.1:0-636 GCA_964426865.1 uncultured bacterium
TGGACCGGGCGAGATCGAGAATCCGCTCGCATTCGGGGACGCTCACCGCCACCGGAGAACAGATGAATATGGGCAGCCCCCGCCGCAGGAACGGTTCCGCCAGTTCGTAGGCACGGTCGAAATCCATGATCATGGCGGCGTCCACCGAGTCCGCCATTTCCCGGAAATCTCCGCAGACATTGGGAATGCTGCACTTGCGGGCGATCCCCGCGGGAGACTGGTCCTCGCTCGCCCAGTAGTCGAGCATCTTTTTCACCCACTCGGGACTGCCCTTGTAATTACGGGAATAATCATCTCCCCAGATATGGGTGATCCGCCCGGAAAATGGTGTTGATCACCAGGACATAGTGGCTGTAGAACGAAAAGGGGCCGGTACCGACCCAGCCGACCCGGAGCACCTTCTTATGAGCGGGGATGTCCCGCTTCTTGTACGCCCAGGGGGTATCCACCCCTCCAGCGGGTTTGGACGATCCCGCGTGCTGCGAACCTTTCTGCTCCGCCATCATTCTCCCTTCGTTTGGTATCGATGCTGTAACCATATCTCCACGGTGATAAAGATAACCCAAAAGCGCTCAAGACGAAAGCGCCGAAACAAGCGCACCGGCATCGATTCAATTCCGGAGAGAACGGGCGTTC
>CAYRTQ010000353.1:646-4782 GCA_964426865.1 uncultured bacterium
CCGGTTCAGACAATCTTTTCGTATTCTCCCCGAATCCGCATCAGTCATCTTTCCCTGTTGAATCGCCGATTCCCCTTGCGGAGGGCGGGCCCATGTATTTTCTTCGGGAAATAGCGGCATGCATCCGTCACGTTCATCCGGAAACGGCATGCACACGAAATCGGATTCCCCGACCGGACCGCCGGTCCCACCCTGGAAAAGCTTTGGAAAAGGAATCGACCCATGCGGAGAATGCGTATCCTGTTCCTCGCGCTCGCGACGGCCGCCGTTCTCGTCCCGCTCCGGGATCTCTCCGCGCAGCAGCGCGGCCCCGATGTGGAAGTGAAAATGTACAATGGCCGTCCCACGGTCTTCATCGATGGGAAACCGGACGCTCTGCCGGGGTACTGCCCCTGGTACACCGAGGATTTCTACACGAAGTACACGCCCCTTCTGTTCCCGCATGGATTCAGCATGTACCATCTGGATATCCGCACGCTCGAGAACGACCATGAACTCTGGAGCGGAGACATCATCGACAAGGTCCCGGTGGTGAAAACCCCGGCGGACTTCTTCAGCCTCGACCGTCAGGTGGAACTCATTCTGAAAGGCGACCCGAATGCCCGGTTCTTCATCCGGGTTTTCATCACTCCACCCAATTCCTGGAAGAAACTCCACCCGGCGGATTTCTTTATCAGCGAAACCGGTTCCGTCCCGGATACCCCCTCGCTGGCTTCCGATGCTTTCTGGACGGCAGCCAGCCGGTTCTGCGGCGCTACGGTCGGATTCGTGGAATCCCGTCCCTGGGCGAACCGGGTTGTCGGCTACGGCAATTTCCATCTGGCGGAAGGATGCCATATTCCGGTGGCGGAAGGTTGGATGTACGATCACAATCCCCTCATGACCCGGAAATGGCGGGAGTTCCTCAAGAAGAAATACGCCGCGGTCCCGGCGCTGCGGGCCGCCTACCGTGACTCCGCGCTCACCTTCGAGAATGCGGAGGTTCCCAGGGACAAGCTTCGCGGGACCGTACCGGAGGTTTCCTCCATCCTCTACTGGCAGAACGCCGCGGATAATCAGGGGATCCGCGATTACCTGGAACTCACCCGCGACCTCTTCCACCAGCGTTTCCGTCAGTTGAGCGCGGCCATGGGCGGAGCCGCGTCGCGCAGGACGCTTATCTGCCACGACGCTCTCAAACAGCCCATGTCGGGCTGGAATCTGCTGGGATTCTTCGCCATCGGCCAGGAGCGGAGCTTCTCCTGGAGCCCGGCCTATCCCGAACTCATGGCCGGGTCCGGCTCCTTTGATGTGACCCGGCTTTTTGACATCACCTCCGGTTTCGACGGCATGGTCACCCCGCACGATTACCAGGCCCGGGGCGTCGGCGGCGTCTACGAGCCGGAAGGCATGGCCGATACCGCGGTCCTCCGGGGCAAATACTTCATGAGCGAGATGGACAGCCGCTACTGGGAAACGCTGCATCCCGACGGTTCCAAGTCGCTCGGCTCCGCCCGCAGCCCGAAGGAGTGGGCAGCCATCACCTGGCGTAATTTCGCATCGGGCTGGACTCGGGGATATACCTCCTACTGGCATCACGCCTGGTCGGTGTCGGACTGGTTCAAATCCCCGGAAATCCAGACCACCATCCAGCGTCAGGTGGAAGCCATACGGGAATCCCTGAACTGGAAGCACGAGACCATGCCGGGCATCGCCATGATTCTCGATGATTCATCCGTGCTGGAAACCAACGGCTCCGGGAATTACCTCAACGAGGCGGTGATGTGGGAGTACAAAATGGGCCTGGCCCGGTGCGGAACGCCTTTCCGCATCTACCTTCTCGATGATCTGGAACTGGACAATTTCCCGAAACACCGGGTGTACTATTTCCCCAACCTTTTCCGGGTGGACGACAAGCGGCTCGAACTGCTGAAAAAGAAGGTCTTCCGCGATGGCGCGGTGGTGATCTGGGGTCCCGGTTCCGGCATCTCCGACGGGGTCAAAATCGGCACGGAGTCGGCGAAAAAACTCACCGGGTTCGATTTCGACCTGCTTCCGGCCAATGCCCAGCGTCGCATTCTCATCTCCAATTTCGAGCATCCGGTCACCCGCGGGCTGAACGCAGATATGGTCATTGGGGGACCGCTGGCCTATGGCCCCGTGCTCATGCCGAAGAACTGCACGGAACTGGGGCTGGCCTGGGCCAAGGGCGGGAACAACTACACCGGCCTCGGACTGAAAGAGTTCGGAAAGGGCGCGGCTCGGAGTCCCGAGGGCATTGCCGCACGGGGCGAGGGCGATTACACCGCCATTTTCACCACCGCGGTAAATCTCCCGGCGGATCTCTGGCGGAATGTCGCCCGGTACGCCGGGGCGCATGTCTGGTGCGAGACCAACGACGTGCTCATGGCGGACAACTCCGTGGTGGCGCTCCATTCCATCAAATCCGAACGGAAACGCATCGTCCTGCCCGGGAAATTCAAGGTGAAAGACATCATCACCGGGAAACAGTATTCGAAGGGGACCAGCGAGATCGTCTTCGACCTGAAAGGCCCGGAAACACGGGTGTTCCTGCTGGAGAAATAGGAGGGCGCGGGGTTCCCGCTCGTACGGAGTACGAACGGGGTGCGTTGCAGAGGGCTGCTTTCCCAGAGAAGGCGATATCCTGATTTACGGATAGGCTCTTATACGAATGAGCGATCAAACGGGTAAGAAAGTGTTTGAAACCTGTCTGAACCGGTGAAGCGCGTGATGCGAGTGATAAAAGATGATGAAAAGAAATGCCTGTATCAGTCTTTCATCAGTTCAATCATTCGAATCACCAGAACAGGCGTTCAGACAATCAGTTGGCTCGCTGGGCCGCATACTCATCCCGCGGAACCATTCTTACTTGCTTGAATTACTTCTCGCATTACTCATATGATCGCAATTTCGTCTTAAATCGGTCCCCGGCCACCCGTTCCCTTGCCTCAGCCAGCGGAGAAAGTCGCATACCCCTGAACGTGTACCGCATTGGCTTGTGAACTCCCCGGATTATCGGAATTTCCCCCGGATGACCGTGCAAACCGCTTGAATTTCCGCCCGTTATGCTGTATTATTCCTACCTGTAGAGGAAGCGCCAACCATTGGTTTTTCCCCATATCATTTCATACCGGAGGACAGCATGGCCAAGGTGTACACTGAACACGACCGTAGTCTCCCGAAGAGCTACGAAGAAGCTTTCCCCACTCCCGGGTATCTCCCGGTTTCCGCGATCATGGTGAGTGTCGCCGATCCCGACGGCGGCGCCCCGAACATCATTCCGCTCACCGGCTGGGGTTTCCTGAACCGTCTGCCGCTCATGCTGGGCATCTGCATCAACACCACGGACTACAACAAGGATTATTACATCCGCGGTTCGCTGGAAATGGTCCGCAGGACCATGGATTTCGTCCTGAACGTTCCCACCGAGGCCCAGCGCAACGCCATCTCCACGACCGGCCGCCTTTCCCGCCACAAGGATCCCACGGTGGACAAGTTCAAGGAAGCCGGACTGACCGCTGGTCCCGGACGCCGGATCAAATCCCCGCACATCGTGGAATGCCCCATCAACTACGAGTGCGTGGTGCGCGCCATCGTTCCCATGGGGTCGCATGATCTGTTCATCGGCGAGGTGGTCGGCTGCTTTACCGACGGTAAAATCATCGACTGTTCCACCAGTTACGGCGACGATCATCTCACCATGCAGCGGGATGACGGGTCCCTGTACAAGCTGGTATGGCAGACCCTGCTGAAGGAAGACAAGTAGTCATTGCGGCATAAAAAGCCAAAAGGGGGACCGGTGAGATGACCGGTCCCCTTTTTCGTTGTACGCCGGGCAGGGGTGACCGTGCGGAAGCACGGAGCAGTTCCCCGTGGCGGGGAGTGGAATACCGGAGGCGAAAGTCCCCTACGGACCCCGATAACGGGAACTGTATACTCGGGTTTATTTCAGCAGCAGAGCTTTTCGCGAATCCTTCTTCCCGCCCGATTCCAGCAGGACAATAAACACGCCCGAGGAGACCTTGCCCCCGGAGTCGTCCCGCCCATCCCACATCGCGGTATGCTTCCCGGCGCTCACCCACCCGGAAACGAGCGTCCGCACCTTCTGCCCGGTAAGAGAATAGACCGTCAGCGTG
>CAYRTQ010000354.1:0-4768 GCA_964426865.1 uncultured bacterium
TTGAACGCCACGATCGTATTCACCTGGGTGGTGATGGCTCTGCTGGTTATCGTGTCGCTGGCGGCAACCCGCAACATCAGCGACTCCCCGCGCATTTCGCGGTGGCAGAATTTCATGGAGATCATCGTCTCCAACATCCGCGGCCAGGTGCGGGATATTTCCCGTCAGGATCCCGATCCATTCGTTCCGTTCATCGGGACCCTGTACCTGTTTATCGCCCTTTCCAATTTCCTCTCCTTCGTGCCCGGCTATCGTCCGCCGACCCAATCCTTGTACACCACCGGAGCGTTGGCGCTGTCGGTATTCCTCGCGGTTCCGGTGTTCGGGATCACGCGCCAGGGTGTAATCGGGTTCCTTCGCCACTATCTGCGCCCGACCGTGATTATGCTCCCCTTCAATATCATCGGGGAATTTTCACGGACAATGGCTCTGGCCATGCGACTTTTCGGGAACATGATGAGCGAAACCATGACCGGCGCCCTGCTGATTTCCTTTGCTCCGCTCGCGCTGCCCCTGGTCATGCAGGTGTTCGGTCTCCTTATCGGGCAAATACAGGCGTATATCTTTGCGGTTCTGTCCGCCGTCTACATCTCCGCCGCTTCCAGGATGGAGGGTGCGACGGACTGAAGGGTAAGAGAAGGGTGCGAGGGCGCTGTGGGGAAAGCTGTTTGATTCGATTTCCGGTGCAACCGGACAAGACCGGCAAGGTTGCCTCTGGAAATGAAAATGCGGGAGAAACGGCATTATACGCTGAATCCACTATCACGGCATCTCCGAATCTGGAGTGCAGAGAAAATGGCTGTCCGTAAATAAAGTACAGCCTTCTCTGGGAAAGCAGCCCCCGCAATGCACCCCGTTCGTCCTCCGTACGAGCGGGGACCCCGCGCCCTCCGGGGGTAAACGCAGTTCCTGCGGAGCGGCAAGGGCCCAAGGGATCGGGGGCCGGGAACTCACGAATTATACGATTTCTCTGTATGGATAGGCTCTGAGTATTCCGAAGATAGGCGGAATATCCACGTGGCTCGGCGGAGCGGAAAGGGTGAGCGAATATGACTGATTCCACGGTGATCGGCGCGGTTTCCATTTTTTCCGCGGGGCTGACCATGGGGATCGGCTCCATCGGTTCGAGTATCGGCGAGGGACTGGCGGTTGCCAGGGCGTTGAGCGCCATCGCGCAGCAGCCGGATGAATCAGGTGTGATTATCCGTACACTATTCGTCAGTCTGGCTATGATCGAATCATGCGCCATATATTCTCTGGTGATTTCCATCATCCTCATTTTTGCCAATCCCTTCTGGAATTATATCATAACCCGTCCGGGAGGATAAGCGTGCAGATAGATTTCTTCACCTTGGGCGCCCAACTGCTCAACTTCATCATCCTGGCGTACCTTCTGAAACGCTTTCTTTACCGCCGTATCATTCACGCCATGGACAATCGCCAGAACCTGATTCTCTCCCAACGTGAAGAGGCGGAGCGAAAAAAGGAGGAAGCGGAGCGGGAAGCGGAATCCCTGCGGGCCAAACACCGTGAACTCGAGGAGGAACGGGGGAAAATCCTCGATCATGCCCGCCGTGACGCCGAAAAGCAGAGCCGGGAGTTCTTGAACCGGGCGCGGGCCGAGGTGGACGCGGAACGGACGAGATGGGAGGATGCGCTCCGAGGCAACCGGGAAATTTTCTTCCGCGATCTACGGAAACACATTGGAAGAGAGGCGCTCCACGCCGCCCGCGCGGTGCTGCGAGACTTGTCCGGGGAGGATCTGGAGCGCAGCGTCTCGGAGTCGTTCGCCGGGCGGATACGAGGCCTGGACGAGGGAAAGCGGAGCGAACTGAGACAAAGCCTGGCGCGCGCCGGAAACGAGGTGGTCATCCGGAGCGCGGGGGACCTGACAGCGGAAGCGCGGGATGTGATTGCCGGTGCGGTGCGCGAGGTCCTCGCCACGGATATCGCGCTACGATTCGAGCAGACGGGCGACATCATTTACGGCATCGAAATGCGGGTGAACGGGAGCAAGCTCGCCTGGAGCGCGGAGAGCTATCTGGACGATCTCGAAGACCGGATCGGCGGTGTATATGACCTCTGGACGGGTGAGAAGGGCGGAACGGAGACGAATCGCGGAGAACCGGAACCGTCCGGGTAATCCGGGTCGCCGTTCGGCCAGAAACCGCTGTTCCATGAAAACCGGGATCCCGCATTCCCCGTCATGAGCCGTGAGCCGGGGGGATACCCATGAACGATTACCCTGATCCGCGATCGATCCTGGATGCTGTCGAGACCGATCTTGAACGGGCGCTGGAAGGCTACACTCCGGAACTGTCCGTTCGCGAGATCGGGATCGTTGAATCGGTCAGCGGCAGTATCATCCGGGTGACCGGTCTGCCCGGAATCCGTTTCGAGGAACTGGCGCAATTTCCCGGGGGACAGTTGGGCATCGCCATGGGGCTGGAGGAGGATGTTTCCATCGTGCTTCTCGACAAGGGGGGAAACATCGAATCCGGGTTCGAGGTGCGTCGAACCGGGAGGGTAGCCGATGTGCCGGTGGGAGAGGAACTCCTGGGAAGGGTGGTGGACCCGCTCGGCAATCCGCTGGACGATGCGGCGGCCCCGCGTTGCGTGGAAAGGCGGCGGATCGAACGGGAAGTTCCCGCCATCATGGACCGCTTGCCGGTGAACGTTCCGCTCCAGACCGGCATCAAGGTGATCGATGCGATCATCCCAATCGGACGCGGGCAGCGCGAACTCATCCTCGGCGACCGTCAGACCGGCAAGACCGCGGTGGCGATTGACACCATCATCAACCAGCGCGACCAGAACGTGCTCTGCATCTACTGCTCCATCGGCCAGGAAAGTTCCGCCACCGCCCGGGTCATCGAGAATCTCCGGAATAATGGAGCACGGGAATACACCATTGTGGTGGCGGCCTCCGGTGAGGACACCCCGGGGCTGAACTATATCGCTCCCTATGCGGCGACCGCCATTGGCGAGTATTTCATGGAACAGGGGCGGGATGTGCTCATCGTGTACGACGACCTCACTCGTCACGCCTGGTCCTACCGGGAGCTTTCCCTGCTCATGCGGCGTCCCCCCGCCCGTGAGGCCTATCCCGGAGATGTCTTTTTCATCCATTCACGGCTGCTGGAGCGCGCCACCCATCTTCGGGATGAACTCGGCGGCGGCACCCTCACCGCGCTGCCCATCATCGAAACGGAGGCGCAGAACATATCGGCATATATCCCGACCAACCTTATTTCCATCACCGACGGCCAGATTTATCTCTCGCCCAACCTGTTCCAGCAGGGGCTTCTCCCCGCGGTGGATGTGGGACGGTCGGTTTCACGGGTGGGGGGGCAAGCCCAGCTTCCCGCCTACCGCGAGGTGGCGGGGAATCTCCGCCTCTCTTACAGCCAGTTCGAGGAACTGGAGGCGTTCTCCCGGTTCGGAACCCGCCTGGAGGAGGAAACCCGACGCACGCTCGAACACGGACGGCGGGTACGCGAGGTATTCAAACAGGTACAGTATCATCCCAAGCCGGTTCCCGAACAGATCGCGGCGCTCCTCGCGGCATCGGAAGGAGTGTTCGACGATATGCCCATCGAACGAATCGGCGAGGCGGAGGAACGAATCCGGAACGTTCTCCGCGAGCGTCTGCCCGAGGTGAGCGCCCGTATCCTTGCGGGTGAAAAGCTGAGCGGCGAAGACAAACAGGCGCTGCTGAGCCTGATACGGGAGAGCACGGATGATCTGAAAACAAAGGGAGACACGTCCTCCTGACCACCGTCGCTCTCCCGTCGAGTCCCCGGTCCCGCCGGGAACGGCGAAGGCTGGAAGATCGCGGGGAAAACCGTTCGCGAGGACCGCATGGAAAACCTGGAGGAACTCCGCCGTAAAATCGGCAATATTCGGCAGCTCCGGTCCGTGGTGAGGACCATGAAAATCCTTGCCATGGTGAATGTGCGGCAGTTCGATCGGGCGGTGGAATCGCTGGAGGAATACCGTCGCACCACGGACCTGGGACTGCGGATGCTCTTTCGCGAACGTCCGGAAGAAACGGGATCGCTCAAGGCCGTGACAAGCGGTCAACTCGGCGCCATCGTATTCGGTTCCGAGCAGGGACTTGCCGGGCAGTTCAACGACCTCGTGGCGAAATTCGCCTTGGAGAAAATGGAGGAAGCGTCTCTTCCGGGGGAAAACCGAACCGTTCTGGCGCTCGGGGACCGGGTCGCGCCGGTCATCGGGGAACACGGTGCAGTGGATGCGCAGCTCCCCTTTCCCAATTCACTCACCGGTATCCCGGATATCCTGCGGGAGGTATTGCTGATCATCGAGGAGTGGCGGTCAAAAGGGATCGAACGGGTGCTCCTGTTTCACAACCGTCCGGTTTCCGGGGCACAGTACCGCCCGGAAATGGTGCGCCTGCTCCCGTTGGACAAGGATTGGCTGCGGAGCCTGGAAGAACGGCCGCGAGTCTCGCTCACCCTCCCGATGTATACCATGGATTGGGGACGCCTGTTTTCCTCGCTCATCGGACAACACCTCCATATCGCGCTCTACCGGGCCTTTGTGGATTCCCTGGCCGCCGAAAATGCCGGACGCCTGGCCGCCATGCAGGCGGCGGAGCGGAATATCGACGACCATCTGGAAGAGATGGGACGGGAATTCAACCAGCAGCGCCAGAACTCCATCACCGCGGAATTGCTCGACATCATCTCCGGATATGAGGCTTTGAAAGAAGAAAAAAGAGGCTCTCCGCAGTCTGGTATGGGTA
>CAYRTQ010000355.1:0-4764 GCA_964426865.1 uncultured bacterium
CGCCGCAGCCGCAACCGCAACCGGGCGATCCAGAACCGGAACGCCGCGGCGAGCGAGCGCTTCGGCCTCCTCGGCGGCTTTCCGGCCCGCAATCCGCCGGGCCTCATGTAGTCGCGATCCATCAATCCCATGCACAACACTATGCCCCAGAATCCCGGTGGAAGTCAAGCCCCTGAAGCCACCGCCACCCCGCGCCTCCAGACCCACATGGAGCACCTGGGCATCGCGTCCCGCCGCCATTCCGCCGAACTCATCAAGGCCGGTCTCGATGCCGGAATCAACTGGTTCGACACCGCCCACGGTTACATGAACGGGGTGAACGAGCAGGTTCTCGGCAAGGTGCTGAAGGATTTCGGGCGGAAAAAGGTGTATGTCGCCACGAAAGTCCACGCGGTTGGCCGTGACGCCAAAACAGTCCGCCAGATGATGGAAACCTCGCTCAAGCGCCTCCAGATGGATTATGTCGATATCCTGTACATGCACATGCCCGACGAGAGCGCGCAGATCATGAACGAGGAGCACATGAAGGTTTTCGAGCAGGCGAAGAAGGACGGCCTTGCCCGATTCATCGGCGTCTCCATCCACAAAAACCAGGCCGAACTCTGCGACACCATCACCAATTCCAAGTTCTGGGAATCCGTACTCATCGGGTACAACTACAAATCCGGCATCGAGGTCACCAAAGCGATCGAGCGGGCCCGTAAAGCCGGTCTTTCCGTAATCGCCATGAAGACCCAGGACAAGAATAAAGGGTATCCCAACCACAACATGGGGGATATCAGCATCCAGCAGGCGGCGCTCAAATGGGTGCTCCAGAACAAGTACGTGGACACCACCATTCCCGGAGTGAAAGCGTTCGAGGAGATCGAAGAGGATCTGGCGGTCATGGGAATGAAGCTCGCCCTCCTCGAAAGCCATGAAATGCACCGTCATGTCGAAGCTCCCCGTGACGGTTACTGCCGGGGCGTGTCGGGCTGCACCGGATGCCAGGGACAGTGCCCCTTCGGGGTGGACGTGTGCGAGGTGAACCGCTGCATCGAATATGCGTACGGCTACAAGAATCTTGCGCTGGCGCACGAGAACTACACCCAGCTTCCCCCTTCCTCGCGGGTGGATATCTGCGGCAAATGCGATGAATGCACGGTGAAATGCGTGAACGGTTTGAATCTCACCGAGAACATACGGAGAGCAAAGGAGTTGTTTGCATGAAAATATCCGCTGTATGGAAAACCGCGGGGTTGACCGCGATTCTGCTCATCGCCGCGGCGGCCGTGACGGCGGGCGAGACAGCCCAGTTCCTCAAGGAGATCCCGCAAGGATTCACCTCCAAGGAGCCGGTCGCCTTCTACAACCGTAACAACCTCTACGAGTACATCGACGGCCAGGCGGTGTTCTACAACAGCTACGGTTTCACTCGTCTGGAGCACGGCGTTTACCAGAAGGCCGGCGGAACCTACACCGTGGATATCTATGAGCTGGGGAGCAGGCTTTCCGCGTTCGGGGCCTTCCGCCAGCAGCGCGAGGAGGACGCCAAGAATTACTCCGCCGGGGTGGAGGGCGCGATCATCGACTACCTCACGGTGTTCTACAAGGACAAGTACTACGTGGAGGTCATCCCCCTCACCGGCGGCGAGGACGATATGGACGCCATGAAGCTTCTGGCCGTCTGGGTCGATGGAATGCTCCCGGGCGAAAAAGCGCTTCCGCCCGAGACGGCGCTCTTTCCTCCGCAGGGGCTGGCGCCCCATTCGGAGCGCTATGTGGATGAGAGTCTCATCAGCTACTCCTTCATGGGACGGGGGATCACCGCGCTCTACAAGGAACCCGGGCAGAAGAAGGAAGTCCGGGTGTTCATCGGATTGACCCCGGATCAGGACAAGGCCCGTGAAATCTACAAGGGCTTCGAGGGCAAGATGACCGGCGCCTCGATGGTGATCGTGGGCGATGTCGATGGTGTCAAGGGACAGCTTCCCTACCGCGGACTCTCCCTGCCATGGGAATCACGGATGAAAAACAGGCCATTTCCCTGCTCACCGCTGTCGGAGAACGGCTCAAGCAATTCGAGGAAAAGAAGTAGGAAAGAAGCCATGAGCCGGAAGGCATGTTCCGATCCGGACAGGTTCGCTTCGACTTTCTCCCCCTCCCTCCGGCTTGCCGGAGAGAGGGGAATTTTTCAGAGCTTTCGTTTCTTTATATCTTTGCAGACCCGCCGCTTTGTCACTTCACCACAGAGGAACCCGATGCAGAACGAGAATAACGATCCGCAGTCAGACTCGTCAGGAAAGAAACCGGTATCCCGCCGCACCTTCATGAAAACCGTACCGGCCGCCGCGGCGGTCGGTTCCCTGGGTTTCTCGCAACTGGGCTGCGAGAACAGCAAGATGAAGTATGTCACCTTGGGACGGAGTGGTATCAAGGCCTCGGTGTTCCTGGGCGACCAGATGACCGATGTAAAAATGTACGAGGCGGCGCTTGCCTCCGGAGTGAACTACTGGCACAAGATCGGACACTGGGCCGAACCGGCGCCCTATGAACTCTTCCGCAAGATCCCGCGCGATTCCTTTTGCTGCGATACCACGGTCGCCAGCCTGGAGAAGGACAAGGCGATTGAAATCTTCGAGCGCTCTCTTCAGAAAACCGGACTGAAGATGATCGACGGGTTCAAGATTCACTCCATGTACCGTCATCCGGAAGACTTCAAGAACAAGACCGGCGCCATCCAGGCGTTCGAGGAACTCAAGAAGCAGGGAAAAACCCGCGTGCTCATGATGTCCCAGCACGTGAACACCGCCGAGGTGTTCGAGGCGGCGGTGGACAGCGATCTTTTCGATGTCATCCAGGTCCCGGTGAACCCCATCGTTCCCATGGACTATTTCACCAAGGAAAAGTTCGACTACCATCCGCCGCGCGACAAGTATCTCGCCACCATCAAGAAAGCCGAGGACAAGAATATCGGCATCACCGCCATGAAAGTGTTCCTCGGCAGCCGTGACACCTGGAAGGAAGTCCCCAACCTGAAAGAGGAGGTTTCCAAATATCTGCCCACCGACGGCGACATCGCCACCGCGCTCATCCACTGGTCACTGGCGGTTCCGGGAGTTCTGGCATTCGGCAACCTGCTCTATTCTTTCGAGGAGCTGAAGCAGAATATCGAGGCCATCGGCGGCGAACTCACCACCGCTGAGGAACTGGGCATGAAGAAGTTCGCGGAATGCGCGGGCGGATATCTCTGCCGGTTCTGCGGCGCCTGCGAGCAGGCCAACCCGAACGGCGTCGCGGTTTCCGACATCCTCCGCTATTCCATGTACCACACCGGATACCGTCAGCCGGAACAAGCCCGCGCCATGTACGCCCGCCTGCCGGAGCCGGTCAAGGTGGAAGCCGCAGAAGATCTCGGCGTTTACGAAAAAGCCTGCCCCTACCATATTCCGGTGGCGGACCTTTTGCGGAAGGCCCAGTCCCGGCTGGCGTAGGAAACGGTTCGCGAAGAAACGAAGCGGTGAAAAAGCCACGGGAAACCGTGGCTTTTTCCGTGAAAGGGCGTTTTTCGCAAATACTACAACCGCAAAGGCATGCCCCGATACGATACAAACGGCGTCCGCCGGTTCATTCCACTATGCGCCGGATCATCCCGGCCACAGATTCCTCTTGCCCATTAATGTGTTATTTATTATACTATGCCTGCATTCTTTCATTTCGTGGTTTCCCGTTCGTTCCACACCCTTTCCCGGCTACCGATCTACAATTCCCATGCAAAAAGCGCTGCAACACTATTTCGGCTATACCGAATTCCGGCCTCTCCAGGAAGCCATCATCCGTGATGTGCTCGACCGTCGCGACGTCCTGGTACTCATGCCCACCGGCGGCGGCAAATCCATCTGTTACCAGCTCCCGGCGGTCATGGGCGAAGGACTGACCGTGGTGATCTCCCCGCTCATTTCGCTCATGAAAGACCAGGTGGACGGCCTCACCGAGGCGGGCATCCCCGCGGCGACGGTGAACAGTTCGATGGACCACGGCGCGGTCACCGGGGTGGTGGCGCGGATACTGGACGGCAGTCTCAAAATCCTGTACGTTTCCCCGGAGCGATTCGCTCTCCCGAGTTTCATCGAACTCCTCCATCAGGCGGGGGTCAACCTGTTTGCGGTGGACGAGGCGCACTGCATTTCGGAATGGGGACACGACTTCCGCCCGGAATACCGTAAGCTGGACATGCTCAAGTCGTACTTTCCGGAGGTCCCGCTCATCGCGCTCACCTCGACCGCGATCCCGAAAGTCCGCGAGGACATCATCCGTCTGCTCGCGATGGACGAGCCCCGGATTCACCGGGCCAGCATCGACCGCAAGAATCTCTTCTACCGGGTCCATGAGAAAACCGACGAGATGTACGAACACATTCTCGGCCGTCTTCTCTCCCATCGCGAGGAATCGGGCATCATCTATTGCCAGAGCCGCAAATCGGTGGAGGAACTGGCGGATTGGCTGTATCGTCACGGCATCCGCGCTCTTCCCTACCACGCGGGTCTGCCCGCGGAGGTGCGCGCCCTGAACCAGACCATGTTCATCCGGGACGATGTTCAGGTGATGGTTGCCACCATCGCGTTCGGGATGGGCATCGACAAGCCGGACGTGCGGTTTGTCATCCACTGCGACCTGCCCCGGAGTATCGAGGGATACTATCAGGAAACGGGGAGAGCGGGGCGTGACGGCCTCCCCGCGGAGTGCATCCTGTTCTACAGTCCCGGAGACCGCCGTAAAGTGGAA
>CAYRTQ010000356.1:0-4755 GCA_964426865.1 uncultured bacterium
TTCGCCGCAGACGAACGCTCCCGCACCTTCCATGACATGCAGACGGAAGGAGAGTCCGGAGCCGAACAGGTTGTCCCCGAGAATGCCCATTCCCTCCGCGCATTCCACCGCGCGCCGCACCCGTTCCACCGCCAGGGGGTATTCGGCGCGGACATAGACGAAGCCTTCGTTGGCCCCGATGGCCCGCGCGGCGATCATCATGCCCTCGATCACGCTGTGGGGGTTGCCCTCCATGACGCTGCGGTCCATGAACGCTCCGGGGTCACCCTCGTCGCCGTTGCAGATGATATACTTCTTCGGACCGGGCTGAACGCGGGCGAGATCCCATTTCCTCCCGGTGGGGAATCCGGCGCCGCCGCGTCCGCGCAGGCCGGAAAGGGTCATTTCCTCGCAGACCGCCTTGGGGGTCATCTCGCGGTAGGCCCGTTCCGCGGCGAAATACCCGCCGTTGGAGATATACTCGCGGATGTCGCCGGGATCGATGTTGCCGCAGGATTTGAGCACGGTGCGCGACTGACGGCGGTAGAAGGCGATCTCCCCATTGCCGCGGCAGGACTCGCCGGTGCGGGGATCGCGGTACAGCAGGCGGTCCACCGTGCGCCCGCCGATCAGGGTTTCGGACACGATTTCGGGGACATCCGCGACGGTCACCCGGGTATAGAGAATGCCATCGGGATTGATCCGTACCAGCGGCCCCATCTGGCAGAACCCCTGGCACCCGCTCCGGGATACCAGGACCTCTTCATCGCCATGCACCTCGGCGTCATTCCCCATTTCCACGATCACCGGAATCCCGCGCGTCCCGATTTCACGGATGAAGGCCTCGCGTACTTTCAGCGCGCCATTGGCCACGCACCCCGTTCCGGCGCAGAGGATGATACGGCGGGTTACCCTGGCCGCGTCCGCGGCATAGTTTTCGGCAATTTTCTTCAGATCGACCGTTGTCCCGTTCATCGGGCCCCCTCCTTTTCCAGGATGGCATCCACCAGCGCCACCGCTTTTTCCGGGGTCATCTGGCCGTGCACATCATCGTTGATTACCATGACCGGGGCCAGACCGCACGCGCCCAGGCAGGAGACGGTTTCCACGGTGAACAGCATGTCCGGAGTGGTGGCTCTGCGCTCATCAAGATGGAGCTTGGCCCGGAGCGCCTCGAGAATGGGAATGGACTGTTTTACATGGCACGCGGTCCCGTCGCAAAGGCGGACGATATACTTTCCCTTGGGCTCCAGCGCGAAATGGGCGTAGAAGGTGGCGACCCCGTACACCCGCGCCGGGGAGAGTTTCAGCGAGGTCGCGACATAGGTGAGCACTTCCTCCGGAAGGTACCGGTACTCCTCCTGGATGGCCTGCAGAATCGGAATGAGCCGTGATGAATCGCGCTTGTAGGCGTCGAGAATCTGGCAGACTTTCTCGAACTTGCGCACCATATGATGGGGACTGGCGGTGGTCTGCGTCATGGAATTTCTCCTGATGAATTATCCTGTAACAGAAAGTCTTTTCCCCGTCCCCGCGACCTTGCGCGGGACGGATTCCTTATTTTTGCACCCGCTGCGCTCCGGTGAGCCGCGAGGTGAGCACCGCGAGGGAGGAGGAGAGATGGACATCCTCCACGATGGTTCCCTCCGGAACGACGAGGCTGACCGGGGCGAAATTCCAGATGGCCTGGATGCCGCCGAAAATCATGAGATCGGCCACATCCTGGGCGGCCTCGGCGGGAGTGGCGATGATGCCGATGTGGATATGCATGCGCTCCGCCAGCTCGGGAAGCTTGAACGAGGGCAGGATTTCGAGATCGCGGAGCATTTTGCCGATTTTTTCGGGATCGGAGTCGAACGCCGCGACAATGTTGAGTCCGTAATCGCGGAAGGATTTGTACCCGGCCAGCGCCGCGCCGAGACTTCCGGCTCCGGCCAGGAAAGCGTCGCGGCTGTTATTCCAGCCAAGGAACTCCTCGATGGCGGCGATGAGTTCCGCCACGGGGTATCCGATGCGGGGACGCCCGATGATGGCGGTCATCTCCAGGTCCTTGCGAACCTGGGTGGGATCGAGACGGAGGTCCTGGGCGATATGGGTGCAGGAAACGACATCTCTTCCGGTCTCGGCAAGTTTCTTGAGAAACCGGAGATAGGAGGGGAGACGCCGCAGGGCGGGAACGGGGAAAGGTTTGATATCGGAGTTCATGACATGGGGCCTTTCGCAATAGAGAAATCTGTATCAATATATTTTTCTCTAAAATATAAAACCGGTGCATCCGTGTCAAGAAATATTTGGAGAAATTTTTATTGATAATGATTTCTTGAATAAATATTTCGTATTTTCACTCTTCCCGCATGTCACTATCCGGGTTTTGGCATGGAGAAATCACGGGCGCTGTTTTGCCCTCACTCCCCACCCTCTTTCCCCGCCCTCTCTCCCACGCGAAATGACGCGCGGGCGAGAGGGAAAGGAGAGCTTTTCAAAAACAGGTCGGGAGAGAATGCAAAGCGGTAAGAAAATTTCTCCTTTTTGAGCGCGTATACTCTTCACAAGCCTTGCCCAAAGCGTTTTTCCCTCGCCCGCGCGTCATTTCGCGGGGGAGAGGGTAGCCGCAGGCCGGGTGAGGGCATCGGCGTGCGTACGCGAACCGTATGCCGGTATTTCCCCTGTCTGGAAAAGGACGGACAGTCGCCGGCAAGCTCGCGCCGGTGAAATGCGCGCGGCCCGTTCCCGTAGGTAATCCCGCACCGTGGAAATGTTTGCGGACGGCGCGCGGAGTGCGTATATTCTTTTTTTGCGTTCTCAGGCGTCAATCCGGCCGCACGGTCCCGCGGGTTACGAATTTGCGGGGCAAGTGCATTTCTTTGAAAGGAACCCTCGTGTCCGCAAAACCGAAGAAACCCGCCCCGATGGAGCGTAAGCCCGCGACTGAGGGGAAGGGATTCGCCTTTTCCCCGAAACGTCCGGCGCTCTGGGCGCTGGGGCTGTACACGCTTCTCGCGTGCATTCTGACATTCCCGCTCATCTTCCGGATGAACAGCAGCATCTATGGATTCTACGACCACGTGTCCACTGACCTTTTCGCCTCCATCCACTACTATTTCTGGTGGATGCGGGAAGCGGTCCTCGGGCTGCATTCGCCGCTTTCCATACCCTTCTTCGCGGCGCCGTTCGGGTCACGAATGTTCTTCGCCAATTTCACCGGCTTCCTCATGCTCCCGGTCACCGTGATTTTCGGCTTCCTTTTCAGCTATAACGTGGTCATTCTCGGCAACCTCATCCTCTCCGGGCTGGGGATGTTCCTGCTGGTGCGCCATGTGACGAAAAGCGCGGCGGCCGGAGTGGCGGCGGGCATCGTGTACGCCTTCTGCCCCAATATGCTGGTACGGTCCTATACCACGTTCGATTCCACCCAGGTGCAGTGGATACCGTTTTTCTTCCTCTTCCTCTTCCGGTTCTTCGAGAGCCGGAGCTGGAAGGACATCATTCTCGCCGGGGTGTTCCTCGCCTGCACCATTCTCTTTTCCATGCCGTACTATCTGGTGTACCTGCCGGTGCAGACCATAGTGCTGCTCGCGGTGTACGCCGCATGGCGCATCTGGGGGGAGAAACGCGGATTCGGCGGGTTCGCGCGTGATATCACCGCTCCCGGGGCGATGCGGGCCTGGGGAAAGGCCGCGGTGGCGCTGGCCTGCGTGACGGTCGTTTTCGGCGTGTATTACAAGGTGATCATCGGGGGGAGCGCATCCGCCAGTTACCAGGTGCGGTCCGCCGCCGAACTGGCCAATCTCTCGCTTCTCCCGACCGACTATCTCGTACCGCACCCCCGCAGCGCCCTGCTCAAGAACGATTACAAGGAAACTTACTGGGACGCTGTTCCGCGTCCGGAAAAGAATTCCGACAGCAATGTGGCCTATATCGGCTATATCGCCATGATCCTGGCGCTCGTGGGGGTATTCAAGGGAAGGGGCGCCGCGCGGTGGTTCTTCCTGGCCGGTTCCGCGGTGGCGTTCTGGTCCACGATGGGGCCGAGTCTCTTCGGGCTGCCCACGCCCTCGGGGTTGATCCACATCTACGCCCCCTTCGCACGCCGGATTCTGCTCTACAAGGCGTATGTCCAGTTCGGAGCGGCCGGTCTGGCGGGTATGGGAACCGCGTTCCTTGTTTCGCGCATGAAGACCGCGGGTACGGTCGCGGCGTTCCTCGGACTGGTCTGTTTCGGCATGCTGCTGGAATATTCGCTGGTCCCGCCCTTCCTCTCGGTGAACCTGACCCAGACCCCGGAAGTGTACGCCAAGGTCAAGGCGCTGCCGGAGAAGTCCGCGGTCATCGAGGTTCCGCTGAAACGGGTGAACGGCAATCTCTATCAGGGCTACGTGTATTACCAGAGCTACCACGAAAAGCCGCTTTTCAACCCCTACATGGGGCTGAACCGCGTTCCGGAGCGCATACGGACGTTCTATGACCGTATGAATGTCCCGCTGGAGGCCGGGGAATACAGCAATCTCGCCGCGCTCCGGTATCTGGGCATAACCCACATGATCTACCATCTCTATATCGGCACCGCGACCGTACGGTTCCCCTCGTTCATCGCTCCCGGCCTCATGGAAGGGAATATTGACGGTCTGCGCCGTCTGTACGAGGGTCCGCGGAAGATGGCGGAGGAATACCGCAGCCCCTTCGATTATACGTTCGCCGACCTGCACGAGATCACCGCCGAAGCCAGCCCGGTGGCGCTGGTATTCGACTATCACAGCCCGTTCGAGCCCTGGACGG
>CAYRTQ010000357.1:0-4485 GCA_964426865.1 uncultured bacterium
GAACGCACCCGTGAGATCGGCATACGGCTGGCGGTCGGGGCGCGGGGGGGCGATGTGCTGACCCAGTTCCTCCTCGAAGCGGTGGTGCTGAGCCTGGCGGGCGGATTCATCGGAATCCTCACCGCGTTCGGGGTGGCCGCCGCGCTGAACGCGTTCGCGGGCATCCCCACGGTCATCAACACCGGGATCGTGCTGCTTTCGGTCCTGTTCTCCGCCGGGGTGGGAATCTTTTTCGGATACTACCCGGCGCGAAAGGCGGCGGCGCTCAACCCCATCGACGCGCTGCGGTACGAATGATTTCACGACCGCTTCCGCGTACGTTGCCGGTTGTCCCGGATCATCCCTTCTGATCCGGAACAACCAGTTTTTTTTGTCCCCGCGGCATTTCTCCTTCCATCCTTTCCGCTGCGATTCACACTCCGCATGCCGGAAATGCTTACAAATATTAATGTTTATTTACCGGTCATTTACATTCCATGAAACAACTTAATAAATATGAATAAAAATTATCAAATTATATTTCACAACAATTTATAAAGCATATCGAATGTTATTTGCTATCCTTTGTTATACAAGTAATTATGATAGTTTACAAAATTTTTTAAATCAATTTTTAAGCCAGAATAAACCATCCTCCAATACAAATCATCAAATTAACAAAGCAATAAATGGAATCATTTCAAAACCCGTACATTCACCCTGTATATCCGGTTTCGGAAACATGCTTCCGAAATGCATGCAACCCGGACGGCAACAGCGGTATTTCAAGGAGAACAGTATGAAAAGAATCGTGTGGATTGTCGGATTGCTGGCAATCCTGGGAATCGGATATGGGGCTTTCCGGGCGAAGCACAAGGCCGCCTCGGCCCCGATCATAGAGTATACCACGGTCTCCCGTGGAAATCTCGAGAGCACGATTTCCACCACCGGGGAGATCAAGCCGGTCAGCACCGTGGAAGTGGGGACCCAGGTTTCCGGAATCATCAACAAGATTTATGTGGACTTCAACGACGTGGTTCGGAAAGGGCAGGTTCTCGCCGTTCTGGACACCACGCTGCTCGCCTCCGCGGTTCGGGAATCCCGCGCGAACTACATCAAATCCGAGGCGGAGTATGAGAAGGCGAAGAAGGAATACAGTTACTACAAGGAGCTTCTCGGTCACGGGTACATCTCGGAATACGAACTGCTCGGCTACGAGACCGCGGCAAAGACCACCGGCTCGGCCTTCGAATCCTCGAAAATTTCGCTGGAGCGGGCGAACCAGAACCTTGCCTACGCGGTCATTCGCTCCCCCATTTCCGGAAAGGTGATCGACCGGAGCGTGGAAGAGGGACAGACCGTGGCCGCCAGCTTCTCCACCCCCACCCTGTTCACCATTGCGGGAGATCTTGCCCAGATCGAAATCCACGCCAAAGTGGATGAGAGCGACATCGGCCAGATCACCAAGGGCCAGAATGTCCGTTTCAGCGTGGAGACCCATTTCGACAAAACATTCGAGGGAGTGGTGCGGGAGGTCCGGTTGCAGCCGGAAACCATCTCGAACGTGGTCACCTATACCGCGGTGGTCGACGCCCGCAACGACGAGGAGCTGCTCCTGCCCGGCATGACCGCCACCCTCGATTTCATTGTGGCGGAGCGGACGAATGTTCTTCTCGTGGCCAATAGCGCGCTCCGCGTGAAACCCTCGGAATCCCTGATCCACCCCGCGGGAATGACCGGCGGGAGTGGCCCCGGCTCCGCCAAAGCGGACATGGGGAAACCGGGCGCGGCTCCCTCCGGGAACGGTGCGCCTCCGCAGGGAGCGCCCTCCGGGAATGGAGCCGCTCCGCAGGCGGGAGCCGAACGTGCAACCGCGCAGGCGAGCGCTTCGGCGGGGGGAAACGGAAACGGCGAAACCGTACTCTGGGTTTCCGGTCAGAACGGCGGGTTGCGAAAGATTCCCGTGGAGAAGGGAATTACCGATGGCAAGATGACGGAGATCACCTCGGACGCCATCCGGGAAGGGATGCAGGTGATCAGTTCCATCGCCGAGACCACGGAAACCTCTTCCTCCAAACGGGCGGACATGAGAATGATGGGCCCGATGATGAGGAGATAACCCATGCAGCCGGTCATACAAATTCGTGATTTGAAAAAAATATATCATGTCGGCGATATCGAGGTGCACGCCCTGAGAGGGATACAGCTCGATATCGGGCGGGGCGAGTTCCTGGCGATCATGGGCGCGTCCGGATCGGGGAAATCGACCCTGATGAATCTGCTGGGCTGCCTGGACCGTCCCACCTCGGGAGAGTATTTTCTCGACGGGATCAGCGTGGGGAATCTGAGCCGCAACGAATACGCCGATATACGCAATGTCAAGATCGGTTTCGTATTCCAGGGTTTCAATCTCCTCCCGCGGACATCCGCGCTGGAGAATGTGGAACTCCCGCTCTTTTACAACCGGACGCAGAAGACGAAGGATTTTCGGGACCGCGCGGCCAAAGCGCTGACCCGGGTCGGACTGGGGGAACGGATGGATCACGAGCCGAACCAGCTATCCGGAGGGCAGCAGCAGCGGGTGGCCATCGCCCGGGCGCTGGTGAACGATCCCGCGATCATCCTGGCCGACGAACCGACCGGGAATCTCGATACCGCCACGTCCATCGAGGTCATGGCGCTGTTTCAGGAACTCAACGATCAGGGAATTACCATCATTCTGGTAACCCACGAGCAGGATATAGCGGAATACTCCCGTCGGGTCATCGAGATGCGCGACGGACGGATCATTCGCGACGTCCCGGTGCTGAAACGCCGGATCGCGCCGAAACCGGGAACGGAAGAACCCGGAACCCTGCCCGAGGCATAAACAAGGACGGAGATTTCCATGCGGAAAAACATATTCATATTCCTGGGCGCGTTGTTCGCCTGGGCGGCGCTCTCCCCGGTCGGCGCACCGCGCGCGGAAGAAAGCCGGACGGAGATGACTTTGCGGAACTGTATCGACCGCGGGATGCGGGAGAATCTGGACCTGCGGTCCGCCTCGCTCGGACTTCGCAGGGATCAATGGGAAATCGAACGTCAGAAATCGGCTTTCGATCCTTCCTTGACCGGCCAGACATCCTACGAGCGTTCCAAAAGCCCGAACTATACCTCCTATATCCCCGTGGCCGGAATCGAGAGCAAGAATTCGCGGTTCGACCTGGGCATAAGCAAAAAACTGAGCACCGGCGCCCAACTGGGATTCGGGTACGCCACCTCGCGGGCGGAGAGCAACATCGAGACGCAGAACTATTCGGGGAGCTTCTCGTTCACCCTCTCCCAGCCGCTGCTGAACGGATTCGGGAAAAAGGTGACGAACGCGGAGATATACATCGCGAGGTTGACCGGTGAGGAAACCGAATGGGGACTCCGGGATCAGGCCGCCACGCTCGTATACACCATCGAGAGCAGCTACTGGAACCTGGTCTACGCCATCGAATCGCTGGAGGTCGCACGGTCCGCGGCGGCCCAGGCGGAAAGCCTCCTGACCGAGAACGAAGTGAAGATGAAGCTGGGAATGAAAACCGAATCGGAAGTCCTGGAATCGAAAAGCGCCGTCATCGACCGTAAACAGGACGTCCTCGACCGCGAGAAAACCGTCCGGGACACGGAAGCGGAACTGGCCCGTCTCATCAACCTTGATGGATCGGGCGGGATTATCGTCCCGACCGACCGTCCGACCGTGGGGGAAGTGGACCTGACTCCGGAACGGCTGTTGGGGAACGCGCTGAAATCCCGTCCCGATTATCTCTCCGCCCAAACCGCCCTGAACAGGAGCAAGCTGCAGGAAGGGGCGGCCCGCAATGGATTGCTCCCCAGTCTCGACCTGACTTCCTCGTACCGTCTCAACGGGTCGGACGACACCTACGGCGGCTCTCTCGACAACATTTCCAACGGCGAGACCAACGGCTGGGGGCTGGGGCTGACCCTGAGCTATCCCATCGGCAACCGCGCCTCGAAAGCCGCCCACGAAAAGAGCGTGATCGAGGTGGAAAAGGCCGGTCTCGCGCTCCGCACCCTGGAACAGAGCATGGAGGTCGAGATACGGGCGGCGGTGCGGGATGTGGAGTTGCAGCGGAGCAAGATCGAGGCCATGAGCCTTTCCACCGAGGTCAACCAGAAGAAGCTGGACAAGGAGATGGAACGGTATCAGAAGAACATGAGCACGAGCTACATGGTGCTCGTATACCAGAACGATCTCGCCAATGCGCGGATGCAGCGCCAGAAGGCGCTGGTGGACTACACCCTGGCGGTGGCCAAGCTGGCGCATGCGGGTGTCATTCCATCCGCGGAGGTCATGTGTGGTCTGCGGATCGCCGCCCGCCAGTTGGCGGCACGCTTCGAACCGCAGGCAGCCAACCAGCAGGTTGCCGGACTCGCAGCGCTTGCCTGGGTGCGCAAAGTCGCTCCGGAATTGGTATCCGGGGGTGTGTTTGAAGCCTTGTCTGCGCGCACTCTCGGTCT
>CAYRTQ010000357.1:4511-4749 GCA_964426865.1 uncultured bacterium
CAATGTGTCTCGTCGCTTGGTGCAGGGCTCGGGATGCTCAACGCCCGCAACACGGATTACGTGGTGC
Source organism: uncultured bacterium (assembly GCA_964426865.1). Classification (GTDB taxonomy): domain Bacteria; phylum Latescibacterota; class Latescibacteria; order Latescibacterales; family Latescibacteraceae; genus JAWLHT01. The sequence goes on from CAYRTQ010000357.1 coordinate 4,579, forward strand.
CGTATGGTCTCACCCGCTGCCTGTGCGAAGGAGACCCGTCGCAACGTGCGGAAGCTGACGGAACGCTGCGAATCCTGTATCATGACATGGCGGAACCCCAGCATTTCCTCCGCGCCGTCGACGACCGGTACTGGTGCCACTACATTGGTCATTCGGTTGCCCGGGCGGCCC
>CAYRTQ010000358.1:0-717 GCA_964426865.1 uncultured bacterium
TAGAGGGTGCCATATAAATTGGGGAGTTAGCGTATGTGGAACAAAAAATGCGAGACCATGCCCGTGGCGGAGCGGAAGATACTCCAGTACGACCGTCTGAAGTACATGCTGAACTATGTGTACGACCGGGTGCCGTTCTATCGCAACGCATTCGACCGTAAGGGGATAAAGCCTTCCGACTTCAAGAAGCTCTCCGATCTGTCCAAGTTCCCGACCGTAAACAAGCTCGATCTCCGGGACAACTATCCTTTCGGCCTCTTCGCCCTCCCCCTCTCCCAGATCCAGCGTCTCCACGCCTCTTCCGGCACCACCGGCAAGCCGATTGTCGCGGCGTATACGAAGAACGACATCCAGGTGTGGGCGGAAGTCATCGCGCGCACCCTGGCCTGCGGCGAGTGCAGCAACGAGGACGTGATACAGGTCGCCTACGGGTACGGTCTCTTCACTGGCGGGCTGGGCGCGCATTACGGCGCGGAGTTGCTCGGCGCCACGGTCATCCCGATTTCGGGCGGCAATACCCGTCGCCAGATCATGCTCATGCAGGATTTCGGGACCACCGCTCTCGCCTGCACCCCCTCCTACGCGCTCAACATTGCCGAGGTCATGCAGCAGGAGGGTGTGGATCGCAACCGGATCAAGCTCCGCCGCGGTTTCTTCGGCGCCGAACCCTGGACCAACGAAATGCGGCATCAGATCGAGCAGCGGCTGGGGATCACC
>CAYRTQ010000358.1:727-4747 GCA_964426865.1 uncultured bacterium
CCCACCGAGATCACCGGCCCCGGGGTATCCGCCGAGTGCATGGAGCAGAATGGCCTCCATGTCTTCGAGGACCATTTCTATCCGGAGATCATCGACCCCCTGACGCTCGAACCGCTGCCGGAAGGCGAGTTGGGCGAGTTGGTGTTCACGTCCATGACCAAGGAAGCGTTCCCGGTCATCCGGTACCGCACCCGGGATCTCACCCGTCTTTTCTACGACCAATGCCCCTGCGGGCGCACCCATCCGCGCATGGAGCGGGTGAGCGGACGTTCCGACGACATGCTCATCATCCGCGGGGTGAACGTGTTCCCCACCCAGATCGAGAGCGTTCTCCTTTCCATGGAGGAAACGGAGCCCCATTATCACATTCACGTGTACCGTGAAGGCACCCTGGACCAGTTGGAGGTCTGGGTCGAATTGGGAGAGCGGTTCTTCTCCGACGAAATCAAACTGCTCGAACAACTGAACAAGAAGATATCTCATGAGATCCAGAGCGTCATCGGAATCGCATGCCGGGTAAAACTCGTGGAACCCAGAACCATCGAGCGTTCCGAAGGCAAAGCGAAACGGGTAACGGACCATCGTAAGGGATAACGGTCGGAAGGGGGCAGCACGTGAGAGTAAAGCAGATCAGTGTGTTCATCGAGAACCGGAGCGGCCGTCTCAGTGACGTCGCCGAGGTGCTGGGCGGGAACAACATCAACATCCGGGCGCTTTCCCTTGCGGATACCAGCGATTTCGGCATCCTCCGCCTCATCGTGGACAAGCCGGGCGAGGCGCTCGAAGTGCTCAAGAAAGCCCATTTCACCCTGTCCGAGACGGATGTAATCGCGGTGGAGGTCAGCGACCGTCCGGGCGGGCTGGCGGAAGTGCTGGCAGTGTTGGGCGAGGCGGGAATCAACGTGGAATACATGTACGCGTTCGTGGAGAAATCCTCGGGCCACGCGGTGATGATCTTCCGCATCGAGGATATCGACAAGGCGGTGCAGGCGCTCAAAACCCGGGACATCCGTCTTCTGAGCAACGAACGCATCACATCCATATAACATCAACCATCGGCCGCCCGAGTGACGAAAAGGGGTGGAAGCACGGCTGCCGTCGCAGCCGGTCGGAGTATCATGGTTCTGCCGCAAAGGGGAATTGTTATGATGAAGAAGGTCCTGCTCGCAGGAATCGCAACGCTTTTTCTTGCGAGTTCCGCCACGGTATCGCTGGCTCAGGTCCAGTTGCACGGATTCGTTCTCGCCCGCACCATTGTCACGCACAACAACTATGCCGAGCGCATCGACCGGTACGGCATCCAGTTCGCCCAGACCATCGATCCCGAGTTCGACTGGCTGACCGAACTCTATGTCCACCCGAACCAGGCTGACGCGCGCTCACGGCTCTACATGGAAAGCGCCTACCTGAACTGGCATCTCAAGGAACGCCTTCCCTGGGATTTCAACGTACGTATCGGCAAGGGACGGAATTACACCTACGGCATCGCCCCCACCTACGGGAATCGTCACACCTCCGATTATTCCCTCTACAGCGAGGCGTTCACCCAGGTGAGAGTGCTGGGATTCCAGACCTTCTCCAACTTCGGGAACTGGCAGATCGCGGCCTCCGTGCTCAATCCCTACCTGACCAGCAACGGAACCGCGGGGAATGCGCTTTCCCGCCCGGTGCCGGACTTCCCCCTCGGGAACTTCATCAACATCCCCATCTGCGACCGTGACAACGACACCGGCGGCGTCATCCGCCGCGCGGCATTCTCCGGAAGACTGGGATACAAGACAAGTCTGGTGAATGTGGGCGGCTCGGCGTACGTCTCGGAAAACGGCCCGGACGCCATCGGCGGCACGGCGGTGAAAAACAGTGTCACCCGATACGGTTTCGACGGCGAATTGAAGACTCCGGGCGGGCTGCTCCTTCAGGGGCAGGTCACCCTGGCCCGTACCCCGGTGAGCCTGAGCGGGAATGCGCTCAATGAAACCGAACTGGACCACAACGGATTCGAAATCCTCGGCGGTTATGAAAAGGACCGGTACGGAATCACCGCGCGGTACGGCCAGCTCAGTTACGACGACAAGCTCCAGGGTTTGAACCAGACCATGATTTCCGCGGTCTACAAAATCCGACCGACCATCCATCTCCGTCTGGAAGGACTCCTCAACGGCGAAGAGAAGGACGCGGCCAAGGGATTCACGGAAGTGGACAACGACGTTCTCTTCTTCGAGACATTGTTCGCATGGTAACATGCAGTTCCGGGGGGCGCGGGATTCCCGCGCCCCGCACAATCGATGGGCAATCATTCTCGGGAGGGGCTGACAGGTGGAAACCACTCATGAACGGACCGGCGAGACCACCCCGGATTCTTCCGGATACGCCATAGTGGAAACGCTGTGGCGTCCCCGCTGGTTCATCCTCATGCGCTTCGCCGCGGTCCTGGCAATTGCGGCAGCGCTCCTGCTTTCGCGGTTTCTCTTTCATGTCACCCGAATCAACTACACCTGGCTCTGGGCGCTTGACGGCGTTCTGCTTTTGTCCAATGTCGCGTATCCCTTTCTCCTCCGTTCGGGCCGCCTGGACCGCACCGCTGAAATATGGGATGTGAATCGCGGTTTCGGACGGTTCTTTGCCATCCAGATCGCGACCGACATCGTTATCCTCACCCTGATGCTTCACTTCAGCGGCGGAGCCTCCAATCCGTTCTTCCTCTTCCTCGTTCTCCCGGTGGCCATCGCCGCCATGCTTCTCTCCCGCCGCACCACGTTCACCCTCACCGGATTCGCCTCGGCGCTCTTCACCGGACTGGTGATCCTGGAGGGAACCGGAGCGCTCCATCATTACCGGTTAATTCCCTACAACTTCCACACCAATCCCGCGTATATGACCGCGGTGATTGTCGCGCTGGCGGGGGTCCTTTTCTTTACCGCATGGCTGGTGCTCGGACTCGCGGCACGGCTCCGGCTCTATCGTTTCCAGTCCCGCCACGCTGTCGAGGACCGGAGCCGCATCGAGATGGAGAAAGCCCATTTCCTCGACGTGGTCGCCCATGATCTCCGCAGCCCGCTATCCACCATCGAGACCATGGTGACCTCCCTGCTGGAAGCCTATGGCTCCGAGATGAACGAGGATACCCGCGACACCCTGGAGCGCATCCCCAAGCGCACCCGTGATCTCATCCGCTTCATCCAGAATCTCCTCGACTTCTCCCGCATGCGCAACCAGGACGAGATTCGCTCCCATTTCAAGCCGCTCAACTTTCTCCCCATCGTCACCTCCACGGTCGAGATGTACATGGACCAGGCGCTGGACAAAAAAATCAGCATGACCGTTCAGGTGGAACGCGGCATTCCCCAGATCATGGGAAGCGGCGAGCACCTGGAGCGTCTCGTGGCGAACCTCATCTCCAACGCCATCCGCTACACCCGTGACAATGGCTCCGTAAAGGTCAAACTGGGAGTCGAGGATAATTTCATCCTCCTCACCGTGGCGGACAACGGCATCGGCATCCCGGAAAGCGACATCCCCAGCATTTTCAACGAGTTCTACCGGGCGGGAAACGCCCGCCGCATGACCACTTCCGGCACCGGGCTCGGCCTCGCCATCACCCGGTTCATTGTCGAGAAACACGGCGGAAGCATCCAGGTGAACAGCGTGGAAGGCGAAGGCACCGTGTTCACCGTGAAGCTGCCGGTGTATGTGAAGCCGGGGGTATGAAAGCGTTTGAATCCCATCTGAACCGGTGATGCGAATCACCGGTTCAGATGGGAAAACCGATGTGCGGAGTATGCAGGCGACATAGCCGAAAATAGCCGATCCGTTGGCCTTGTTGACCACCTCGGCTCCTTCCTCATTGCCTTTTCCCCCTAAAATTGCTATATAATCTACATTTCCGTTCTTTTCCGTCTTTTTCCCACTTCAAGGAGGTAAGTCGCTCATGTCCTTGTTCCAGAGCACGCCCCGGAGCCGTTTTCCCCGGCTCCTGTCCCTTTTCCTGTTCCTCATTCCCGCGCTGGCCTTTTCCGCGCC
>CAYRTQ010000359.1:0-4719 GCA_964426865.1 uncultured bacterium
CTCGGAGGAGTCCGCGAGCTCGGCGAAGCGCCGGGCCGCGTCCCGGGGGAATCGTTTGCGGAGGCAGTGACGGCAATATACCGGGCAGCGGTCGGTGACCACCACCGCGATACGGTCCGGGTAGACCCGGATGACTCCGGGCACGGGGGAGCAGTCTTCTTCCTCCAGCGGGTCCTCCACGCCATAGACGTCGAGTTCGCGGGGGTCCGGCGCCGCCTGGAGACGAATGGGACAGCCGGGATCGTCGGGGTCCATCAATCCGGCGTAATACCGGGTGACCCGCCAGGGATAGACCGCGCCCACCCGCTCGATATCCTTGGCCTGGGCGTCGGTGAGCGAAAGATGGTTCCTGAGTTGTCCGACCGTTTCAATCATTGATGCAGCGCCAACCTTACAGAATGACAAAGTGCCAAAGTTTCAAAGGGGAAAATGCCGGAGCGCGTTTCCCGATTCACTCTCCCGGGGAGAGTGAATCGGGAAATCATCGAGGGTGAAAGAGCGCGGGATTGAAAACCTGATCCGGAGCGCAATTTCATGCTTCAGCTTTCCTGCTTTTCCCCATAATCCTCGCGCAGTTCCGCGAGCATGCTGTCGAGCCGGTCGTACAGGCGTTTCTGGGGACGGCTGACTTCCGATTCCAGCGCGTAGGCAGCGAGCAGGGGCAGGTAAACCGTGGTGTCGCCGTAGCAGACCACGGTGTCCGGGAGATTTTCCGGAACGATCTTGCCCCAGGAAACCGCTTCGGAGGGCGTCGCGCCGGAAAGGCCGCCGGTATCCGGGCGGGCGTCGGTGAACTGGATGAAGTAATCGTGCCCGGTGTCCGGGATCATGAGAATTTCCTGGATGTAGGGCTCGGTCTGGAGGATGTAATTCTTGGGCGATCCGCCGCCGAGCAGCAACACGCCGGAGAGCCCCTCCGCCTTTTTGGCGGAATGCACGATGGCCGCGGTGAGATTTACATCGAGCACCACATCGAAATCGATTTTCGCGCCCGCGAGCGCCACCGCCGCCATGTTCATGCCGAGAGTGGAATCGCCGGGCGAGGAGGTGAACAGGGGGATGCCCAGTTCCGCTGCGGTCATGAGCACGGAATAATCCTTGTTCTGCGGAACCTCGCGAAGCAGTTGCTGTCCGAGCAGGTGATGGAATTCCGCCGAGCCGATTTTCCCGCGGGCGCCCAGGGAGGCGCAGAAATCACGGGAATACTTGTCCGCCTCGAACAGCACCTCGCTCTTGAAGAGGATGTCGTAGATGCGCACGATGCCGTCCTCGTGCAGTTCACGGTCGTCGAGCATGGGGCTGCCGATGTGCAGGCGCTGTCCCAGCGCGAAATGCAGGTCATGGTAGAGATTGGCGCCGGTGAACACCGCCCAGTCGATGAGTCCCGCTTTCATGAGCGGGATGAGACTGGATCCGCCCAGGCCGGCGGGGGTGAGCGCCCCCGCGGCGGATACCGCGATGGTCACCTCGGGCCGCGCGTACCGTCGGGTGAAAAGCTGGCAGGCCTCACGGAGCCGTGCGCCGTTGTAGGCGAGAAACGCGCCGTCGATGAGCCGTTTTACCCCGCCGCCCTGCGCCGCTACCGGCATGAGCCGCTGAAAGTGGTCCAATCCGTGCTTCATGGTTTTTTCCCCATCATGAGCAGGACCTCCCGCAGGACCGTGCCCGCGAGAGCCTGGGAAATTCCGGAATGATCGTAATCCGGGGCGAGTTCGACAATGTCCGCGCCCACGATCTCCGCCGATTCCAGCGTTTTCAGGAGCCGCACGAAGTCGGGGAAGGAGATGCCGCCCGGTTCCGGAGTCCCCGTGCCGGGCATGATCCCGGGATCGAACACGTCCACATCGATGGTCAGGTATACCTTGCGGCCCGGGAGTTCGCGGGCCAGCGATTCAAAAGCGTCGAGCGGCTTCCCCAGCGCGCCACCGTAATAGTGGGGATGACCGCGGAGGATATCCCACTCGTCCGGTGTCCCGGAGCGTATGCCCACCGCCGCCATGTTCGCCCGTCCCACCAGTTCCGCGGCAAGGTTCATAACCGTGGCGTGGCTGAACCGCACCCCGAGATACTGCCCGCGGAGGTCGGCGTGGGCATCGAACTGGATGATGAACAGATCCTTGCCATACCGCTCGTGCATGACCTCGATGAGCGGCCAGGAGACGAGGTGTTCGCCGCCGAGCGCCACTGTCCTGCGGGTCCCGGCAAGCGCGGCGTATTCCTCCCGTATCATCCGCAGGCAGGCCGAGGTGTCTCCGAAGGGAAGCTCCGGATCGCCGGCGTCGTGGATGCTCAGACGGGAGATGTCGCGATCCTGATAGGGCGAGTAGTCCTCGATCCCCAGCGTGGCCGAACGTATGGCCTCCGGGCCGAAACGGGTTCCGGCGCGGTTGGATACGGTGCCGTCCCAGGAGAGCCCGAGAATGGCGATATCCGCCTCATCGAGCGAAACCTGGGGGCGATAGAAGATTCCGGTGGGGGGCATGGCATGCTCCGGTGGGAAAAGAGAAAACGCAAAAGGGGCAAAGGAATGGAATCACGATGGAAATGCCGGGGAAACGAAACGCCGGGGCGGGGAACTCTCCGGCGCGGCATGCCGCGTCCCGCGCTCCCCGTCTGTCCTTTCCTCGGCATCCGTGTATCCGATGCCTCTGCCCCTCTGTGTCTCAGATGATGAAGACCGCCAGCGCGACCGCGGTGGTCCAGAAACCGGATTTGCCACTGGCGGTCTGGGTGATGTTGCTGGTATGAATGATCAGGCCGGTGGCTTTATAGAGTTTTTCGCGCTCGATCCAGGCCACATCCGGGTCGACTTCGATACCCAGAGTGGTTCCCAGCATGGAGGCGGCAAGGTCTTCCGCCATGTCCGCGCTTTCGCGCTGGGTGAAACCATACTCATGCACCTCGCTCAGATACCCCCAGTTGGTGATTTCCTTGGGCTGGGCAAGGCCGATGGATGCGGCGATTCGTCTCCCATGCTCGTTGGTATCGATGCGGGAGATAACCGTGTACCGAATGGAACCGGGGGCCATTTTGGCGAGGCCCTCTTCTTTGGGAATGATTTTGCACCCGGGAGGGAGAATGGAGGATACGGACACGAGGTTCTGGTTGGCGACGCCTGCATTCCGCAACGCGTCCTCGAACGAGCTCAACCGGAACTTGTGCACACCCACGCCTTTGGTGAAAAAAACCTCTTTCGGGACAAAACTCTGCATCGGTGGATCTCCTCACAGTGATTGAAAGAACACAGTCGCTTGGCCGTAAGCCGGTAAACCGATCGGCCAACAATTCCCAGCGCGCACAATTCCCGGAGTGCCCAGAGGAGGATCGCTACTGTATACCTCGGAAAGACAAGAGGATGGCGGAATCCCGAGATCCCGCCGGCATCCCCCCGAATCGCTTCGGGGGGAAACTGTAAATTAACGAAAAAAACCGGAAAAAAGCAAATGATATGTGAGGCTGAAGCATGGAGGGTGATGAATACCGTATGAAGCGTTGAGTATAAAACGTTTTGGGGGCAATAACCGGAAAACGCCTGCCCGCGCCAACCCAAGAAGAAACAGCGTCCTCCCTTTCCCCGCGCCGTCGCTCTATCCTTCGTCTTTCACACGTCATCCCTCTCTTCCGATTTTCCGTCCCATGGATCCGGCGATCACCCGGATATCCCGCATCAGGTTCTCGAATTTGGGCGGTTTCAGAGACTGGGGACCATCGGACAAAGCCTCCGACGGGTTCTGATGCACCTCGACGACGAGGCCGTCGGCGCCAACCGCCACCGCCGCTCTCGCCAGGGGAATCACCGAGTCCCACCTTCCGCTGGCATGGCTGGGATCGACCACGATGGGCAAATGCGAAAGCTCGTGAATGATGGGGATGGCGGAAAGATCGAGCGTATTGCGGGTCTGCTCCTCGAACGTCCGTATTCCCCGCTCGCAGAGAATGACATTCCAGTTGCCCTCGCTCACGATGTATTCCGCGGCCATGAGCAGTTCGTTGATGGTGGCGGAAAGCCCCCGTTTCAGCAGCACCGGACGGGACTGGCGTCCCACCCGTTTCAGGAGCGAGAAATTGTGCATGTTTCGCGCGCCGACCTGCACGATGTCCGAATACTCGCTCACCAGGTCCACGGTATCGGTGTCCATGACCTCGGTGCATATGGGGAGACCGGTCCGTTCCCGCGCTTCCGCCATGATCTTCAGTCCTTCCTCGCCCAGCCCCTGGAAGGCGTAGGGCGAGGTACGCGGCTTATACGCGCCGCCCCGCAGTATGGTTGCGCCCGCTTCCTTCACAATCTCCGCGATCTCCAGGAACCTGGTCCGGTCCTCCACCGCGCAGGGGCCCGCGATCACCGGAACGGCTTTTCCCCCGAACTCGTTCGCGCCGACCCGTATGACCGACGATTGTTTCCCCTCCCGCGAAACCAGCTTGTAGGGCTTGGAAACGTGGATGACATCCAGCACCCCGGCCATCATCTCGATCGGGGTGGAATCCACCTGGCTGTTGTTCCCCAGCACGCAGATGGTGGTGCGCTGCACCCCGGGCATGGGCTGCGGGGTGAACCCCAGGGCGCGGATGACATTGGCGACCGCGGCGACCTGAGACTCGGTCGCGTCGTTCTTCATGACGATGAGCATGTCTATGTCCTTTGAAGCGTGAGTGTCCGGGCAAAAAGGTTTAGGAATGTAGATGCACGAATTTACGCGGGGGAGGGGGGAAAGGCAC
>CAYRTQ010000360.1:0-4712 GCA_964426865.1 uncultured bacterium
ACCGGTGAGGTTCTTCATTCCTATACCGTGAATGTGGCTTCCGCGCGGTATGGAAAGAGCTTTGAGAATTACTACCGGTCCATTCTCGGTCAGTCGGGAAATGACTTCTATCGTTACGAGATGCGCCTCGGTATGGTTCGTGGTAAGAGCTACGGACTTGAGGAAGACGTGTTCCGCGGCGACAGCTACACGGGCTTGATCGCGTTTGACGGCTTACGTCCGGAGATCAAGCGGGCGCAGCTTGTATTCAACAAGGTTGTATACCGGTTCGACGCCTTCAACAGACCTTCCGACATGGTGGATGTCAATGTCAACTGGGATCGGAAGATTGACAAGGTAGTCGTAACCCGTGAAATGCGTCAGAAGGAACTCGAGAAAGAGAAGGTTCGTATCAAGTTCGCAGGCGCCCAGCAGATGGTGGGAGCTCGTACCAACGACAGCGCACGTTCGCCGAGAGCGATCGATCGTGGTCTGGAAACGTCTTCGACCGCGATGGAGAAGTGTTTCATCGAACGGTATCGCAAGGGCGAAGTGATTCCCGGACGGATGACTCTCTCTTTCACGATCGATCCAGCCGGTGTGGTTACATCCCAGAATGTTACCGAAGTGTCCGGTATCAACAGTGAGCCGTTCATGAATTGTATTCTTGAAGTGGTCAAAACCGCGAAGTTCGAAAAGATCGAGGATATGCCCACGGAAGGTACAAATGTCGTGAAGGGCCCCGCTCGGCCGGTTAACATTACCTACAATCTGGAGTTCTCTGTTTATACCGAAGGTCAGGAAGAAAAGAAAGAAAGCAAATAGTCTTTCAGAAGGACATGAGAGTTCCATCAACGGGGGGCGGTGATAACTGCCCCCCGTTGTTTATACCTCTGGTGTTTTTGACTTCAAATCGCGATCTCATCCAGTTTGAGTGATTATAGAATATCCTGTTGAACAATTATTGCCATATAAAACAGGGATAATGACAGATGTGTCGCCCGCAGGATGGAAATCATCGACGGTGTATGCAGTACATCCTGTCGTGAATGATCGTGGCAGGGAAAAATGAACCGAAATGATTATGAAACGTTTAATAACCGTGATATAGCGAGAAAGATATTAGTGATAAAAATGCCGGTATGAACCGTTAAATACACCAAGATGATAAAAAAAAATTGCCTGAAATATCGTAATAAGGTATATTACAGGTCTGTATTGCCGTTTTTGCGCGTTTATTCGAGGGTGATGAGGGATATATATGTTTGATGAACTGTCGGAAAAACTGGAACGTGTATTCAAGAATCTTCGCGGTCAGGGGAAACTGACTGAGGCGAATGTCAAGGATGCGCTCAGGGATATCCGTCGCTCTCTCCTCGAAGCGGATGTGAATTTCAAGGTCGCCAAGAAGTGCATTGCCCGTATAGAGGAAAAAGCTCTCGGTACCGAGGTGCTCACCAGTATCACTCCGGGACAGATGGTGGTAAAAATCGTCCATGATGAACTGGTTGAACTCCTTGGTGGACATGTTGTAAATCTTCAGGTCAAGGGATCGCCGGAAATTTTCATGGTTTGCGGACTCCAGGGTTCGGGAAAGACCACCTCGGTCGCGAAACTGGCATTGTTCCTGAGGAAATCCGGAAGGCGCCCACTTCTGACCAGCGTTGATGTCCATCGACCCGCGGCAATCGAACAGTTGCGTGTTTTGGCCAGGAACGAAAATATTTCGTTTTTTGATCCGGGGAAAGATAACCGTCCCGAAAAGATCGCCCGTGACGCTCTGGCGGAACTCAACCGCATGAACCATGACGTCCTGATCATGGATACCGCCGGACGTCTGCATATCGACGAAGACATGATGCAGGAACTGTTTCGGGTCAAAGATATCCTGAAACCTCACCACATGCTGTTCGTGGCGGACGGAATGACCGGTCAGGACGCGGTGAACGCGGTAGAGGGATTTCTAAAGTTTACGGAGATTGACGGAATAATTCTGACCAAGATGGACGGTGATGCGCGTGGTGGTGCAGCGCTTTCCCTGCGGGAAGTCACCGGAAAGCCCATTCTGTTCGTCGGAACCGGCGAACGGGTTACCGCTTTTGAGCCGTTCTATCCGGAAAGGCTCGCCTCCCGCATTCTGGGCATGGGTGACATCGTTTCCCTCGTGGAGCGCGCCCAGGAGGTCATGGACGACAAGAACGCCCTGAAAATGCAGGAACGCATCCTTTCGGACGGGCTTACCTTTACCGATTTCCTGGATCAGATTCGTCAGATTCAGAAAATGGGTCCCCTCGAACAATTGCTCGGCATGATTCCGGGGGTTGGAAAAGCCATGAAGGGGATGGATATAAAGGGAAACGAACTGAAGCGGGTGGAGGCGATCATACTTTCCATGACCGAGGAGGAGCGGAGAAAACCGCACATTCTCGATGGTTCGAGGCGCAAGAGGATTGCAGCCGGTTCCGGGACCAGTATTCAGGATGTGAACGGACTCCTGAAACAGTTCTCCGCCATGCAGAAAATGATGAAGCAGGTAACGAAAATGGGGAGGGGTTTCAAAGGGCTGCGCGGTATGAAAATGCCTTTGGGGAACGGATAAACCATTTGTTTCTTCCCGTGGATGAAAGATTCCTGAAGAACAGATCTCGTCGGTGAATTGATACCGAATACAGTGGAATAGTGCCATCATATAATGCGATGTTTCGATCAAAGGAGGAATACATTGGTAAAGTTACGGATGAAGAGAATGGGAGCGCACAAGCGTCCGTTCTATCGGCTCGTGGCGGCGGATCAGCGTTATCAGCGTGACGGTAGATTCCTGGAAATCCTCGGCTACTACGATCCCATGGTCAAGCCGTTCAAGTTCGTCGTGGATCGCGAAAAGGTGATCACCTGGCTCAAAAATGGCGCCCAGATGTCTGAAACGGCGGAAGGTCTGCTTCGCCGTGAAGGCATCGTCCAGGAATATAATCTGGGCAAACTGAACGCCGGCAAGGCGGTCGCCGCGGCTCCGTCCGGTGGCGAAGGTGAAGCGCACGCTGAATAATCCGGAAAACACCATGGCCGGAAATCTCATAGCCATCGGACGGGTAATTGGCGTCCACGGGTTGCGCGGACAATTGAAAGTCCATCCGGTCACTGATAATCCGGAACGTTTCGAGGAATTGCGGTCAGTTATCCTGGAGCTTCGCGACGGGAAAGCGGTACGGTTTGGTGTCGAAAAGATCCGTACACAGGCCGATGAGGTGTTCCTGAAGCTGGAAGGAGTGGAAGACCGTACCGCCGCCGAGGCGTATCGCGGAGCGTGGGTTTCCGTGACCCGTGAGGAAATACCCGAACTCGACGCGGACAGTTTTTACATTTTCGATCTGGAAGGGATGGAAGTATTCAACCCGGATGGAACTCGTCTCGGGGTTGTCATGCGGGTGGAGGAGTTCCCCGCCAATGGCGTCCTGGTGGTGGAGTCGGATACGGAGGAAATCTGGGTCCCGGCTCTGAAGGAGATCGTTCGGGAGGTGGATACCGCGAATAAACGCATGACCGTGGTTCTGCCGGAAGGACTTCCCGTGTACCCGAAAGGCGGCGGTTGAGATGAGCGCCCTAACGGTGCATGTGATGACTCTCTTCCCCGGAATGTTCGAGGGCTTCCTGCGGTATGGGATACTCGGGAAGTCGCTGGAGCGGGATCATCTTCGGGTGACCCTGACCAATATACGGGATTCCGCGACGGATCGTCACCGTACGGTGGACGATACTCCCTATGGCGGGGGAGCGGGGATGGTCATGCGCCCGGATGTGCTCGCCGCTTCGCTCCGTTCCACCGAACCTTTTCGGGAGGGGCGGACGGTTCCGGTGATATACCTCTCTCCCCAGGGAGAGCGCTTCGACCAGAAACGGGCAAACCGGATGAGCCTCCTCGGAGAGTTCGTCCTCGTCTGCGGAAGGTACCGCGCCGTGGATGAACGCTTCATCGAGCGGTATGTCACCGAGGAACTGAGCATCGGGGATTATGTGCTGACCGGGGGGGAAGTGGCTGCCATGGCGGTCATTGAGGCCACCGCGCGGTTGATTCCCGGGGTCATGCACGATTTCGAGAGCGGCATGGAGGATTCGTTCCAGGACAATCTCCTGGATTGCCCGTGGTACACCCGCCCGGAGGAGTTCGAGGGATTGCGGGTTCCGGACGCCCTCTTGAGCGGTGACCACGCCCGGATACGGGAATGGAGGGATCGCATGTCCCTGGAATGCACCCGGAGAAAACGGCCGGATCTTCTGGCGGGTACGGACGGCAAGTGATGAACGGGATGCCCGGATTCCCGTGCGACACGGAGTATCCGGAGGCGGGAAAGGTATTGTTGTACTGCTGAATTGAGAAAACGAAATACAGTATCACCATACATGCGTGAGAGAGGTGTAAAATGGATGCGATTGGATTGCTGACCCGGGATGAATTGAAGACCGGTTATCCCGATTTCAAACCCGGTGACAACATCGATGTACAAGTCCGCGTTATCGAAGGTGACAAGGAGAGAATCCAGATTTTCACCGGCACCGTCATTCAGCGGCGCGGCGCGGGCCTTTCGGAGACTTTCACCGTGAGGAAGATTTCGGCGGGTGTCGGAGTTGAACGGACCTTTCCCATCAATTCGCCCATGATTTCCGGCATCACGAAGAATCACTCCACGAAGGTACGGCGCGCGAAGCTCTTCTACCTCCGGAAACTGCGGGGGAAA
>CAYRTQ010000361.1:0-4709 GCA_964426865.1 uncultured bacterium
GCCACCTCCCTCGAAACCCTGCGCACCCTGCTTTTCGAGGCGGTTCGGCTGCGTGACCGTCAGCTCTACGACGCCGCCGCCGAACGGTTCCGCCATCACGCGGAATCATCATGGGACCCCATCTACGGCGGAGTGTACCAGACCTTGTATAACGTGGCCCGTAACGAATGGGATCTCACCAAATCCCTGCGGGTGCAGGAAGAGGTGCTCACCGGCACGCTCTGCATTGTCGAAAACACCGGCGAGCAGTGGGCGAAGGACCTCTTCGAGAAAACCTACATCTATGTACGGGAACGGTTCCCCCTGAAACGATATGGATATCCCCTCTGGATGAGCCGCGGAGACCGTCGGGTGACTTTCGAACCCCATGCCGACAGCATCGACAATTACTATCATCCGCGGCACCTCATGTTCAATCTCCTCGCGCTGGACCGCATGCTGAAACGCGGCGGGAAAGTGTCGAACCTGTTCGGATGATACGTTCCGGCTCCCCCCTTGCGCCCTCGCTCACCGGGAACCGGCATCCTCCGGGCGGACATCCCGCACCACGCAAAAAACGGCCGCATCATCCAACGCGGCCGTTTCCATTCCCTCTTTTTTGATCCGTCGCAACGGTCTGCCCGCTTCCATCAAGGGAGGCTGGCGCAAATTGTCATGATTCCGCCCGGTCTGAGAGGAATATTCCGGCGATCAGCCCGAGGATCAACCCGGCAGTCGCGCCTATGGTCACCCCCATGCCGATATTCGCCATGGCTGTCCCCACCAGCCACCCGACTCCTCCGCCCAGAAGCAACCCCAAGCCGACACTGAGCATGAGCAGGGTGTCACCGGACAAATGGTGTTCCACCGCCGTTTTCATATGATCACCACCCTTTCCGGATGAATGGAACGGAATATACCCTTGATGAATCCAGCCCATGGAAAAGGGCATTCCGTTCCGAAAAAAACGGGAAACACTATCATGCCAAGGGTAACATACAGCGGCGAAACGAGCTTGGCAAGTATATTTTTATATTGCGAACATGGAGGTTGTGAAGCAGGGGCAAAGGAACAAAGAGCAAAGGGACAAAGGGGAAAAGAGGTAGAAAGGCCGGGGAAACTCGGGCGGAATGCCAGGTCTATAAAATTGGGTGGTCTGCGCTTCGACAGGCTCAACGACCACCGCCGGCTGAGCTTGTCGAAGCCGGCGGAAAGGAGCCAAAGCGAACCGTATTGCATCTGACCCACACCCGCATTTCTCGGGTTGACAGAGCAAAAGAAATCCGGTCCGGGAAAGCCTCTCGGGAGTGACCCGCGACGCTTCCGGAATGTTACCCGAGAAAAAAGTTCCGTACCGAGGGGATATCCTGATGGAGTGCATCGTCGATCGCCCCGGTGAAGAGGACCCGGCCTTTTTCGATGTAAGTGATACGGTCGGCGATGCGCTTGATGCTCTCGATTTCGTGGGAGACCACCACGATGGTCATGCCGAGGGCTTCGTTGAGACTGATGAGGAGCTTGTCCAGATCGCGGGTGGTGACCGGGTCCAGTCCCGCCGAAGGCTCGTCGCAGAAGATGATCTGGGGGTCCATGACCATGGCCCGCGCCACCGCCGCCCGTTTCTGCATACCGCCGGAAAGCTCCTTGGGGAACTTGTAATACACGTTGTACAGTTCCACCTGCTGGAGCTTGAGTTCGGCCACCTCGCGGCGCAATCCGGGGGTCATGGTGGTGTGCATCTCCAGCGGCAGCGCCACATTTTCTCCCACGGTCATGGAATTGAGCAGCGCGCCGTGCTGGTACATCACTCCCACATCGTGCAGCACGGTTTCCAGTTCCTCTTCCTCGATCTCGGTCATCTCCCGCCCGAGCAGCCTGATGCTCCCCGAGGAGGGTGCATGGAGACGGATGATATTCTTCAGGATGGTGGTCTTCCCGCTGCCGGAGGCCCCGATGATGACCATGATCTCGCCCCGCCGTACGCCAAAGGTGACCTTGTCCAGCACCTTCTGCTCGCCGTAGTAGGATTCGAGATCCCTGACTTCGAGAATGTAATCGTCAGTCTGAGGAGCCATGCGTCTTTCCCTGTTCCGTATCCGAAGTCTCACTTCCGGATGGGACGGAATCGATTCTCAGGAGAACCAGATTGAATTTCTTTTCGGTGGAGACCAGAAAACCCGGGTCAGGGGTTACCGATTCATCCCTCGGGTTCAGGCATACCGGTACCTGCCGATACTCCTTTTCAAAGATCAAGGTATCCAGGACCAACCGCCGCAGTGTGCATCCGCTGCAGTGAACGGTATTGCCGCAGCCCTCCGGAAGACACGCATAGCGGCACTCGAAGATATCTCCCCCCGTGAATCCCTCGACCGCGTCGGGGCCTTTCCCCAGATATTCGCAGGCGCGCCGGTTGGCGGCAACCGCCCTGCGTTCCGAGTCGAACAGAATGACCGGCGCGGGGAGAGTGTCGAGATACTCCCGCACCGGCATCCGGACCGGACTGTCAACCGGGGAGACGCACTGTTCGCACAGGTCCCCCGAACCGGTTTCATCCCTCATGTCTTTTCCGCAACGAATACAGACACGTTTCATGCATGCTTCCCCATAACAACCGAATTACCCGAAATCCGGATATCTCACCGGAAATAGAACACAATCCCCCAGATGGAGTCCATGACGATTATGGCGAACAGCGAGGTCACCACGGAGGAGGTGGTGGCCCGCCCGACTCCATCGGCGCCGCCGGTGAAAGTCATTCCCCGGTACGTGCCCACGATGGTGATGATGATGGCATAGGAGATGCTCTTGAGAATGCCGATCATGACATCGGAGAAAAAGAGCGACCGGAGCAGCTCGTTGTAGAACGCGGTCGGGGTGATCCCCATGTAGGTGATCCCCACCATGAGCCCGCCGAGAATGCCGATGAGCAGGGCGAGAATGGAAAGAAGCGGCATGCTCACCAGCATGGCCCAGAGCTTGGGAACCACCACGAACCGTATGGGATTGAGCCCCATGGTCCGTATGGCGTCCAGTTCCTCGGTGAATTTCATGGTGGCGATCTCGGAGGCGATGGCCGAACCGGAACGCCCGCTCACCAGGATGGCCACCATGAGGGGCGCCAGCTCCCGGGCGAGACCGATGGCGAGCAGGTCCACCACAAAGATGGTGGCCCCGAACTGACGCAATTGCGCCGCGCTCTGCAGGGCGAGAATGAACCCGATGAGAAAGAGAATCACCGCGATGATGGGCAGCGCGGTGGACCCCATGTAAAAAGCCTGCTCGGTGAACGACCCCCGACGGTACTGCCGACGGTCGAAAAGACCCACCACGCTCCAGTAGAGAATATCCACGATGAGGATGAGAATCCCGGTAAGCCCCTCGATCCGGCGATAGGCGGAATCCCCGATGGATTCGAGACTGATCTTTCCCTGACGCGCCGGAGGAGGAGTGGAAGGCGTGGGCGGTCTGGACAGTTCCAGGAGCTTGCGGGCGGAATCGCTGAACCCCCGCAGATCACGGCCCCCGGCGATACGGTTGAGCAGGAGCGCCCCGGCGGAATCGAGCATGGTGATTCCCGAGCCGTCGATGACCGTAAACCGGTCCGGCGGGATGCTTTCCAGCGCCTGCTCCAGGTGCGCGACCGTGGAGGAGGTCAACGCCCCGGCGATGACAAGGGTGCTGTCCTTCAGGACAGCTTCCGGTATGGTGAGCGGGGTTTCCGGCTCGTTCATGGGCGCCTCAGAGAAACGTGGAGAACCGGAGAAGGGTCTGATACCGGCTCTGGTTCTTTTTCAGGGTCTCGTCACGCCAGTATTCATGGGTGAAGAGGAGACTCACGTTGCCGGTCAGGTTGAGACGCAGCCGGTTTTCGCCGTCATAAATCCAGGTACTGGTGCGCGACCGGGGCATGAGAATGTCGAACTGGGTGGTGAGGAGAATGTACCGTCCGAGCCGGAAATCTCCGAGGAGAAGCCCCTCCACTCCGGTGAGGTTGGTTTTCGCCACCGGGACCAGGATCTTGCTTGTGGAATTATAGATGTATGCATCCCGGGCAAAGGTCTGGCGCGCGCCGAACCCGCTCCGCAGGGTGAGATTGGCCGGGACCGTTCGCAGAAGCGTGGAGGTCACTCCGAACCCCTGTTTGAGATAAACGGGGCTGAACGGGTCGGCCAGCTTGATTTCCTTGGCGTTCTCCACGGTGCGGACGGTGTTTCCCCGGGAGTCGAGCACACTGTAGGCAGTGGGATTGTCAAACCGGTGGAAACTCCGGAAGAAGCTGCTCTCCGCCCCCAGCCGGGCGTAGGGATTCAGGAAGTCGTTGAGCCGGTATATATAGGTGAGCCGCACTTCCGCCCGGTCGATATATTTACGGATGTCCTTGGTCCCCTGGAGAGAAATCCCTTCTTCGAGATTGGCCCAGACGGGGAGGATGTGGTTTCCCGATTCGAACCGCGCGTCGGTGAGCCACTGGCCGGTGGCGGTGAGGTTGGTGTTGCTCTCCAACCCCGAAGCGTTGGAGGGCGTATAGTTCAGGAGCGCGTTTCCGGCGATTTCGCTCCGGACATTCCAGTGACGGTTCAGACGGCCCGAGCCCTGCCGCACATTGCCGAGCACTCCGAATCCGAGGAAATTCCCGCTCTGGGAATCGATGACCAGACTGGCGCGCACCAACTCGCCCGGAAGCAGCCGGATAGTGCCGAAATTGACCACCGCGTTCACGTTGTCGCCCG
>CAYRTQ010000362.1:0-1882 GCA_964426865.1 uncultured bacterium
GTGCTGAGCTTGCTCATGCTGGGAGCCAGTTGTGCGAAGTCCGAATCGAAGCCGGGAAGTTCAAGGTGGTGGCGGGTAAACTGCTCGATACCGGCCTCCTCGAAGAGAACATCGAGGCCATCGCGGAAGGCGCCGGGAACATGATCAAGCAGATCGAGAATATCCGGCTCTTCGGCGTTCCGGTGGTGGTCGCGATAAACCGTTTCAGCACCGACACGGATCGCGAGCTAGAGGCGGTGCGGCGTATCGCCATCGAGGCCGGGGCGCGCGACGCGGTGGTGAGCACTCTCTGGGCCGATGGCGGACGGGGGGGAGAGGACCTGGCCCGCGCGGTGATCGAGGCCGCGGAGAGTCCTTCCGACTTCCGGTTCCTCTATGAACTCTCCCTGCCCATACGCGAGAAAATCCGGACCATCGCCACGCGGGTCTACGGCGCTTCCGGAGTGGATTTCAGCCCTCTGGCGGCGAAACAGATCGACCGCTACACCCAGTTGGGGTTCGGCAATCTTCCGGTGTGCATGGCCAAGACGCACCTGTCGCTTTCCCACGATCCCAAACTGAAAGGGCGGCCCGAAGGATTCGAACTCCCCATACGGGAGGTACGGCTTTCCGCGGGCGCGGGGTTCATTTATCCGCTGGTGGGAGAGATGCGTACCATGCCCGGCCTGCCGACCGTACCCGCCGGCGCGAATATCTATATCGACGACCAGGGACGGGTTGTGGGGCTGTTCTGATACCGGAGCTGGAACACGGGCAGTGAAAGCGGCGTGACTTCGTGCGGACGGCTTTGACTCCGTCCGGCCAGCGGGAGCTGAGCCTGCGGACACTGAGCCTGACGAAGTGTCGAAGCGCAATTCACCCAACATGATCCGCTTGACAGTCCGGCAGCGGGGGACGCCGCCGGACCGCCGGGGACATGTACTTCGGGCGCAGGGTCGTCCGGAACCAAATGCGGATAGACGCGTCCAATGCATGGAATATAAGAATAATATGATACTGTGTGCGACGAGGGGGACATGACCTACAAGGATTGCCGGGAATGCGGGGCGAAGTGCTGCAAATTCATCAGTATCTCCATCGAGGAATTCCCCGAGGAACTGGACCGTGTTCCCGAACGCTATTTCAATCTGCACGAGAATGTCAAGGTGGTGAATACCCGGTACGGCAAGGAAGTGGTGATTCTCAACCGGTGCTCCGCGCTGGCGGAGGACAACACCTGCCGCATTTACGGCGATCGTCCGGATATGTGCCGTAACTTCAATGAGGAGAACATTCACCAGTACTGTGTCCCCAAAGGGTGCAAATACGACCCGGAGGATTTGTACGGCGAAGAGTATGGAATAGAATAGGCGGATTACGGTCTTTCGAGCCGGCGCGTCGAAGCGCGGAGAACGCGAGGAACCGGGAAGTTCTCTTCCCGGCGGCGTTCGCCGGCGGTCTTGGTTTTTCCGGATTCCGGTTTCTGCTTTTCTGATAACTCCCGACATCGTTCGGAAAGGACGCGACCCATGGCACGGATAATCGATGGGAAATCGATTGCGCTGGAAATGCATGAGGAGATGAAGGCGCAGGTGGCCGCATTGAAAGCGCGGGGGATTTATCCCGGGCTGGCGGCCATTATGGTGGGGGATGATCCCGGATCGCGCATTTATGTGAACAACAAGGAGCGTGACTGCAAGAAAGTCGGGATCATGTCGGATGTCTATCGTCTGCCCGCGACCACTCCGGAAGGCGATCTCATCGCGCTGGTGGATGAACTGAACCGCCGGAGCGATATTCACGGCATTCTCATCCAGCTTCCCCTCCCGAAGCATATCGACGAGCAGAAAATGATCATGCGGATCAACCCGGACAAGGATGTGGACGGGTTCCATCCGGTGAA
>CAYRTQ010000362.1:1892-4704 GCA_964426865.1 uncultured bacterium
GCAGCCCGGATTCCTTCCCTGCACCCCGCATGCCTGCCGGGTGCTTCTGGAGCGTGCGGGGGTTGAAACAAATGGGAAACATATGGTGATCCTCGGGCGTTCAAATATCGTCGGGAAGCCGCTCGCCAATATCATGCTGCAGAAAGAGCGCGGCGCGAACGCCATTGTAACCGTATGCCACACCGCCACCCCGGACATCTCGTATTATACCCGTCAGGCCGATATCCTGGTCGCGGCGGTGGGAAGACCGCACATCGTGACCGGGGATATGGTCAAGGAGGGAGTGGTGGTGATCGATGTGGGGATAAACCGCATGGAAGATCCGGAACTGACCGGAGGCAGCAAGATCGTCGGCGATGTGGATTTCGATACGGTAGCCCCCAAAGCCTCCGCCATCACCCCGGTGCCCGGTGGAGTGGGGCCCATGACCAGGGCCATGCTCCTCTACAACACCATTCAGTCGGCCATACAGATGTCCCAAGGGACGAAGTAGGGCGCGGCATGCAGGTCCCATGAGGGAATTCGAACGCAATGTGGTGACATACTGCCGGCGTCAACGGCTTTTTCCCGAAGGCGGCGCGGTTCTCGTCGCGCTCTCCGGCGGCGGGGATTCTGTGGCGCTGCTGCATACGCTGGTCGAGACCGCGGATATCCTCGGCGTGACCGTGGAAGCCGCCCATCTCAACCACGCTCTCCGGGGCGCGGAATCCGAGGGCGATGCGGAATTCTGCCGTGCAATCTGTGATCGGCTCGGGGTTCGCCTGACCGTGAAGCGGCTTTCAGCGGGTGAACTCCATATCCGGGGAGAATCCCTGGAAACCGCCGCCCGACGGGTACGGAGGGAGTTTCTCCTCTCCACCGCACGGGAACGTCAAATTCCGAGGATCGCCACGGGGCACAACCGTGACGATCTGGCGGAAACCGTTCTCCAGCGCCTGCTCAGGGGGACGGGGCCTTCGGGACTGGCGGGAATCGCTCCGGTCGCCGGAGACCGCTGGGTGCGGCCCCTTTTGGACCGGGGACGCGCCGAAATACGCGCATATCTGGGAGAGCGCGGAATTCCTTTCCGGGAGGACTCCTCCAATCGGGAACCCGTGTTCTACCGCAACAGGATACGCCACGAATTGATCCCCTTCCTTCAGGATCGCTTTTCCCCCGCCATCATCGATGGACTGGTACGACTGGCCGAGCTATCGGGGCAGCAGGAAGAATACCTCGGGAGCGTGACGGAGGAATCGCTGTGGAAGTGCTGTATTTATAAGGGCCTCGATAAAATACTCCTTGATGTGCAGGCATTTCTGGCGTATCATATGATGTTACGCCAGCGCATGGTACGGCGTTGCCTGGAACTGATGGAAGGAGAAGGCCGCGATACCGACCGGTCCGAGGTGGAAAATGTGCTCTCCCTGCTGGAACAGGGGCGGGGTGAGATGGATGTGACTTCCCGGATACGGGCCGGAGTGGGAAACGGCGTTGCGGTCTTTGTTTTGGCGGGCGAACCCTGGAGTCCGGTGACGGTGTGTATTCCCGGATACACGGAACTCCCTTGCGGCGGCAGGATTTCCGCCCGTGAGACGATCGCCCCGGAGGGGGTCGACGGCAGAAATGATGTGCTGGTCGGCCCGGAAGTCATGCTGAAGTACGGTCCACTGACCATTGGACCGGTAAGGCGTGGCGAGTACATGGTCCCGTTCGGCATGGCGCGGCCGGTCAAGGTGTATGATATCCTTGCGGATGCCGCTGTTCCCAGAATATTGCGGGAATCGACGCCGGTGGTACGGGCTGGAGCGGTGCCGGTGTGGGTGCCCGGGTTGAAATCCGCGGAGTGTCTGCGGATGACCGGCCACCCCCGGGGAACCGTGCTCCTGGCCTCTGAAAACGGGATCCGATGGCGCCGGTGATTTCCGGCGCCGCACGAGAGCGGCGAATGATTCGCCGCAGAACTGAAATGTCCTGCGAACAGGGCATTCCGAACAAGAAAAGAAAAGGAAATCGACAAAACCATGAATCAGGACAAGAAGCCGTTTCGCGCTTCTGAAGACCCAGAGAAACCCGACGGGATGAACAATCGCCCGGACAGACGTGACCTCCTGCGCAAACGGAAACCCGCTTCGCGCCCGACCGGAAAACCGGGTGGAAAACCCGGATGGTCCCTGGGACACCGTATCGCGTTTCTCTTCCTCCTTATCCTCCTTGGAGTATTCCTCTGGAAGCAGATGAATTCCCAGAGCGCGAGCTACACCCAGGTGACCTACTCCCATTTTGACCGTCTCCTCAATTCCCAGCAGGTTGGGAAAGTGACCATCAGCGATGGAACGCTGAAAGCCAAACTGAAACAGAAAACGACGGTGAATCCCGGCGACGCCCGTCCCTCCGAGGGTGTTATCACCCAGATCGGGCAGTATGAT
Organism: uncultured bacterium; assembly: GCA_964426865.1. Classification (GTDB taxonomy): domain Bacteria; phylum Latescibacterota; class Latescibacteria; order Latescibacterales; family Latescibacteraceae; genus JAWLHT01. The sequence goes on from CAYRTQ010000362.1 coordinate 4,301, forward strand.
CAGGCCTTTGTCAAGGATCTGGTTTCCCGGGGAGTGGAAGTCAGCATAGAACCGGAGCGGACCTGGGTGAACATCCTGGTGTCCACGCTTCCCTGGATATTGATATTCGGGCTGTGGCTCTTCTTTATCCGCCAGATGCAGGGCGGTCCCAAAGGCGTATTCACATTCGGGAAATCGAAAGCCAAACTCATCGCCGAGAACAGCCAGAAAGTCACGTTCGCCGATGTGGCGGGTGTGGAGGAGGCGAAGGAGGAACTCGGTGAAATCATTGACTTCCTCAAGGACCCCCGTAAATTCCAGCGCCTGGGCGGAAAGATTCCCAAGGGCGCGCTGCTGCGTTTTGCCTATCAGTCCGCCTTTGGAAGATTGCTGCACTGGCCTTTGTTTGCCGGGCCCCTGTGTTC
>CAYRTQ010000363.1:0-3016 GCA_964426865.1 uncultured bacterium
TGTACTCCTTGAGGAAAAGATATCGCCTGAGTGACAAAGGGATGGAGATCGAAAATTGATGGTGAACCGGCCGTTTCCCCCGGGGAAATCACCCTCGGGGAATGGCACCGGCTCCACATTACTGAGAGATTCGCTGTTCGGTAGAATACGGAAGCGGGAACGATTAATCCAGGGAAAAACTCGCGTTTCCCGCCGCATCGGAAAAAAATCACCGGGAATAATGCATGAAATGCGGAGAATGAAGGGGAAAATCCGCTGAAAGGGAATTTCCCGGCGCATTCGGAAGACTTGCTCCCACGGTACTGTTTTTTCAACTGGATAGTGTTGGGTTCCGACTGCCGGAAGCCCCCTTCCGGCCCTCGCTTTGGCTCGCGCCACCTTCCCCCGTGACCGGGGGCAGGTAAAAAGTGTTTTCCTTGCCATACCCGTCCGGAGCGGGATGTCTTTCCTTCCACGCCGTTTACGGGGGGAAGGTGGCCGCAGGCCGGATAGGGGGCCGCGGGTCACCGGGTGCCATCCAAACTTTTTCCAGTTGAAAAAGCAGTACGCCTCCGAAAATGAAAATGCAGGGGAAAGGGTGTTGTTTTCCCCGTTGCCGCTCTCCCCACGGAAAATACAGAAAACATTTGCGCATGGTGACGGGGCAACTATATTATACCGCGATAGATATACAACCGATACGCCCACCTGAGCGAAGGAAAGGATACGGTAATGGCAACTCGATTCCTCCCGGCGGCGGCATTGATTCTGGCCGTGGCGTCCCTGACAATTCCCGCCGTTCCGGTTTGCGCCCAGGGCAACGGGCTCGCCAAACTTCCGACCCGCTGGACCGCGTCGATCACCGCGGAGAACGCCTGGAAAGAATACCCCCGTCCGCAAATGGTACGCTCGGAATGGCTGAATCTCAACGGGAACTGGGAGTATGCCATCCGTCCCCGCAATGAGGACCGTCCCCCCGTGTTCGATGGCGGCATCCTGGTTCCCTATCCCATCGAGTCGGCGCTTTCGGGTGTACAGAAGACCGTGGGACCCGATTCCCGTCTGTGGTATCGCAAACAGTTTGAAATTCCCGCCGCATGGAAAGGCAAGAAGGTGCACCTCCATTTCGGCGCGGTGGACTGGGAAACGACGGTCTGGGTGAACGGGAAAGAGGTGACCCGGCATCAGGGCGGCTATGATCCCTTCTCCGCCGATATCACCGGAGCGCTCACCGGACGCGGACCCCAGGAACTGGTCCTCGCGGTGTGGGATCCCAGCGACGCCGGATATCAGCCCCGCGGCAAACAGGTCCAGCAGCCGGAGGGCATCTGGTATACCCCAACCACGGGCATCTGGCAGACCGTTTGGCTCGAACCGGTGGCGGATACTTCGATTTCTGGGTTGAAACTCACTCCCGATGTGGACCGCGGCGTTCTGCGCGTGGAGGTCGGGAGCGATGGACCCGTGTCGGGCGTTACAGTCAAGGCCCGGGCGCTCGACAAGGGCAAAATGGTCTCCGAAGCCTCCGGGAAACCGGGAGCCGCGTTCGAGATTCCGATCAAAAACCCGAAACTCTGGACCCCGGATTCCCCTTTCCTGTACGATCTGGACGTGACCCTGCTCGAAAACGGGAAGCCCTCCGACCGGGTGACCGGGTATTTCGGCATGCGGAAGATCAGCCTGGGGAAAGACAGCGCGGGACGGCTCCGTCTGTGCCTGAACAACACGCCTCTCTTCCAGTTCGGTCCGCTGGACCAGGGATTCTGGCCCGATGGCATCTATACCGCGCCGAGCGACGAGGCATCGAGATATGACATTGAAATCCTGAAGCAGCTCGGGTTCAACATGGCCCGCAAGCATGTGAAAATCGAGCCCGACCGCTGGTACTACTGGTGCGACAAGCTCGGATTGCTGGTTTGGCAGGACATGCCGAGCGGCGACCGGTATATCGCTCCCCGCGAGAAGGACATCGAACGGACCGCGCAGTCCTCACGGCAGTTCGAGGCGGAACTCAAGCGGCTCATCGACTCGAAATACAACCATCCCTGCATCGTGATGTGGGTGCCTTTCAACGAGGGATGGGGACAGTACGATACCGAGCGCATCACGGAATGGATCGGGAAATACAACCCCTCCCGTCTGGTGAACAACACCAGCGGCTGGGCGGATCGCGGAGTGGGCAGCGTGTACGACATGCACGTGTATCCGGGGCCGGACATGTATCCGCTCTCCGAAACCCGTGCCTCGGTGCTCGGCGAGTTCGGCGGGCTCGGCCTCCCCGTGGCCGGCCACACCTGGCAGGACCAGAAGAACTGGGGCTACCGCAGCTTCGACAGCAACGACAAGCTTACCGAAGCCTATCTCGGCCTGATCGAGAAGCTCATCCCGCTCAAAAACCGTGGGCTGGCCGCGGCGGTCTATACCCAGACCACCGATGTGGAAATCGAGGTCAACGGCCTCATGACCTACGACCGCGCCCAGATCAAGATGGACGCCGCGAAAATCTCCGCCGCGAACAAACGGCTATACGCCGATCCCGCGAAATAAAGCTCTTCCCCCTTTACCCCCCTCTCCGGCATCATGAACCCTGTTCAGGACAGGTCGCCGGAGAGGGTATTCTGTGCGTTCCCCATCCACCGGCACTCCCTGCAATTGTCCGCCAGATTCATTGTCCGCCTTCCCGCAGAGCACGCTCCTTCTTTCGAAATTTATTCCTTGCATTTGCTGATCGAGCACAGTAAACTGCATGGCAATACCCGATGGCCATGGCGTTTATGAAAAAAAACGGAGGTGGGACGAGTCGAAAGCAGCATGCTTTTTTTGTGCTGCTCTGACAATGAATGCTGCTTTCGTCTCCGCGGAAGCATACGCGGAGAGTGAAGTAACTCAACTCCAGGTAAATCTTTCATTTCCTGCTGTATGCCTGGGTCAGTACATTCCTAACCGGACAACGCTGACTTGGGCGGGGGTTTATACAATGGCAAGGCGATCAACTCCTTTTCGAAAAGTCCTGAAAAGCAAGGTGTTCTGGGCAGTT
>CAYRTQ010000363.1:3026-4701 GCA_964426865.1 uncultured bacterium
GAACAACAGTTCGCTTTTTATTGACCGCGGCGGGGGAAAGCCCACTCTCATAGCACACTGTGCCCTGGGGCAGACCTATGATCTGGAAGGTGTCAAATGGAACACCAATACCGCCGCGATTATCCATAAGCCGGAACACACTTATATCGAAAACACCTTACCTTCCATGCAGGCTGCTTTCGACTACGGCGCACAAATTGTCGAATTCGATATCCGGCTGACCCGGGATAAGCAATTGGCGGTGTTCCACGACTATACCCTGGATTATCGCACCGACGGGAAAGGATCTGTTTCCGATCACACCATGGATGAATTGAGGCAGTTAGATGTCGGGTACGGGTACACCGCCGATGGAGGGAAAACCTTTCCCCTGAGAGGTAAAGGGAACGGCTTAATGGTCTCCATAGAGGATGTGTTCCGCGCCTTCCCGGATCGGGAATTCCTCGTTCATATCAAGGACGGAGGCGCTGAGCCGGGCATCATACTGCTGGACTTTCTGAAAACTCAGAGCCCATCGGCAATTTCTCATATATCCGTTTACGGAAATGACATGGCGCTTGATCTCCTGCGGGGACATTATCAGCACATGAAAATCCTCTCGAAATCCCGAATGGTCTCCGCGTCCTGGAGATATCTGCTCATTGGGTGGACCGGGTATGTACCCCGGGCAATGCGGAACATGGAGATTCACCTGCCGGTGCAGTATGCGAAGCTTTTCTGGGGATGGCCGGAAAGATTTCTGGAACGGATGGACAAAGCCGGCACACGGGTTGTCCTTGTACAGTACGTGAACGGCTGGTCGGACGGTTTCGATTCTGAAGCCGACATAAAGAAGCTACCGAAAAATTTCACCGGCAGCATCTGGACAAACAGAGTCGATATCATCGGCCCGATGGTGAGTAAAAAATCTTTGCGCCCTTGAATGGGTAAAATCGCGACGCCCCTGATGAAAAAAACCATCACATTCTCAAAATAACTGTCGCGGACATAATGCGAGGCAACTCTCTCAGTTGGGCGAAAGGCTACGGCCTCCGGCGTTTCCATCCCGCTCAATCCGCAGTCCGGAAAGGTCGAACTTGCGGTCTACTCCATCACCGGCCAGCGGGTCCGGACGCTCGTTTCCGGCGCTCTTTCCGAAGGTGCGCATTCCGTGGCGTGGGATGGCCGCGACGATTCCGGGAAGGCGGTTTCCTCCGGGGTGTATCTCTCCCGGCTCAGCGCGGGGAAGCATGCCGCGACCGGGAAGATGGTTTTGCTCCGGTAAGATTTGTTGGAATGAGACCGAAGGAAATAGGATTCGGCCCGTTCAGGACAACTGTATATTGAGCAAAGCATTGAAAGAGTGGCTTTCCATGCTGGCTGACTGAAACGATGCGGAGGTGCGCCATGAAAAGAATGATTGTCCTCGCGATCGTGTTATTCTTGAATGCAAGCCTGGCGTTTTCGCTTGACAGCGGATGGACATTCATCCCCTATCCAAAGGAAATTTCCGATGAACCTCCCGGCTACCATGATAAACTGCCAATCGTTATCGATCAGGATAATAAAGTATGGCTTGTGGGTGCATCAAAAAACATCTGGTCGTATTGCAACGGCTCATGGCTGAAGTATCCCCCGGAGGTAACCGGCGTATGGGATTATGACTGGTCAATCTTCGTTGACAGCCATAACCGGA
>CAYRTQ010000364.1:0-4698 GCA_964426865.1 uncultured bacterium
CGTCGATACGGTCGGCGAATACACGGGTCTCCCCGTTACGACTGAGCAGGAAAGCCGCGTTGCGCACGTTGATCCGGAGCGTGGGCAGATTCTTCAGCGAGAATTCGGGCGTCTTCCCCCGGGGAAGGCTGTCGGTCGCGCCAAGCGCCCAGATGAACCGGGGCTGATCGAGATATATCTGCTCCGCGCCGTACACGGGCCGGAAATGATTGCGGGCGAGTTGAAGGAAGTTGAATCCGATGCGGACCCGCTCCGCCCGGATCGTGAGCGGAGAACCTTTCATCCGGATTTCCAGACCGTCGAGCCGCGCCAGCCAGGGGGTGATTGAAATGGAGGAGAAAGAGAGGGAAACTCCCGTTTCCGAGGCAACCCTGGCCACCAGATAATCCCTGATTTTACGATCCAGCCGGAGGACGTGCTCGACGGTCACATACCCGCCAAGCAGGACAACAGCGAGAATCGCGCAAACCAGAATCCAGATTCTTCCCTTCACTTCGTCTTTGCTCCGCTTCCGATCTGTCAGAACCCCAAACTCACGATTCCCGGCCAAGAACGGCGGCCGGATGTTTTCACCCGCAATATAAAATAAAAAGCGCTCCATTCCACGGAAAGAATGAAGCGCTTATTCCGATAATTATTCAGAGATAACGACGGACCGGGTCATCAGCTTCTCTGCGCCTTGCTCTTCAGCACATCCTCGAAAACCAGCCGGCCCTCGCCCATGTCCACCTGGACCATGGCGCCATCCGAGAATTTCCCCTCGAGGAGTTCTTCCGAGAGCGGATTTTCGATATATCTCTGGATGGCCCGCTTCAGCGGACGGGCGCCGTACATCGGGCTGTACCCCTCGGTGGCCAGGAATTCCTTGGCCTGCGGGGTGATGGAGAGATCGATGCTCTTCTCAGCCAGCCGTTTCTTGATATCCTTCAGCAGAATATCGATGATCTGCAGAATGGCGTCGCGATTCAGCGAGTGGAAGACCACGATATCGTCGATCCGGTTGAGGAATTCGGGATTGAAGGTCTTCTTGAGCTCGGTCATGACCTTCTTCTCCATGGTCCGATACTCGTCCTCAACATCACCGGTGTGGAATCCGAGCGATTTTTCCGCGCCGATCTGACGGGCGCCCAGGTTCGAGGTCATGATGATGATCGTGTTCTTGAAGTCCACCTTGCGTCCGAAACTATCGGTCAGATGACCGGAATCGAGCACCTGGAGAAGCATGTTGAACACATCGGGATGGGCCTTTTCGATCTCGTCGAGGAGCACGATGGAATAGGGCTTGCGGCGAACCTTTTCGGTGAGCTGTCCGCCCTCTTCATATCCCACGTATCCCGGAGGCGCTCCGACCAGACGCGACACGTTGAACTTCTCCATGTATTCCGACATGTCGATCCGGACCAGCGCATTTGAATCCTCGAACAGATATTCCGCCAGCGCACGGGCCAATTCGGTCTTTCCGACCCCGGTCGGGCCGAGGAAGATGAACGATCCGATGGGACGCTCCGGGTCCTTGAGCCCGGCCCTGGTCCTCCGGATCGCCCGGGAGACCGCGGAGATGGCGCTGTCCTGTCCGACGATGCGGGTGGTCAGCTCCTCCTCCATCTTGAGCAGGCGCTCGGACTCCGTGCGCGCCAGCCGGAAGAGCGGAATACCCGTAATGGAACTGGTGACATAGGAAACGTCATCCTCGGTCACGGTCACCACCTCATGGGCCACCTTTTCCCGCCATTCGACCTTGCTGCGCTCGATGGCTTCCTTCTGGCTCCGCTCCTGATCCCGGAGACGGGCGGCGTTTTCATAGTCCTGGACCTCGATGGCATGATTCTTCTTCCCTTCCATCTCGCGGACCTCGACCTCCATCTGCTTGATGTGTTCGGGAAGGGTTATCTTGTTCAGATGGACACGGGAGGAGGTCTCGTCGATGAGATCCAGCGCCTTGTCGGGAAGGAACCGGTTCGTGATGTACCGGTCGCTCAGTTTGACCGAGGCGACCACCGCCTCATCCGAAATCCGCACATTGTGGTGTTCTTCGTACCGGGACTTCAGCCCCTTCAGAATGAGGATCGAATCGTCCACGGTGGGCGGATCGACCATGATCTGCTGGAACCGTCGTTCGAGCGCCCCATCCTTCTCGATGTACTTCCGGTACTCGTCGAGCGTGGTGGCCCCGATACACTGCAACTCACCGCGGGAGAGGGCGGGCTTGAACATGTTCGAGGCGTCCAGGGTTCCTTCCGCGGAACCGGCTCCAACGATGGTATGGATTTCATCGATGAAGATCACCACATCCTTCGCCTGGGCGAGTTCGCTCAGGATGGATTTGATCCGCTCCTCGAACTGTCCCCGGTATTTCGTTCCGGCGACCATGCTCCCCATGTCGAGAGAGATGATACGCTTTCCGATGAGATTCTGCGGGACGTTCCCTTCCGTGATTTTCTGCGCCAGGCCTTCCACGATCGCCGTTTTGCCCACTCCGGGCTCGCCGATGAGCACCGGGTTGTTTTTCTTGCGACGGGAAAGAATCTGGCTCATGCGCTCGATTTCCTTGTCTCGACCGATCACCGGATCAAGCTTGCTCTGACGGGCAAGTTCGGTCAGATCGCGACCGTAATGCTCTATGAAAGGCAACCCGCTCTTGTCCTGATCGTTTTTCTGGGTTTTTTTATTTCCGGACAGGATACTCAGAACCTCCTCTTTGACGCTTTTATAATCGGTCCCGAAAACATTCAGGATCTGCGCCGCAATACCATTCTTGTTCTTGGTGAGAGCCAGCAGGAGATGTTCGGTCCCGATGTAGTTGTTATTCATTTCCCGGGCTTCCTGAGAGGCGATTTCGAGAACCTGTTTAGCCATGGGCGTAAAAGGCACCTCAGTGAGCATCATGGCTCCCGAAGAAGTCTGGACTGCATCTTCGATCGACTTTTTGAGTGCGTCAAGCTGTACTCCCATGTTCGCCAGCACAGCTACCGCCACTCCCTGTCCCTCTTTCACCAGTCCGAGAAGCAGGTGCTCAGTACCAATATAGTCGTGACCCAGTCTGGCAGATTCTTCGCGTGCATACTGAAGAACCTTCTTCACTCTATCGGTAAACATGTTATTCATCTATTCTCTTTCACCTCCAGAAAACATTACAGCGACTGCCTGTTGCGCTCACTTATCACGCTAATATAATACAATTACATTCTTATGTCAATAAATCGTTCGCGCACAATGTCCGCCCGTATTACATCCTGTTCCGTCGCTTCCACCGTGTGCCCATGTCGGGCCTGCAAATGCCCGGGTTGGGCGATAACCATCAACTCGTTAAGGGTCTGGACATCGGGTTTCGGAAGAACACGAAGCATCACCCCCATCCGTACCGCTGAACTGAGATTCATGAATTCGTTGGTAGACAGGACGCGTGCGGATTTCAGAATCCCCACGCTGCGAAATATTTTGTCCTCGACCTGGGTTCGGGCCTCCCGCATGAGGGTCTCGGCCGCCCGGCGTTCGTATTCGACGATTTTCGCCGCCGCCGTGGTGAGCTCGTCCACGATCTCCCGTTCCGTCTTCCCGAGAGAAACATGATTGGATATCTGGAAGAGGTTCCCCACCACATCCGTGCCCTCGCCGTAATACCCCCGCACGGTCAGCCCGATCTGTCCCGCGCTCCGTATCAAACGCTGGATGTCCTTGGTCAGTACCAACGCCGGGAGATGCACGAGAATGGAAATCCGCAGACCGGTCCCGAAATTCGTGGGACAGGCGGTGAGATACCCATACCGCCGCGAGAAGGAGTACGGAATGACCTTCGAGATACGGTCATCGGTGCTGTCCACTTCCTCCCAGGCCTTCATCGGGTCGAACCCGGAAGTGATGGACTGGATACGAAGGTGGTCCTCCTCGTTCACCAGGATGGAGCACCGCTCCCCTTCCCTGACCAGAACCCCGCTCCGTTCATTGTCCACGGTCGACGATGGGCTGATCAGATGACGCTCGATGAGAATGTTCCGCTGCACCTCGCTCAAGTCGCCGTTCCGGAAGAAACTCTCCGGATCGAAGCCGAGGGAGGGGGCGGCTTCCAGAACGGTATCGGTGATTTCACCGAGCTTGTCCTCCTCCGCGCGTTGCACATACGGATATCCCGGTATGTTCCGGGCCAAACGCGCCCTCGACGAAACCACGATCTCGGATTCCGGCCCCTCCGGACTCATCCAGTCCGGGATGCTATAGAGGATGCTCTCAAATCTCATGGTGAAGCAGCTTTCCCTCAATCGTTGCGATCTTGTCCCGCAGTTCCGCGGCGCGTTCATAATCCTCGGACTCGATACACCGCTGCAAACGCGTACGGAGAGACCGCATATGCTTCTTTAAATCCATCTCGCCGGAAAGCGTCAGGGGTATCTTTCCTTCATGTACGACTGAGCCATGGATTTGTTTCAACAAATTTACTATATACTTACCAAACGCTTCGTGGCAATGATCGCACCCGAAGAAACCGGCGGAACGGAACTCCTCGTACCGTAGGCCGCAACCGGAGCAGGTGATGTCCGGAACCGCTTCCTCCTTATTTTCCGCCGACTCTGCATGGCTGACCGAAATATGATCCGCATGATACGTTTCCGCCTGCCCGATCTCTATGGTCAGCCCTCTTTTCCTGGCGCACTCGGAGCATATGTGCATAATGATCTTCTCATTGTTCACGATCTTCGTAAA
>CAYRTQ010000365.1:0-4680 GCA_964426865.1 uncultured bacterium
AGGGCCGGAAGGGGGCTTCCGGCAGTCGGAACCCAATACTATCCAGTTGAAAAAGTAGTACTCTGTCAAGTCGATACCGTTGGGTTGCACCCATCCACCCCTCTGGCTTCGACAAGCTCAGCCAACGGTAGGCGCTCAGCCAGCGTCGGGCGCTGAGCCTGCGGACACTGAGCCTGTCGAAGTGCCGAAGCGCAATCCACCAAGCACGATCCGCTTGACAGAGCAGTAGTTGCCGCGAATGCGGAAGGCAATGGCGCGGAAGCGTACAGGAAAAAGTCCGGGCCGGATTCGGGGTGGGGATGTGAATGGGACTGGATTCAGGGGTCAGCCGGCGAGGGACGGAGGATTGGGAAACGGGAGCGTTCTTTATTCATGGATGCGCACGGAAGAGGGGAGCGGCCATCCACCGGGATAATATGCGCTTGACATCACCCGTCGGGCATGATTATTTTCAAGCAACCATTTTTTCCCTTTCCCGGAAGAACCGGATTATCCAGAAACGGAGTCTATGATTCATGCGCCTGTGCTCGATACATGAACTGGAAGAGGGCGCCATTCTCGGGCGATCCATATATCACGCGAATGGCAAACTGCTTCTGGGCGCCGGCTTCCGGGTCAGCGACATGATGAAAGCGAAGCTTGTCGAGCGGGGGTATACCCACGTCTACGTCATGGAGGAAGGGACGGAGGATGTGGTTCCGGAGGATGTGATATCCGAGGAAGTGCGGCATCAGGCCCGCATGAAGCTTGCGGACAAGATCACCGAGATGAAGAACCTGAGCGAATTCCGGGATTTGAGCTATACCAAGGCCGCCGATCTGCTGGAAAAGGGATATCTCCGTAAGGTGAACATCACCTACGACATGCGGATGATCGTGGAGGAGATTCTCAAGGATATTTCCTCCTCGGGGGCGAAATTTCTCAATACGGTCATGGTGAAGACCGCCGATACCGCGTTCATGGATCACGCCATCAATACTACGGTGCTGGCCATTCTCATCGGGCGGAAATACCGGTTCTCCAAGGCCGAACTCATGAGCCTGGCGCTCGGGACGTTCCTGCACGACATCGGCAAGATCGTCATCGAGCAGATCAAGTGGGCCGATGATCCCCAGAACTCCCGCGACCTGTACCGCGAGCACCCCACGTTCGGATACCTCCTGATCCGTGACAGCAGCGATGTCACCCCCATGGAGACGCAGGTGGTCAATCAGCATCACGAGCGTCAGGACGGCGGAGGGTTCCCCATCGGTCTCCAGGGGCAGAACCTGCCGCCCATCAAGCCGATTGCCCGCGAAACGAAAGGGCAGATATTCCGTCTGGCCGAAATCTGCTGCGTGGCGAACGCTTTCGACAACCTGGCCTACAATCCTCACTCCGGGGGGGGCGTGAACCTGGAGGGGGCGGTGAAACGGATCATTGTCGATGCGGAGAAATCGTATAACCGGGATATCGTACAGACCCTCCTCCAGGTGGCGCCCGTCTTCCCGGTGGGTGCAAGCGTGAAAGTGATGGACATCGTCGATCCCCACCTGATCGGATATCGGGGAGTCGTTGCCAAGATCAACGAGAATCACATCAACAAACCGGTAATCATCCTCACCCGCAACAAGTTCATGAACAAGATCAAGCCCATCATCATCGACACCTCGCGGCTCACCACCATCGACCTGCAGTTGATTGTATAAACCCCCGAAGGTTTCCCTGAAGTCCTTTTCCGGTATTCGCGATTTTCCGGATGATTCGGCTTTTTCAGGCGGGAAATTCCGGCGTTCCCGGCCCCGTACATCGGGGTGAACGTCCGGCTTGCGAAAAAAGCCATCCCCGGCGGATTTTTTTGTATATTACCGTTGCCTTTCCCGGGTTCGCGACAACGGGCGTCCCGGGCAATCACCAGTTTCCGCCCGGCGCGGGGCAGGGCGCGGCGATTCGCGCTTTCCCTCCGGGCGACAATCTTCACGCCGCATCATTTCCGGGCTGTATTATCAGATGGATACATCCGTCCGCAACCGCGCGTTCGCCCTTTCCCTCATCCACCGTCTGGACCCGTCCTACCATCAGCGCTGGGAAATCTACGACGACATCGTCCGCCGTCTCACCGGCCCCGATGCGCGCTGGCTCGACGGCGGCTGCGGGATCAATCTTGCGGTGGCCGAATTCCCCTGCGCGCTCAACGTGGGCATGGACGCCTGGCGCCACCCCCGTATTCAGCGGAGCCCGGATACCCGTTTCGTTCTCGGGGACCTGGAACACATTCCTTTCCGTGACGGCGCGTTCTCTCTGGTGACCCTGAACACGGTGGCCGAACATTTCCGTAATCCCGAGGCGGCGCTCCGGGAGATTCATCGGGTTCTCGAACCGGGCGGACACCTGCTTGTCCACACCACCAATATCCATTCGCCGCTCATCCTTCTCGGGAAACTGCTTCCGCAATCTCTCCGACGCCGTCTGTTCACCCTTTCTCTCGGCGCTCAGGAAGACGATATCTTCCCGGCGTTTCATCGCCTGAACACCGCCGGGGCGTTCCGCGCCATCCCCGGGTTCGAGGTCGTGGAACTGCACCGGGTGCAGGATCTGAACTGGACCCGGCGGCCCGTTTTCCTCGCGCTTCTCGGGTATCACCTGATGACGCGGCTCCCCGGTCTCGGGTGGATGCGCACCAACCTGGTGGCGCTCCTGCGGAAAGATGGAGGGATGGGGAAGGATTAAGAGCCTGTCCATAAAATAAAGAAATCGTATGATTCGTGATCTCCCGGCCCCCTAACCCTCGATCCCTTGCCGCTTCGCGGGAACTGCGTTTACCCCCGAAGGGGGGCAAGGGAAGTCGCTGCGCCACAAGCTTATCCTGCCCCCTCCGGGGGAAGGTGGCCCGGAGGGCCGGTAGGGGGCTGCTATCCCAGAGAAGGCGATATCCTTATTTATGGATACGCTCTATACGGGTCAAAACGCCCAATCGCAGCGAATATCGAACCACATTTTCCTTTTCCCGGCAGAAAGCCTTTGTATATTTACAGGAAACAAATCATACACGGAAAATCGACCTTACGGGAACACACATCATGCATCGTCGCGAGTTTTTGCAGCACATCACCACCGCCGGGGCGGCACTGGCCGGCGCCGGATTTCTCGATTACGCCATGCCCATGCCCATCGGGGCGGAAACCATCGGAGAAGGCATCCGCATCTCCGAGGGACTCGATCTGCTGGAGGCCGGAAAAGCGAAAAACCTGCGGCCCCAAATACGCCCGGAAATCACCCGTAATCCCCGCGCGGTGTTTCTCATCGAAACCCACGTGGAGGCGGCCCCCGACGACCGGGGATTCTTCACCGCGGCGCAGTCCCAGTTGGAAGCGGCGGGAAAACGGGCGGCATCGCTCATTTTCGTGAAAGGCGCGCACAAGGGCGGCTCCACCATCATCCTCCCAAATTTCGCTTCCGTGCTGGACAAGGTGGTCAACCCCACCGTGGGAATCATGACCTCGCCGGATTTCATCGCCGGGTTCGTGGAGGGACTCCGCGAACTGGGCAGCACCAACACTTTGGTTGGCGAGCGCGGGGGAATGGTCGAGGGACGCCGTAAATCGGGCGTGTACGATATATTCAACCGTCACGACCTGCGGCTGATCGAGGCGGCCTACTCCAAATTTTCCGATTACGCCTCCAACGAACTGAACTGGCACGCCGTTCCCGGAAAACCCGCGGTCTGGAAACGCATCCCGACCTTCCGTCCCATCGGCGACCCGGACAATTTCTTCATCAACATGCCCAAGCTCAAGGCCCACAATCTGGGGTTGACCACCCTCTCGGTCAAGAATCTCCAGGGTTCCGTGGCCACCGGCTACGGTCATTACTGCAACCGCTGGCAAACCGTGGAATACCTCGCCCGTCGCTCCTACATGACCGACTTCGACCGTAATTTTGTCCCCAACTATTACCAGAACGTGGAAAATGCGTTCCTGCGCCACCGCGCCGCCGGGTTCAAATACTGGGATTTCGACAACGCCTATCCCCTCTATGAGAAGAAAGGCGGCTGGAAGGCTTTCCGTAAGATCAAGGGCGACCCGGAGAAAACAAAGGAGTTCATGCAGGGAATTCCGGACACCCTGATGTACGACGAGATGTGGTGCCAGCGGGCGCTGGATTCCGCCACCGCCATCGTTCCCGATATCAATATCGTGGAGGGAATCATCGGGCGCGACGGCAGCGGGTTCGATTTCGGACGGGATTATCTCTGCAACTACATCGTCGTGGGCCTCTCCAAGATCGAGGTGGACACCGTGGCCTCCCATCTCATGGGGCAGAACCCGCAGGAACTGTTCTACACCCGCATCGCCAAAGAGCGCGGACTCGGCGAAAACAATCCGGAGAAAATCAAGATCAACGTGATCCGTGAAAACGGGGAAATCGAGCCCCTGAAAAACCTGTCGGACCTGCGCCAGGCCCATCTGGGGGTGAACCTGCATTCGTGGAGCGACAAGGGGAAACTGCTGTTCTGGTGAGAAAAGTCTGAACCTTGATTCGCCTGATTATGAGATTCGCTTGGGTATCCCTGATAATTTCAATCACCGGTGGAAAGATCACCGGTTTTACATCAGGATAATCCCGTAATCCTGCGATGTAGGCCCGGTCGGGGAAGGTCACACTGTACTGTCCCCAGAGGGTAAAAACAGGTAGGTAAAA
>CAYRTQ010000366.1:0-4675 GCA_964426865.1 uncultured bacterium
GTGCGGCCGTCTTTGAACACAAAACTCTCGGGGCGGTTTTTCAGCAGCAGGGTTTCGCGGTCGAGACGGCTGCGGAGCGGCTGGCCGTTCAGGGTGAATTTGATGGAATAATTCCAGCCGCCAAATCCGGGGGCCACCCGTGCCTACGGTCCCAGATGATCCATCGGGAGCCGTCGAATTTCTGCAATCCCTCCCATGAGTAACCCCAGAGGACGCCATCCCGGTCGCACTGAATGGTATTGGGAAACGCGGTCCCGGTTCCGTCGGTGGCTCTGATTCTTTCCCATGACGTTCCATCGAACGATACCACATCGCCCGAGGTGGCGACCAACCCCCGGAGCTTCCCGGTCGAATCCCAGGTAAACGTGTAGAGCCGCTCTTCACTGGTCAGAACACCATCCAGCGGGATTTTTTCCCACTTCGCGCCATCACCGCGCATGAGCTGCTGCCTGTACACGGAACAGGTGGGGGAATCGTAGGCCCTGGCGTACCAGACCAGCCAGACATTTCCATACGGGTCCACGCTGAACGTGTCGAACGGGAGGTTTACCGTGAGCGTGTCGATTGCCGCTGTCCGGTGCGGTGTCCATGAATTCCCTTCCCGATGGTAAAACGTCGGATTTACAGGGGTGTTGTACGGTGAACGGAGAGAGTCGGCGCAGACCGCCCACACCGCGTTTCCCCCGGTTCCGACCTTTACAACCGGCTTTCCCTCGAACCATGTTTCCCATCTCTCGCCATCATACCGCGAGAGTCCGCCGCTCGTGGCAAACCAGAGGCCGCCCCCGCCGTCCCTCGCGCAATCCCGCACATCGTCGGAGGCCAGCCCGCTGTTCGCGGCGGTGAATGTCCGCCATGCCGCGCCATCGAAACGGGACACTCCCCGGTCGGTCGCGAACCATTTCGCCCCGGTATCGTCCCCGGTCATTGCACGAACGACATGGGAAGCGAGCCCGCTGTTGTAGGGGGTGAATTCCGCCATGCTTTCCGCAAACCCCGGCGCCTCGATGCGGACCACTGCGGCATGCGTGAGCGATGAATCCTCCACGGCGGTAACGCGGATGACAACAGTCGCCGCGAGATAGCCCGCGGGCAGAAAATTCCGGGGGACCGCCCAATCGAACGATTTTGCCGTCGTGTCCAGCGAGGGGGCGAGGATATTCCAGGAGGTCCCGCTGTCCAGCGAATAATCCAGGGTCACCTTTCCGGCGCGCCGCGCCATCCATGCCACATGGAGCGTCATGCCCGCAGTGATCACCGGGTATTCGGCGGATTGCGGTTTCACCGGCTGAACGACCTGCACGAACCTTCCGGAAAAACGGTACACGCCCTTTCCCGTGGCGAACCAGAGATTGCCCGCACGATCGAGCGTCATGTCGCGGATTTTGATCTGGCTCTCGGTATTCCCGATGCCGATGGGGGAATTCCAAACGGGGAACGTCGCCGTGTTTTCCCCGTCGTGGCACGAGAAGCCGAATTCATTGGAAAGCCATGTCATGCCTTCCACATCGAACGCCACCGATTCCGCGGAATAGACCGGAATCTTTTTCCAGGACGAGCTTTCCAGGACATACGCTCCGCTGCTTCCCCCGAATACCATCCTTCCATCGGGATCCCGGCGAATGGTATGGACCATACGGTCGGAAAGCCCGCTGTTGTCGTGCGTATACTTGCGCCAGACCGAGCCGTCGAACCGCAGCGCGCCCTCGCCGCCGGTGCCGAACCAGGCGCGGCCATCACCGTCCACCGCGGCGCAGGTCAGCCCGGCGTATCCGCCTAGGTGGTCCTGAGCGGGAAAAACGCTCCACCGGCCGTTTTTCAGCAGCGACACGCAGCCGGGAGCGGCGATCCACACTCCCCCGTCGGGGGCGAAGGCGATCCCGTTCACCCGGTTGTCCCCGATGCCGCTGTTATCGGTGTTGTATGCGCGCCATGAGGTCCCATCATACCGGACCGCTCCGTTGTAAAAGGTCCCGAACCAGATTGCACCGTCATCCGCAACCTCCATGGCGTTCACACCGCCCTGAGGGATGCCGGATGTGCTCTGGGTGTAGCGCGTCCATGACGATCCATCGAGCATCCAGATGCCATCGGTGGCGGCGAACCATTTACGGTCAAGGTGATCCACGCGGACCATTTTCGGCTTGAAGGCGGCCTGATCGAAGAATTCCCAATCCCCGGAAGCCGCGCAGTTCCCCTTTGGCGGGAAACAGGCGAGGATGAGAAGGAATATCAAGTTGCGGAGCGATGGTTTCATGGCGAGTTTCCCCGAAATATGTTGGCGCCGTTTCACCTGAAGCATGGTATGTTCCCACCGCCGGAAGCCCCCTTCCGGCCCTCGCTTTGGCTCGCGCCACCTTCCCCCGTGACCGGGGGCAGGTAAAAAGTGTTTTCCTGGCCATACCCGCCCGGAGTGGGACGTCTTTTCTGCCCCGCCGTTTACGGGAAGGTGGCCGCAGGCCGGATAGGGGGCTGCGGGTTAGCGAGTGTCACCCGCCTTCTTCCCGTTGAAGAAGTGCTATTTCGTCAGCAGCATCTTGCAGGACCGGGTTTCCTTTCCCGCTGAAACCCGGACCAGGTACATCCCGGAGGCATACGCGGAGCCGTCCCATACCATCCGGTGCGTTCCCGGTCCCATGAATGCATCGGCGAGGCGGGCCACCCGCTGCCCGGAGGCGTTGAAAATGTCGATCACCACCCGTTCGCGCGTTTTCAGGGAGAACCGTATGGCGGTCGAGGGATTGAACGGGTTGGGAGCGTTCTGCAAGAGGGTGAAACCGGATGCGGACCGGTCTCCGCTGTCCAGCGCTGGCTCTTCCGTCTCCACCGCTACCGGGAGGGGATCGTATTCGCCCAATTCGATCGCATAGAGATATCCGATTCCTGAATTATCATTGGGGAACATGACCGCATATATCATTCCTCCCGGACCACAGGCCGGTATGCCGAAAGCGGAACGATAATTCCAGAGGAGCGCGCCATCGGGGCTCAAGGCGATGGTTCCGCTGAGATCCTCCCGCAATGCCCAAATCTCCCCTGAAAACGGGGACACCCAAGGCGAGGGAGTCCCACGAACCCTGGAATATGTCCAGCGCGTGGTTCCATCCGGATCGATGGCATCCAAAAATCCATTTTCGGTGTAGAAATACATGGTCCCATCCGGCCCGAAAACTGCGTCACTGCGCATGGAACGTTCCATTTTACGTTTCCACTTGACCGATCCGTCCGGCCTGACCGCATGGAACCAGTCGTCGCGCGATCCGATATAGATCGTGCCCTCGTCATCGATGAGCGGGGTATAATACAGGCCGCCTCCCGCCGCATATGTCCATTTCAGTGTTCCGTCCGGTTGGAACGCATAGAGCTTGCCATCGCCGCAGGGGATGTACACGGTCCCGTCTTTCCCGATGGCGGGCAGGGTTCCCATGCCGGTGCCCAACGAATATTCCCACCGGATGGAGCCGTCGGGATGGAGCGCGTAAAACGTTCCCCCGGAGCTGCCGAAATAGAGTGTTCCGTCCGGACCGATCACCGGTTCGCGGATGAATCCGTTCCCCGGATCGGTAAACTTCCATCTCAGGGTGAAATCGGGATTCACCGCGATCATGGATTCGCCATCGTGAATATAGAATACGCCGTCAGGTGCGCGGGTGAAGTGCCAGGGATTGGGCGAATCGACAGTGAAATATCTCCGCAACGCGCCATCCGGGCCGATCTCCTGCAATTGGACCGATCTCCGTAAACGCACCAGCAGGTATGCGCATCCATCCGGACCGATCACCGGGGGAAGGATGCTGACATCCCCATTCGCTGTATATTTCCAGAGGATACGGTTCAGGTACAAGTCCCCGACGGTCACATCCGACCCCTGGACGCCGATTTCTTTCGAATTCGGGACGTACATCTCATCGACATGAAATTCGAGCGTGTAGTTTCCATCGGAAAGGAGAAAGGCGTACCCGCCCCGCTCATCGGTGACAACCGTATCGCCACCGGCGGAGACCCGTACCCCGGCAAGCGGCCCCCCGCGGTCCAGGAGACGACCTTGTACCTGATATTTCCCCGTAAACGCGACGGCAGCCATTTCCGAATCCGTGACAGCGGATTTCAATGGGAGCGGGAGCGTTTCGGCATGGATTCCGGCGCTCCCCGTCGGAGAGAAGGGGGATAATAGAATGAGAATCAGGGGAAACAGGTATTTGCGAAGGTGGAACATGGCGCGCTCCTCGCGGATGGTGAAACGATGCGTTTTCCTTATGACGACGCAACATTCGCGCCAGTAATGTCATTTGCAAGGCTCACAACACGATCCATGATTCCGCTTCTCGTTGCGTAAGGAAAAGTGTCCGGAAACGGACAGTGGGGTGTCCGAAAACGGACAGTCGCCGGAGGAATATAACCGGGGCGGGGATGGAGAATGCCCCCGCCACAAGGCGGGAGCGAGCATGCCGGACGGGAGGGGGGAGAGGAGAGCGGCGGGGAGGCGCTGGGTCGTCAAGTCAATATAAGAGCCTATCCATAAATAAAGAAATCGTACGATTCATGAGATCCCGGCCCCCTAACCCTCGATCCCTTGCCGCTTCGCGGGAACTGCGTTTACCCCCGGAGGGGGCAAGGGAAGTCGCAGCGCCCCATGCTTTTCCTGCCCCCTCCGGGGGAAGGTGGCCCGGAGGGC
>CAYRTQ010000367.1:0-4663 GCA_964426865.1 uncultured bacterium
CACCAGGGAACCCTCCTTGCCATAGATGTCGGGGAGAGAGGTGTATCCCGCCACGGTGTTGCGGTTCAGGGGAAGAACGGAGACTCTCGATTCCGCGGTGAACCGGGACCGGGCTTTCGCGAAATCGGGAGTGGTTTCCGGGCCGCCGGGGGACGCGATGGTCACCGAGAGATGCGTTTTTTCCGCCAGATGGCCGATCTCGCGGGCATTCAAATACCGGCCCATGATCAGGCTGCCCCGGATCGGCCCGGTCGCGTCGCTGGTGAGGATGGGTCTCGAAATGAGGATCACGGAACCCTCTTTCGTTTGCACGATACCGGAGACGGAATGCTCCACATTCCCCTGATGATCCAGAAGAACGCTCCCCGGGGAGAAATGCTCCATCAGGCTGACGGGGAGCGGAATCTCCTTTTTGCTCTCCAGGTCGAATCCCTTGCCGAATATTTGTTTCCCTTCGGTGTCGAAGACCAGAATGAAATTGGTGTTCAGCCGTTCGAATCCTGAATCGGTGAAATTGGACTCGATGTACTCCCGGTTTCCGTCCCGGACGAATGCATAGGTGTCGTCCCAGGCGGAGTAATCGGCCACCGAACGCCCCAGCGTTTCCAGATCGTCGGAAATGGCGCTCAGCAAACGCGCCACCTCCGTACGGGTCTGGCGGTCCTCGAGCTTGAGGAAGTTCCCGAGCAGGATCACCCGGTTCACCCCGTACATGACAATGAGAAAACAAAACAGGGTGACCGCACTGCTGAAGAGATCTCTTTTCTGGATGGTCATATCAGTTCCTCGTGCTATATTGATACTATACCACATTCCCCCGGGAAGCGCCCCGGAACGGTATGACAGCGATTATTCACGGTACGGAAGCCTTGTTTCCATGTTGAGAGAGCAGAGTCCAATATAACGGAATACGCGGAAAGAATGATAATGAATGATAATAATCCTTGAGAATATTCTCGTCGCATTCGTCAAAATTGCGGTCGCCATCGATATCCCCGGTATTCTTCCCATCTATCTGGTGCTGGTCGAGGCGTTCAAGACGGAGGAGCGTCGGGAGGTCATCCGCATCGGGCTGGCCACCAGCTTTTTCACCGGGCTGCTGTTCCTTTTCCTCGGAAGGGCCATACTCAACATCCTGGGCATCACCCTCATCGATTTTCAGTTCGGCGGCGGTCTCATCCTCATCATCATGGGGGTTCAGGAGCTTCTCGGCGGCGGCATGGGGATCAAGAAAGCCTCCGACGCGGTCGGGGTCGTTCCCATCGGGGTTCCGCTCATCATCGGTCCCGCGGTGATCAGCATCATGGTGGTCTCCGTGGACCAGCACGGCGTCATTCCCACTCTCATCGCGTTTACCCTCAACGTGGCCCTGGTCGGAATCGTGTTCCAGTACGCCACCTTCATCAACCGTGTTTTCGGTCACAACGGCATGAAAGTGGCCTCGAAGGTCATCATGATGCTGCTCATCGCGCTCGGAATGAAAATGATCCGCACCGGAATCCTCGCCACGTTCTTCCAGGCCAGATAAAAAAGGTTCTCCGCAGTTTTCTGTGGGTAAACGGTATTGAGGCGGTTGACGTCCGGGTAGGATCCTGTCCTGGAAAAGCCCCCCGGGTATGGAATGGATTCCGGGGCAGTGGACCGCTGCTGTTCGAGCGATAGCGAGTTCAGCGGTCCCCGGAAGCCATGCCGTACACGGGGAGTCCTTGGCTTTTCCCGGACCGCCCTCTTTTGGCGCTTTTCTGGGCGCACCAGAAAAGTACAGAGGAAGTGAAAGGGGTGAAGGATTCCTTACCCCACGAAAGCGCTTTTGTAACAGGCAGATACAGACCATGTCCGGTCATCGCATCTACCCATGAAAAACCGCGAGCGCCATAAAAAAAAGCGGGGACCCGATCAAGTCGAATCCCCGCTTGCACGGTAACCTTTTTCACGGTTCCGTGTAATCCCCGCCGAACACCCGCGCAATCTGCTTCAGTTCGTCCACCGAGAAGGCGTTCTCCCCGAAATCCCTCTTGCGGGGCGGCATGAGTTCCCATCCCTCCAGTTCCTCGCGTCGCACCGGCGCGCCTTTCCGCTCCAGGTGCGAACGGAACGCCATCAGGAACATGGCGGTCTTTTCAAGGATGTCCGAGCCTTCCTCCGGGCTCTTTTTCGTTTCGAACATCTGCTGGATGACCAGTTGCAGGGCGTTCCAGGTGTTGAAAACAAAGTTGCCGGGAGTTCTGGGGATGTTTCCCTGCACGACAAAGGGATAGGTGCAGATAACGTTGATGTATGCATGACCGGCGCCGCACGGTTCATGCAGGGAGCCGTAAAAGGGGCCTTGGGGCGTCTCATGCTCGAAGGTCACGACTCCGTTGCAGTTCTTCCAGTCCGGGGTCATATACGAGGCGGCGACCGCCTTCCCCCGTCCCTTTTTGATCTCGTCCTTGAGACACGAATGGATGTAATATATCCCGTGGACGCCGTGGGTGTAGAAATCGCTCATGGAATTGTACGCGAAATATCCCTTGATTTCCGGCACGCTCGCCAGCGAGGCCCGCACATCTCCGCAGCTCTCCGTGTATTCCCAGGTGGAACCGCACATGAGCGGAGTTTTGTTCTTTTCCGCGGTCTGGACCAGGAACCGGGCCTTCTCCATGGAAGTGGAGCAGGGACGGTTCACGAAGGTGGGGACGCCCGCTTCGAGAAACGGTTTGGCCATCAGATGGTTCACCGGGGTGGCGTTGAAATCGTCCACGAAAACACCGTCTACCTTCCCGATCATGTCTTCCGGGTTTTTCACCGGCTCGAACCCGTATTTGTCGCGGTAGAACTGCTTGTCCTCCTCCCGCAGGCACCAGACATAACGGCAGTTCATGCCGGTGGTGCGGATATGCGTGTCGTCGGGATTCCAGTTTTGCCCCCAGATGCCGGAAGTGTGTCCGCCATGCCGGGAACCCACCATCCCCACGGTCACCAGTTCGCTCCGGAACCGTGAGGTGCGCTTGAATGGCTTGCGGGCGTCGATGCGTGTCACTGCCGGTTCATCTCCGGCCTTTTTCTTCGCGGCGGATGCGCTCACGGCTAGAGAGCCGACGGCCAGCCCCGCGGCGGCGGTTTTGATGAATGTACGGCGTTCGGTCATGTCCATTCCCCTTTCAGGATGTGTTTCCGTGATTCGTCACGGCTTTTCGCGGTATATCCCGGATACCTGATGAATATAGTGTGATATTTCCCCTGATGCATGGTAAATGACATGATTCAGAACGAATTCAGTTGAATTCTCCGGGGCGACCATACATATTTCCCCATTCAAAATATCGACGTTTGCTGACCAAGCCTTTGAAATTTTGCCCGAGGAGAATTCATGGAATCGAAGCCATCCCGCCGCTCCTTCATCAGCGGCGCCGCGCTTGCCGCCGGAGCCGCGGCTGCCGGAGCGGCCCCTGCCGCCAAACAGACCACTGCAACGAAACCGAAGCGGAAACGCTCTTCGGTGGAATTGATGAATGTGGGAGTTATCGCGCTCGGTGACAACAGCCATATGAACTACAGCATCTGGGCCCCCACCATCAACCCGGTGGAACCGAACATCTGGCCGGTGCGCTCCACCACCATGAACATCTCCCATTGCTGGGATTCCCGCCCGGAACAGGCCCAGGCGTTCGCCAAAAAATACAAGTGCGAGGCGGTAAAGAACTATTACGACATGGTGGGCAAGGTGGACGGCATGATCTTTGCCGGGTTCAACGAAGTGAAATGGTGGCCGAAGCTCACGAAACCCTACCTGGAGGCGGGCATCCCCTGCTACATCAACCGCCCGTTCGCCCTCTCCATGAAAGCGGCGAAGGAGATGGTGGAGACCGCCCGCAAGTACAACACCCCCATTCTCTGCACCGATGAGCGGGAGTATATCAAGGAAGCCCAGGTGGGCCGCTGGAAAGTGGAGGAACTGCTTCGTGAGAAACGCCGCATTCTGGGCGCCACCGGGGACAACTCCGCGGGATTCGAGTATCCGCAGCACGGCGTCCACGGCCTCTATTTCATGCTTGCCATCCTGGGTCTGGATGTGGAACAGGTGAGCCTCCAGGCCGACGGCTGGTGGAGGGAAGTGACCCCGGCGGTCCCCAATCCCATGCACTGGGGCCTCCTCTCCCTCCAGTACAACGGCATATCCATCGAGGGCGTGGGCGAGCAGAAAACGCCTTTCGTCGCCACCCAGCAGCAGATCACCGGCCAGCGCGCCAACGCCGGCATGCGGATTTACTACTCCGGCGGCTGGTGGGACATCATGAACTACTGGGAGGCGGGCGAACCGATGAACCGTCTCTACCAGCTTTTCTTCCCCACCGTGTTCGCCATGCAGCGCATGTTCGAAACCCGCAAGATGCAGTGGAGCTATGACTACATCCTCCAGAAAACCCGCATCTTCCTCACCGGTTTCAAATCCCACATCGACCATAACGGCGCCATGACCCGTGTGGCGGACCTCCCCGACGATTGGGAAGCGCCGCATCCCTGGCCGAACTGGATTGACGAGTCGATTTTCAGGTAAAAAGGGCAACGCGCCCAAATGCCAGAATACCAGAGAAAAGGCCCGGTGAACTCACCGGGCCTTTTCTGAAAAATGCCTATCGAGTTAGAACAGCAAGCATTGACAAGGGATGCAAGAATATAT
>CAYRTQ010000368.1:0-4630 GCA_964426865.1 uncultured bacterium
CTGACCACAAATTCCGCCAGATTTCTCAGCGCCGCGGTGTCTCGCGGAATGCGCAGCAGACAATCGGCGCCCTCGTCAACAAGACCGCGGGCGATTTCCTTCGAACGTTCCAGCCCGAAAACCTTGGGATAGGTGGCCTTGTCCTTGTCCAGGTCCGATCCCACGTCTTTCCCCAGCACCTCGTCGGAACTCACGATATCGAGGATGTCGTCCACCACCTGGAAGGCCAGACCGATGCGGGCGCCGAACTCCCCGATGAGCGCGATATCCCCATCGGACGCCCCGGCGGCAACCGCACCCATTTCCAGGCTGGCGCGGATGAGCGCGCCGGTCTTGCGGGTATGAATATATTCCACATCCCCTTCGGTCAGTTCCGGCTTCCCCACGGATTCCACATCAGCGACCTGACCGCCGATCATTCCCTCGGTCCCGATGGCGCGTGCGAGAATACGAATGAGACGGCAGTCCTCCGCGCGTGAGATCAGGTCGAACGCGAGCGCATTGAGCGCATCGCCCGCCAGCACCGCGATGTTCTCGCCGTACACCCGGTGCAGGGTCGGCTTCCCACGGCGCAGATCATCGTCATCCATGCAGGGCAGATCGTCGTGGATGAGCGAATAGGCATGGATGAGTTCGATTCCGGACGCAATGGGCAGCGCCCGTTCCACATCTCCGCCGAACGTTTCGCAGGCGGCGATGCACAGCCCGGCGCGGAACCGCTTGCCTCCGGAAAAAACGCTGTATCGTATGGCGGCGTGGATGCTCTCCGGCTTCGCCGTCTCCGGGAGCAGATACCGGTCGATATAGGAATCCACCCGCTCTTTCTGGATCGCCAGATATTCCGATGGGGTCACTGCTCTTTCTCCTGATCGAATGGTTCGAGGGCGGGATTTCCGTTCTTGTCCACCACCAGCTTCATGACCCGGCCACGGGCATCGGAAAGCATGACGGTCAGCTTGTCCGCTTTCCGTATGCCCTCTTCGTACAGCTTCATGCTCTCCTCGAGACTGAGGCCGCCGCTGTCCATCTTTTGAACGATTTCCTCGAGACGCTTGAGCAGGGCCTCGAAGTCCTCGGTGTTAGTTTTCGCCATGCACGCTCCTCATCTCCGCCGCACATCACATATCAAGTTCATAATACTCTGATGCCGTAAAAAAGATGCAACTATTTTCGCGATTCCCGCACCACCGCCCGCAGGGAGCCTTTCGCCAGCTCCACCCGCAGTTCCGTTCCCGCTCCGGCCATGCCGCTCCCGGTCACGATGCGGCCGTCCTCTTCGCGATACACAATGGCATACCCCCGGGTGAGCACCGCCGACGGGTTCAGCGCCGCGAGCCGCGCCCTCAGGTTTTCCAGCGACGCCTCACGACCGGTGAGCGTGGATGCGATCGCGCTTTTCATACGGAAGGTGAGTTCGTCCACCCGCTGTTCCCGAAGCAGGAGATTCTGGAGGAAACGCTCGGGACGGAGTCCCCGCCGCACCGCCTCAACCCGCTGGGTCAGGTCGTCCACCCGGGCGAGCACTCCCTGTTTCAGACGGACACGGTAACCCTCGATGAGCTGCCGGAGTTCCGCCACATCCCGCACCGCGATTTCCGCCGCGGCGGAAGGGGTCGGCGCGCGCAGGTCGGCGGCGAAATCGGCGAGTGTGACATCGGTTTCATGCCCCACCGCGGAGATCACCGGAACGCGGGAAGCGGCAATGGCGCGCACCACGGATTCCTCGTTGAAACACCAGAGATCCTCTATGGATCCCCCGCCGCGACCCACGATGACCACCTCCGCCCCGGAGCATCCGAGTTCATCGATCGCCTGCACGATATCTCCGGCGGCGGATGCTCCCTGGACCTGGGTGGGCCGGAGAATGATGCGGACTTGCGGCGCACGTCGGGTGAGGACGCTGATGATGTCCCGCACCGCGGCGCCGGTGGGCGAAGTTGCCACGCCGACGCACCGGGGATACCGGGGGAGCGGGCGTTTATGGGCGAACAATCCCTCTCCCGCGAGCTTCCGTTTCAGTTCCTCCATACGAGCCAGGAGCTCACCGCGCCCCAAAGGCTGCAAGCGCTGCACATTGAGCTGATACTGTCCGGCGGACTCGTACACGGTGAGATTCCCCACCGCCACCAGCTTCATGCCGTCCGAGGGACGGAATTCGAGACGCTCCGCCTGCCAGCGGAACATCACGCACCGCAACTGGCTCGACTCGTCCTTGAGGGTGAAATACCGGTGGCCGGAGGAATGGTGGACATAGTTGGAGAGTTCGCCTTCCACCGCCAGCACGGGGAAACTGTCCTCGACGAGATTCTTCAGCATCCGGGTGAGCTGGGTGACGGTCAGACGCCCGCCGGGTTGTTCCCCGGCGGATAACGGGTCCGGTCCGTTCATACGTCGCTCTCGAGTATCCTGTCGATCGCCAGCGCCTTGCCGGTGGAATCGTGTACCTCCACCAGAACCGCCTGGAATTTGATGCCGGTCTCGGCGGGAGAAAAACGGGTGGGCATCTGCTTGATGATCCGCTGCAGGGACTGTTCCACCCGCACTCCGATGATGGAGTCGTGCGGCCCGGTCATTCCGGCGTCGGAAAGATAGGCGGTCCCCCGGGGCAGAATCCGTTCATCGGCGGTCTGAACATGGGTATGGGTCCCGACAACGGCGCTCACCCGTCCGTCAAGATAGTAAGCCAGCGCCATCTTTTCCGAGGTCGCCTCGGCATGGAAGTCCACGAAAATTATGCGGGTCTGGGCGGAGATGCGTTCGAGAATCTCGTCCGCCACGGCAAACGGGCTGTCGATGGGCTGCATGAAAATGCGCCCCTGAAGGTTCACCACGCCCACCTTCATGCCGTTCCGCGCCTTGACGATGGTATATCCCCTGCCGGGAACTTCCCGTGGGTAGTTGGCGGGACGGAGAATGGTGGTGGAGGTCGCCAGGACATCATGGATTTCCTGACGGTCGAAGATATGATTGCCGGAAGTGATGACATCCACGCCATACGAGAATATCTTGCGGGCGATGTTGTCGGTCAGACCGAATCCCCCCGCCGCGTTCTCGCCGTTGGCCACGCAGATGTCCACTCCCATGTCCTGAATGTATTCCGGGATGAACTTGGAAGCGGCATATTTTCCGGGCTGCCCGAAAATGTCGCCGACAAAGAGTATTTTCACCGTACCCCCTTATCGTGCATACTGAATGGCGCGCATCTCACGGATGACGGTCACCTTGATCTGGCCCGGATAGTCGAGTTCCTTCTCGATCTTCTCGGCGATATCGAACGCCAGTTGGTTGGCAATCGCATCGTCGATGACATCGGTATTCACCATGACCCGGATTTCACGTCCGGCCTGGATGGCATAGGTCTTCTCCACGCCGTCGAAGGAATCTGCCAGTTCCTCCAGACGCTCCAGCCGCTTGACATAGGACTCCAGGTCCTCGCGGCGCGCGCCGGGGCGTGCGCAGGAAATGGTGTCGGCGGCCTGGACGATGGCGGAAAGGAGGAAGGCGGCTTCCTGGTCCTCGTGCAGGGAGGCGATGGCATCCTGCACCACTTCGTTTTCGTTGTATTTTCGGACCAGCATGAGACCGATTTCGGTGTGGGTTCCTTCCATATCGTGGTCCAGCGCCTTGCCGATATCGTGGAGCAGCCCCGCGCGACGGGCGAGCTGGACATCCAGCCCCAGTTCCGCGGCCATCAACCCGGCGAAAATCGACACCTCGATGGAATGCTGAAGGACATTCTGGCCATAGCTGGAGCGGTAGTTGAGACGGCCCAGGAGTTCGATGAGCTTGGGATGGAGATTGTAGACCTTGCATTCCATGGCAGAATTTTCGCCCAGTTCCGTGAACGAGGCTTCCACTTCGGCCTTGGACTTCTCCACCACCTCCTCGATACGGGAGGGATGGATACGGCCATCGGAAACCAGCTTTTCCAGCGCCCGCTTGGCGATCTCACGGCGTATCCGGTCGAACCCGCAGAGGATGACCGCCTCGGGAGTGTCGTCCACAATCACATCCACGCCGGTCGCCGTCTCGAACGAACGGATATTACGGCCCTCGCGCCCGATGATCCGGCCCTTCATCTCATCGTTGGGGAGCGGGACGACGGATACGGACGATTCGACGGTATGTTCGGCGGCGCACCGCTGGATGGCGCTCACCACCACTTCCTTGGCCTCCCGTTCCGCTTCGCGGACGGCCTTGTCGCGGATGTCCTTTGCGATCTTGGAAGCATGGATCTTCACATCCTTTTCCAGATTGGCCATGAGCAACTCCTTGGCCTCGGTGGAAGTCATGCCCGAAATGCGCTCCAGCTTCTCGTTCTGTTCGACCACGATCTGGTTGAGCTGTTCCGTCTTCACCCGGAGCGCCTTCTCCTTGGCGGCGATTTCACGCTCCTTGAGAATGATGTTCCGTTCCTTGGCGTTGAGAATGTCCACCTTCTTGTCGAGTTTCCGCTCGCGGTCGACCAGCGCCTTTTCGAGACGTTCTATTTCGAGTCTGGTCTCGCGGGTTTCCTTTTCGAATTTGCTCCGTTCCTTGAACCATTCGTCCTTCGCATCGAGGACTGCCGCTTTCTTGATGTTGTCCGCTTCGCGTTCGGCCTCCTCGGCGATTTTTTTCGCGTAGGATT
>CAYRTQ010000369.1:0-4610 GCA_964426865.1 uncultured bacterium
CTAAGTACGGGTCCAGATCCAGCAGAGTGCTCATCACCCCATAGGAAAAAGGCGGCTTGATGCAATTGTATGCCTCGTATGCGTCATCCAGTTCGATCTGCTGGCTAACCCCGTCCTTCTTCAGTTCACCCAGCCTCACCTGGAGCAATTCGTCAGGATTTTCTTTCTCGATCTTCGCCTTGAATGCTCTGATATCCACGTTCTTCCGCAGTTTCTTCATCACATCTACCGCCGCTCTTCTCTCCATGCTCCTCGCCTCGCTGGGTATGTTTTCTATTGGTCCTATTCGCCGTATTTGCCCTATTCAACCTATTTCTTGATTGTCGTAAACTGTCCTCTCCTCCGCATCTTCTTCCACCATTTCCACATGGTGCAGAGCAGCGCGTCGCAGAAATGATCATCCTTCTTCACGATCTTCCCGTCTTTCCCCCGCTTCCATCGCTTCAACTGGTCGATCAGATCCTTGAACCGCTTCGGAACGTCCAGCCGACGCTTCTCCGCGAACCCTTTCACCGCCCCCGCACCGGCATCCTTGAAGCTCACGAACGTCACCTCCGTAACCGTGAACCCTTCTTTCCGCAGGCTGTCATTCTCGAACGGGTGAGAGCTGTCCGCATACACCTCCGTAATTCCGTACATCTCCCGCCAGGTCTTCAGGTCCGACGCGATCACCTCGATGCCCTTCCGGGTCCAGCTCATCCGGTCAAACACCTGCAGCCGGTGTTCGCCAGCCTGGGTCCCTGAGCTTGTCGAAGGGACCATCTGCGTCGCCACTGCCGCCGCCAGCCCCACAAATCCCCAGTCGATTCCCGCGCATACTGGCGCTCCCGGCACATACGGCACCTCATCCACCTGCATCGCCTTCGCATCCTCCGGAGCGATCACCAGGCCCGCGCCGCTCGGCCGTCTCGCCATCAATTCGACCTCGAACCATTCCTTGTCCATCTCCTCCCACATGGAGAAGATGTAATCGAGACTCACCCAGCCCAGCACCCCGTTTTTCTTCGCCTTGCCCTGACAGTAATCCTCCCGGAATTCCGGGATGCACTCCGAACAACTCCGGGTGCATTTCTCGCAGACATCGAACACATCCCACCGATAGACCGTGTATCCCTTGGGATTGTCGAGCAGCTCCGCGAACGTTCCTTCCACCTTGTGCGCCGTTGAGGCCCGCAGAATGACCAGTGGCTTGGCCGTTCCGCCCGTGCCGACGATTGCCTTGTAAATCGCCTCATCCATCTCGGCTTCCTCGTCCACGATGATGAGACCGCCGCGCTTCCCTTCGCCCGGATGGGGGCCTCTGGCGCGCTTCTGGCTGGCCGGTACGAACTCGATCCAGTTCCCGTTTCTCCCCTCGGTCACCCGGGTGGTTATGTTCGGAACATACTCCGCAACCGCCTCGTCATCACCGAGTAGATCGAACACCCGCTCGTATACTTTCGCCGCCTGGGCGTCGCTTCCGGACCCGACCAGCACATCGTATTCTCTGAACAGGAACATGCTCGCCGCCAGGTCTCCCAGGCTGAACGTCTTCCCGCCGCCGCGCGGTCCAACGATTGCACCCCGCCGCACCCGCCCGAAGTAGATATCCGTAAACATCCGCTCCAGGGGGGGAGGGTAATAGCTTCCCCGCTTCGCCAGAAACTGCAGCGGCTTCCCACTGAATTCCTCGATCAGCCTGTTATTCTTCTCCAGCTTATCGAGGAAAACGTTCAGGATGGCATTCTTGTCATCGCGGGAGGTCATCATTCGCCTTTGATCTCCTCAAAAATCGCCTCCGCGATCTCTTTCCGGTGCGCCGTAAATACCGGTCCAACTCCCTCGGTTCGTTCTATGACCGTGAAAATGACATTGATCACCTGTGCGACCCCGAATTTCTGAGCCGATCCGTCTCCCACCTTCCGCAGTTCCAGATCCACCAGCTTGGTGAATCCCTGAAGCACCTGCCCGAGGTTCTTGGCGTCGATGGGGAAGATCGGTTTTCCATCCTTATCCGTTTGCCCCAGCTTCAAAATGGCCTTGAGCTGCTGGTAAGTATCCTCCCGAATCTCCTGGATGCAGGTCGCGATGGGGGTGATCTCCGTCACCCGCTTCTTGTCGGCTTCCTTGGCCACCTGCAACCGGTATTCCGCATACCGTCCATTCCAGTCCAATGCCGGGTCGTGGCTCCACTTCGTGAGCGTCCCGGAGGAAAAGGTCCCGTATTCTCGCCTCAGTGCTTCCACCACTCGATGGAATGCCATCCGCTGAACCATGTACATCTCGTACGCCTTTTCCTGCACCTCAAGACCGTGCTTGCCCATAATACCCCCGTTTAAACCAGCCTCTCATTCCAGATTCGCCCGTCGAGTACCCGTCCGGCATGTTTCTTGCCGACCCGAACCATCCAGGCGTGAAATGGTCCTTTCACAAATGTCCTTGGCAGCTTCTGATCAGGATACCCTCCCTGATACCATCCCCATTCACCCCACTGTTTGAAGCAAAATTTAATATCCGCCGCCTTGCACTGATCACGATCTTCGCGTGCCCAATCCGGATGCATTGGCCGAGCACCTTTTCCGCTCTCACCTCCGGTGATAATCAGGTTCAAGTGCTGGCTTTCGGGGTGGTGACCGCATTCCACGACATTCAGCCATTGCCCTTCATGTTCAATCTTTAACCACCAGGGGGCGTATTTGATTGGCCCCATCGCCGGTTCATGACTTGCGAAATGGTATCTTGCCGATATGCCGAGCAGTTCGGGAATTCGCTTATTCGCCATCTCCTGATTTTCAGCGGTTACCCCGAGCGCCACATGAGGGGGGCACCCATGCGATAGCCACAGACCTGGCAAATATTCCCTCATCCGCTCCGGTCGTTTCGTGAGCAACATCCAGAAGAGGTATGGTGTAGTCTCAATTACCTCAAACAGTTTGGTCCGCAGATGCTCCGGCGCTTCCGGGTCCAGGTAATCGCACATCGACCCGCAGAACACAATCGTCCTTTTCCCTTTTTCCCATTCGCCCCGATGCACTGCCCGATTCCACCGGTACGGCTCCTCCCAGTTCTTTTCGCTCAGCAGCCTCCGCGCTTTTCCACGTCCCCAGCAGTCAAACCCGAATCTTTCCGCCTGGTCTTTGGCGTAGCAGTTATCACACCCCGGGCTTCCCGCGTGGCTGCACCCCCACCACGGGTTGAAGGTGTGATCCGTCCATTCTATTGCCGAGTTCTCGCCCATTCTTCCTATTTTCCCTTCAAATCATCGTAACGACCTTGAAATCCTCTCCCGCCAAGTCGAACACGAATTCCTTCCCGAGGAACCGCGTCCGGAGGCACCCATTATTCCCGGGGCCTTTCAGCCCGCAATTCAGGGACATTTCCGCCAGCGCCAGTATCTCCGTCCGGTTCAGATCCGGATGACGTTTCCGCGCCCGCGCTTCCGCGTGTCGTGTGAGGATAATTCCCATGCTCACCTTCCTTATCATTATCCACTCAAAGATTCAGATAATTTCATCTTTGATCCGACTATCGTTGGTCGTGCCCATTCTCGCTGGAATCGCATCCATTCGCGTTTTTCGGATATTTCAGCACCAAGGTTGAATAGCATCGCCATTGGCATTATTCCAAGCGAAGCGACGGCTTCCATCCTGTCATTTGCGGCTGCAAGAGTATCTTCACGCCATCCACACAACACATAGCATCGGATCCGATGTTTTCCGGTAATAAGCCCGGCCTGTTTACATATTGCGGCGGCCGAGACCAGTGGTTCATAGTCGTCCGGAGTGTCGTAAGCAAAGAACAACACGTGAGGTTTTAAACGAACCATCCATCCAGCATGCCGTTCCGTAAACCGTTTTGCCTCAAACCCTCCTGTAAAGCGCGGTGATTCTGGTTGATTAAGAAGCATTTTAAAAACCCTCTCCTGATGACCGGGAGAGCAGGCGAGGAGATTGTTGTCGAGAACATTCCATCCGTTTTTAATTGGAAGCTCTCGCATCCTATTCCCCTCATTCTTCCATGCTTTGCAGAACCAGCATCTATTTGGGCAACCACGTGAGGTTATTGTATAACCTTGCTTCACATACATTCCCGGTTCAAATTCTTCACCTCGATCCCCATATGCTGGGCCACCAATTTTTACCGGAGCAACACGTTCCCACTGATATGCAAGTATTTCTGCTACTTCTTTATCCCATTCAAATGCCACAGAGATATGAATCTCATCTGCCTCATCGAAAAGACCTGGTGTGTCGGCAACCCGCACATTCTCATCTTCAGGTGTTGCGTTTGTTTTTCGAGGGAATACCCGGATAATTTTCATTCCGATACCACCTTCACCTTCACCCCCAGCTTCTCCGCGATCCGTTCCCCGTAATACTCCTGCACCCATGCCGCGTTTTCGTGATAAAGGATCGCCACTCCGTTTGCCATGCGGACGAACATGAGCGGCTCAATACACGACTGATACGAATACTTGTGGATTTCCTCCCGCAGCGGTTTCAACTTCTCCTGCATCCGGGCGGTGAGTTCCGCATTCGCCGCCAGCCGCTGTTTAATTTCATCGGTTTTCCGCCGCGTTTCCGCTTCTTCCCGCTCCCGCTTACGCGTCTCCTCCGAGTGTTCCGGCAGCT
>CAYRTQ010000370.1:0-2354 GCA_964426865.1 uncultured bacterium
GGCGCTTATCCATGCGGTCAAGGCGCTCACCGACACTCCTGTCTGTGTCATCACCAACGGTACCACGCTTCATGATCCAGCGGTACGGCGCGACCTTCTTGAAGCCGACGCGGTCATGCCCTCCCTGGACAGCGCGCGCGACGAATCCTTCCGGCTGGTCTGCCGTCCGGAACCCACGCTCCATGTCGCCGACATCATCCGCGGCCTCGCCGATTTCCGCCGTGAGTTCCACGGCAAAATCTGGCTCGAAATCCTCCTCGTCGCTGGCCTGAACGACACCCCGGAGGACCTGGATGCGCTCCGGGAAGCGGTGCGGGTCATCGATCCCGACGCCGTCCATCTCAATACCGTGGTCCGTCCGCCCGCCGACCGCGCGGCAAAACCGCTCACCCCGGAACGGATGGAGGAAATACGGACGTTCTTCGGGCCCAAGGCGGAAGTGGTGGCCTCGTTCAAAAAGGAAAAGAGCACGGGGAAGTCGGTCCAACCCGAAGACATCCTCGAATATCTCAAGCGCAGACCGGGAAGCGCGGAGGATCTGAGCACGGCGCTGGGAGTGGAGAAAGAGGAAGTGGAGAAGATGCTGGGGGAGTTGCGGGAAAGGGGGGAAGTGAAAGCGGTGGAGCATTTTGGAAAGAAGTGGTGGGAAAAATCGAATTGAACGCGTACGGCCTGTCCTCGTCCATCGGAATTACCGGCAACATCGTTTCATCTTCAGGAGGCAAGGAATGAGCTTTACACGCTATATTTTCGCTCTGTTCTTTCTTTTCATCCCCGTGGTCAACGCGCAGGAAGGCTGGACTCCGGTAGCGTCGCCGCTCGCCGGGCAGACGCTCGGCAAGGTGCAGTTTGCGGATTCGGAGCGGGGATGCATCACGGTTGATGACGGGCGGATCATCCGCACCGCGGATGGTGGAAAAACCTGGGACATCGTGTCTCTTTCACCGGGTGATACGGTAGCGGTCTTTTCCGATCCCGCCTATGCGATGAGCTTTGTGAACGGTTCCAAGGGCTGGGTTATCGGAACGCTCGGCGGGTATGACAATCCCCGCGGCGCGGTGATCTTCAAAACCATGGACGGCGGAGGAACCTGGAGCAAAACGCTGCTCTCTTCCTGGAAATCCGGCCTCTCCGTTCATTTCATCGACGAGAACACCGGGTGGGCGACCGCGTTCACCGACTCCACTCCGGACGGCGTGCTGAATATTGCCTCTTCGGCGCTGCTGAAGACCACCGACGGCGGGACCACCTGGACGAAGGTATCGGATAAAATCGGATTCCCGGTTTTTGTCGACGCCAATACCGGTTGGATGGTCTCGGATTCGCTTTCGGTTTCCGGCGATCTGATCGCCCCGCATGAAATTTTCCACACCACGGACGGCGGCGCTACCTGGGTGTCGCAGTACCGGAGCGATCTGCTTGTCGACACGCGCATCCATTTCACCGACGCCGATCACGGATGGGTGGTGAGCGGTCAGGCGATCCTCCACACCACGGATGGCGGCGCGAACTGGGTCCCGGTGACGAACACCGGAATTCTGCTGTCCGGGGACACGAGAAACATGGTCATGTTCCTCGACGCCAATAATGGCTGGATCGGGAGTCACTATCATCCCGAAGGCCATATACAGCATAGCGAGGTCAAGCACACCACCGACGGCGGGGCCACCTGGACAACGCAGAGCGTTCCGGACCAGAGCAAGATTTTCAGTATTTTCTTCTCCGACCCGTATACCGGCTGGATCGTTTTCGACAGCGGCGCGATCGCCCGGATGACCGGCGGGGGCCCCGTGTCGGTGGAAGATGCTTCCCAATCGGAACTTCCGGCCCGGTTCCTTCTCGGCCAGAACTTCCCGAACCCGTTCAATCCCTCGACCACCATCTCCTTTACGCTCCCGTCCCGTACAGCGCTGACGCTGCATGTGTACGACGCCACGGGAAGAGTGGTGACCACGCTCGCCTCCGGAACCTTCGACGCCGGAGAGCATTCGCTGCAATGGAACGCCGCCGGTGTCGCGAGCGGCGTGTATTTCTATCGTCTGCGTGCGGGGAATACGGTGGAGACGCGGAAGCTCACGCTGGTGAAGTGAGCCGCTCGGGGCCGATTGAGCGGAGATGCGCAATCAGCCCGGCAAGGAGTCGCGTTTTGGGTCCGTACCCGTTTCCGGCGTTGGGGACGAGATGCCGCTTATCCGGCGCTTCCCTCTCGAAGCCAACTTGATCATACCCTCCCGGACCATCGCTCCGGGACGCCGACATCATCCGTCGCCTGGGCAAATTCCGCCGTGAGTTCCACGGCAAAATCTGGTCCGAATTCTTCATTGTCGAGGTTTGAATGAGAGGCCGAGGGGGAC
>CAYRTQ010000370.1:2364-4597 GCA_964426865.1 uncultured bacterium
TTTGGGAAGCGCGGAGGATCTAAGCACGGCCCTGAGAGTGGAGAAAGAGGAATTGGAGCGTATGCTTTGGGAGCACAAGGCTATGGGACAGGTCCAGCACGTGGAGCATCCGGGAAATGAGTGCTTGACAAGCCAATGTATGAGTGTTAATATTTATAACAAACGAAATGAGAGCCATTCCCTTCAAATTTCTTTCGGTTCTGCTTCACGATGTCCATCTAGGAATGATTATGGAAACTTACATCAACAATCGCAGAATTGTCGGAAATGCAAGCCAAAGGCGTAAGAAAATGATTGCCTTTGGATGGTATGGGGGAAAGTATTCTCATCTTGATTTTATACTGCCCAATTTACCTGAAGATGCACAACACTTCTGTGATGTTTTCGGCGGGTCGGCGGCTGTAATTATTAATCGAAAGCCAGCCCCGGTTGAAACATACAATGATATCGATTCGGAATTGGTGAACTTTTTCAAGGTTTTGAGGGAGAATGGGGATGATCTCATCAAGACAATTAGTCTTACACCGTTTTCGAGAGAAGAACTTATAAAAGCTTGCCAGAATGAACAGGATTTGTCTGAAATTGAGCGTGCAAGGAGGTTCTATGTAAGAGCCAGACAGACAAGAACGGGTCTGGCGCAAACAAGCAGTGAAGGGCGTTGGGCGCACTGCGTACTTACTTCTCGTGCTGGGATGGCAGGGGCTGTTTCTCGTTGGCTCGGATCAATTGATGGATTGCCTGAAATTGTACAGCGGCTCCAAAGAGTACAGATTGAGAATGCCCCCGCATTAGAAATTATTGAGCGATATGATACTAAAGATACATTGTTTTACCTTGATCCCCCCTATGTTCACAAAAGCCGAGGTGATATTAAAGCTTACGGCAATGAAATGACGGACCTGGAACACATTGAACTGGCATGTCTTTTGCGGTCTATTAAAGGGAAAGCAGTTATTTCTGGATACCGTACCGCATTATACGATGATCTCTTCATGAAATGGAACAGGATTGATGCTCCGGTAA
This sequence comes from uncultured bacterium, assembly GCA_964426865.1. Taxonomy (GTDB): domain Bacteria; phylum Latescibacterota; class Latescibacteria; order Latescibacterales; family Latescibacteraceae; genus JAWLHT01. The sequence goes on from CAYRTQ010000370.1 coordinate 3,388, forward strand.
AAATCTGCAATTCCTCCAAGGGTGAACGTCAGGAATCTCTTTGGTTAAACTTTTGTCCTAAGGCGCACAATGGCTAAACGATCGATATCGCCAAATGTTGAAACAGCTCGAAAGATACTTGACACGGCTTGGTCTGAGGTATTGACGGAAACCAATTCTGAAATCAACGTAGATATTGATCGTTTGATAAACAGCAACTTTGTCGCTATTCGATATTCTCTGCTGACGCAACTTCTCGGGAAATTAACCGACAATGAACTCGACGCGCTTTGCCTTCAAAAAGGGAAAGGTGAGGATACATCGAAGTGGGACCCTCGTGGTTTTTCTTCCAAAGTAATTGTTCCCTGGGTTTCTGAAAATAATTCTGTATTGGGAAGCAGTCCGGATCCTTATGTTGGTAAACCTCTTCGCAAATCTCAGATAGAAGAGGACCCCAAAGATGTAAAGAATAATGCTGTTGCGGAATGGAAAACACTCTACGAAATTCTCAAAGAAGTTGAAGACCGTAGCGATCCCGTTTTTACGAATCAGCAGTTCTTGTTTACCTTGCGAAGTGTCCATAAAAGACTTTTGACACTTACTTTTGAGTATTATGTTCCTGAACGCGTAAGTCTTGACCAAACTTTGAATGTTATTTTACGCTTTTTATCTGAACACAGCGGAGGTGATAGAGGACTATCTGTTGCCGCTGCTCTCTTTGAAACATTTGGCAAATACTTTGGACTCTATATGGAAGTCCGACGTAATGTAATCAATGCATCTGACGAGGCAACGGGCCTTTCGGGCGATATAGAATGTATTGGGCCCGATGGTACAACCAAGTTGACCGTTGAGGTCAAAGAAAGAAGCCTTACAGTAAACGATGTAAGGAGCGCAATCCTGAAAGCGCGGAAGATATCGTTACACGAATTACTTTTCAATGTGCCGAGAACTGATGCAACGGAAGAAACTGCTATCGGTGAATTGATTAACAAAACTTGGGCTTCCGGAACAAATTTGTATAGATTGTCCATTGAGGAGCTTATTAAAGTTGGCCTTGCATTAACCGGCGAAGAAGGAAGAAGAGACTTTTTGATGAATGTTGGAATACAACTGGATACATACAATACGCAGCCACTCAATAGAAAGTGCTGGAAGGAACTACTTGAAACGCTGTAGCGATTCATGGTATATAAATATAGCAGCTTTATTTTTTTTTGAGATTGCGCTT
>CAYRTQ010000371.1:0-2308 GCA_964426865.1 uncultured bacterium
GTCATCGAAATCGCTCTTCGGGATGTTCGGAAGATCGATGCCCGCCTCGCGGATCATCTGGGCCAGCTCACGGGTGGTGAGTCCGTAATCGATATCCTTGAACCCGGAATCTGCCATCTCCGGACGATTGCACTCGAACTTCTTGGCCGAACAGGGCATGAGCGCCACGGTCACGATATCCGCCGGGTCGATGTTGTTTCTCTGGGCGTAATAGGTTTTGATGACCGAACCGAACATCTGCTGGGGGCTCTTGGCCGAGGAGACGTGCGCCAGGTATTCCGGGTAGAAATGTTCGATATACTTCACCCATCCCGGAGAACAGGATGTGAACTGGGGCAGCGCGATCTGCGGGTCTCCCTTGACCAGGGCGTTGTAGAGGCGCAGGATGAGTTCCGTGCCTTCCTCGATGATGGTGAGGTCGGCGGTGAAATTGGTGTCGAACACCCGGTCGAACCCGCAACGGCGCAGCGCGGTGTTCATCTCGAATGTCAGCGGATGTCCCGGTTCCAGCCCGAACTCCTCGCCGATGCCCGCCCGGGGGCTGGGCGCGGTCTGGATGACCACGTGCTTCTTCGGGTTGTCGATGGCCTCCCAGATTTCGTCCGAAGGGTCCTTGGCGCGAAGCGCGCCGGTGGGACAACGGTTGATGCACTGGCCGCAGTTGATGCAGACCACATCGGCGAGCGGCTTGTCCATGAACGTGGATATCTTCGTTTGATCGCTCCGCCCCACCGCCTCCAGCACCCCGACCTCCTGGAGGTCGATGCAGGTCCGTACGCAGCGACGGCAGAGAACGCATTTGTCCATGTCGCGTATCACCGAATAGCTGGAACGGTCCTGCTCGAACCTCGGTTCACGGACATGGCCGAAACGGTAGGAATCGACCCCGTATTCCTTGGAAAGGCTCTGCAACTCGCAGTTGTTGTTACGGAAGCAGGTGTAGCATTCGCCGTAATGCTTGGAAAGGAGCAGGTCGATGATGTTGCGCCGCGCCCTCCGCACCTTGGGCGAGGTGGTGTGTATCACCAGGGGCTCGGTGATGGGATAGGCGCAGGATGCCTGCAGGGTGCGCTGGTTCTCCACCTCCACCACACAGACCCGGCACACCCCGGCCATGCACAGGTCGTCGTGATTGCAGAGCGTGGGAATATGCACGTTGATCATCTTCGCCGCTTCGAGAATGGTGGTGCCGTAGGGCACGCGCAGCTCGACCCCGTCGATGGTGACCTTCACCCGGGCCCCGATGGCCTCCTCGGAACCCGCCACCTTGACCATATGGGGCTGAAGGCTGTGTGGCGTGCGGGAAATGTCGTCTTGTCTAACCGGTTCCATGATTCCCCCTTCTATGACTGCGCCGGCATACGGCCGAAGATTTCGTTCTTGAAGTTGTCGATGATGGAGAGGAAGGCGTTGGGACTCGACTGGCCCAGTCCGCATTTGGAGGCGAGCTGCATGGTCTCCGCCAGCCCCTGGATGGTGCGCAGGTAGGCGATGGAGCATTCGCCGTTCTGGAGCATGCGAACGGTTTCGAGGAGTTTGGGATTTCCCTCACGGCAGGGAGTGCACTGGCCGCAGGATTCCTCCACGAAGAACTCCAGGAAATTCTCCGCCACATCGAGCATGTCCCGGTCCTTCCCGAGCACGATGACCGAGCCGCCGGTGGGAGCGTCGGTGTACGCCACGGTGGCGTCGAAATCCTTCGCCGGGATGACCCGTCCGGAAGCGCCTCCCATGGTCACCGCCTTGGCGCCTTCGCCGCCCACTTCCTCCAGCAGTTCGGCGATGGTGATGCCGATGGGGAATTCATACACCCCGGGACGCGCGCAGTCGCCGGAGATGCTGTAGAGCTTGGAACCCTTGGACTTGTCCAGCCCGTAGGTCCTGAACCACTCCGCGCCCTTGGCCAGGATGCGCGCGGTGGTGACCAGGGTTTCCACGTTGTTCACGATGGTTGGATACCCCAGGTAGCCGGTGTTCACCGGGAAGGGCGGACGGTTGCGCGGCTCGCCCCGCTGTCCCTCCAGCGACTCGATGAGCGCGGTTTCCTCTCCGCAGACATAGGCGCCGGAACCCATGCGGATCTGGATGTCGAAAGCGAATCCCTCACGGCCTCCGATATTCTTCCCGAGAAGACCCGCCTCATGACGTTTCGCGATCACCGACTCGATGTGCTTCCGGAGATACAGGTATTCGCCCCGGAGATACAGGATGCCGGTGTCCGCGCCGATGGCGTATCCGGCGATGGTCATGCCCTCCAGGAGATCGCCGGTGTACTCGGAGAGGAGCACCCGGTCCTTGAACGTCCCCG
>CAYRTQ010000371.1:2318-4596 GCA_964426865.1 uncultured bacterium
ACCACGAACTTCTTCGGGGCGTTGGCCGCAGCGGCCAGATTCCATTTCACCCCGGTGGGAAAGCCCGCTCCCCCGCGACCCCGCAGCCCCGAATTGCGTACTTCCGCGATCACTTCCGGGCGTGACTTGGCGAGCGCGGCGGTGATCCCGGAATTCGGTTCGACATCCATGAAAATGATGTGCCCAGTACGGTCAGGCATGTGCGTGTCCCTCCTGCGCGTAGACGCTGAATGCGCGCTTGCATCCGGTGATGATTTCGTGCACCGTCTCGGGGGTCACCCTGGTGAACGCGACATCGTTCACCAGAAGCGCGGGCCCCTGGTCGCACAGCCCGAGACAATTGGCATATTCCAGCGTGAAATGCCCGTCGGGTGTGGTTTCCCCGAAACGCACCCCCAGTTCGTTCTCCAGTTGACGCGCTACCCGGGATTTCCCGGCCATGTGGCAGGAAATGGTCTTGCAGAGGCGGATGACGAACCGTCCGGTGGTTTCGGTGCGGAGGAAACTGTAAAATGTCACCACCCCGTAGACTTCCACAGGGTGGATATCCAGCAGCCGGGCTATCTCCTGCATGGCGAAATCCGAGATGTGGTTGTATTTCGCCTGGATGGCCTGAAGAATGGGCAGAAGCCCGGAACGGTCATACTCGTATCGTTCGGCAAGCTGGGTGATCTCTTTGCCCAGCGTTTCGCGTTCAGTGGCCAGCATACCTCATTCCCTTCCGCTCTCGAGGAGATTTTGTATTTTTCCGAGGAGTTGCGCCGGAGCGATGGGCTTCTCGATGAACTCGTCCACCTGGACCATCTCGTTGTCACGGGCGTATTTCATGCCGGTGACACTGCTGATGGAAGTGAGCATGATGATGGGGAGCTTGATCCCTTTTGAACGGAGGTCCTGGGCCATGAAAAACCCGTCGTCCGGCTGTTCCATCATGACATCGAGAATGACCAGGTCCGGATTCTCCTCCCGAATCATGGCCATCCCGCTTTCGGTGTTCATCGCGCCCCGGAACAGATATCCGGCGCCCTCCAGGACCATTTTCACCGATTCCTGAATATCCGGGTCGTCATCAACGAGGACTATCTTTCTCAACTGCCGCCTCCTTTGGTTGTGTGATGGCCGATTGGACATCATAATGGGACAGGAACGAACATTCGCCCGTAACCGACGGTTTTTTCCGGAAAAAAATCCGGTTGAACCGTCGGCTGGTGCTTTTCATAGTATATACACGGTATTTGTATATTTCAAGTATAAATTAAAAATTTTTACTATATACACGATAATAATATGTGTAATAACATATGTTTAGGATGATGACCCCTGCCTGATAAAGATACGGGGTCGCTCCGGCCAATGCAATATGAATTGTGAAAAATTTCACAATTTGATCAACATATTGTATCATATATAACTAAGGAATTCCTCACGACTGAAATCGGGGACGCGCCGTCTTCTGATTCGCCCGTATTCCCATCCCTTTCCCATCTGTTTTCCTATGCTCCGGCGCCCGGCGATGAGCGTCGAGGATGTGTCCCGCGCGACGGAAACGCCCCGGGAGGAGATGGTTATGCCCGGCATGGGCGGGGACGGCATGGACAACCCGGAGCGGGCTTCCACATTTCCCTTGATATTTCTCTGTAATTTGCGGATGTTACCGAGTGAATGCTTTGACAAACGGAGACTTGTTGATGAATGAAAAACCGTTCAATACAAATGTAAGCGGAGCGGGCGAACCGGCGGATTTCACCATCGAAACTCTGGGACCGGCCCAGTTCGATTCGCCCCTGCAGGAAGAATTCGACGCAACCACCGCGCCGGTTGGCTTTGTGAGCGACAATGAGAGGATCGTGTACGACCCCCGTATCGAAAGCGTGCGAAAGTACTTGGCCTGCGACGAGGTCCCGCCCTCCATGGAGGTCGCCGGACCACGCCGAAAAATGTTTTTTAATCCGAGCGGATTCCGCGCCGCCATCATGACCGCCGGAGGGCTTTGTCCCGGTCTCAACGATGTGATACGCGCGCTGTTCATGGAGCTGTTCTACCGGTACCGGGTGAAAGAGGTGCTCGGGATTCGCTACGGCTACATGGGGCTGGCGCCGAGGGTCGGTCCGCCGCCGGTGGTGCTCACTCCCGAGATGGTGGCCAATATTCACAGGAACGGCGGCACCATTCTCGGGACCTCGCGCGGGCCGCAGGATCCCGCGGAGATGGTGGATTTCCTGGAGCGTGAGCGGATCAACGCCCTTTTCACCATCGGAGGCGACGGCACGCAGCGGGG
>CAYRTQ010000372.1:0-381 GCA_964426865.1 uncultured bacterium
GGATGGCCGCGATGATTCCGGGAAGACGGTTTCCTCCGGGGTGTATCTCTCCCGGCTCAGCGCGGGGAAGCATAGCGCGACCGGGAAGATGGTTCTCCTCCGGTAGCGCCCCTTCCGGACTCTATGCTTTTCCCCAAAAACACAAAGCCCCCCTCCTTTCGCGGGAGAGGGGCTTTGTGTTTCTTTCCTTACTGCGCCTTCACCAGCGTATGCCCCGAAGGGACAGCCACTTTCAGCATCCCGGTTTTCTTGTCGTACTTGAATTTCTTCACCGGTGCGCCGTTGAGGGTGACTTTTGCGGGAGCTTTCGCCAGCGAGAACGCCAGTTCGGTGCCCGCGGCGGCGTCCGCTTCCACTTCCGCGCCGTTTCCGGTGAACAGC
>CAYRTQ010000372.1:391-1401 GCA_964426865.1 uncultured bacterium
GGTGACCGTCGCGCCCTTGCCAGTGAACTCCGTGCCCCGCAGGAAGAGGCGTTTCACCGCGCCCTGACGGTCCGTTTCCACCGCAAACCGTTCGGCGTCGGTGGTGAAGCCCTCCACGGCCGCGCTGCCCGAGGCGCCGGTGCGGAAGAAGGCCAGAGTGGTGGAGTTGTCCTGCTCCACTTTCGCGCCGGTCCAGCCCTGCGGCTGGAGGAGCGTGGAGGTGAATTTCTTCTCCGGGTCGGAGGAATCCTTGATCGCCGCGGGAACCAGCACCGCCAGGAACTCGGAGGAGGTGAGATTCTGGGCGCTGTCGAACTGGAGAATGCGCTCGTCACGCTCGGCCATGCGGATACGGCTTTTCGCGTCCACCGGAGCCAGCACATCCATGGTCAGACGGGCTTTCGGGCGGTTGATGCGCACCCGGTTCCCATCCTGGGCGAAGGAACTCTTGCCGTCCGTGTCCTCGGCATGGAAGAGCCACTGGAAGGAACGCCCCTGCGGACTCTTCACCCGGTCGTACATGAAAATGATGTCCGGTTTCATGAAGAGGAAAGAGCGGGTGTACTTCTCCAGCTTGCCCTTGTAGACACAGGTCAGATCGCCTTCCACCTCGTCCGCGTTCCACCCGGCGAAGGAATGGGGAATGGTCGGCCAGCTCTGGAGCGCCGCGATGCCGTTACGGTAATCCGCGGGTTCCTGGCTCTCCGGGTCGGTATCCACCAGCATGACATTGTGCCCCATGGCCTGGGTGGTGTAGAAGGGATAGAACGTGCTGCCGTAATAGGCGTGATAGCCGTGGAAGGTCTCCAGCCCCGCCTCGCTCAGGAGGATTTCGCCGTTGGTCTGGAGCACGATGGATCCCTGGTCGTAATGATAGTGGTTGGAATTGGGGCCGCTCTTGAACACCATGATGGTGCCGTCATCCGACCAGCCGGACCGCAGGAACATGGTCCCCTTCACCGGGAAATGGTGCGACGGGATGAATTCCTCGCGGCTCTTGGTCGGCACGT
>CAYRTQ010000372.1:1427-3340 GCA_964426865.1 uncultured bacterium
GAAGCGGACTGGGTGAAATGGGCGGTATAGGGATTCTTCATGCGGTAGGTCAGCCACTGGAAGGGATAGCCGTTCCAGTTCCAGCCGCTGTGAATGCCATCGTCGCCGTAATCCGGCATCCGGCCGTTGGTGTACGCGCCGTGGATGGGATACTTCCATATGTCCTTCAGGTTCGTGGTCGAGGTGTAATCGATGCCGTAATTTTTATCGAGGACATGGAGCCCCTGCACGATATCCGTGGTGGCCATACTCTCATACCCGATCGGCTCCCCATATCCGCCGTCCGGATAGTAGGTGCGGTCCATGAAGAGTTTCATCTTGGCCAGGATGCCCGAGAAGTAGGGCTCGAACGAAGGGTTCGCGGGATCATCGCCGTACACCGCGGTGGCCGCCATGGCGAGGTTCGACACGATCACCGCAATGTGGTTGGAAACGCTGGATGGCATGCGGTTCATTTCTACCATGTCGCGGTAGAACATCTTGAATCCCTTGTCCATGAGACCATCGCGAACCGCCTTTTTCTCCGCTTCCGAAAGAAGGGGATAGAGGAGGTCATACCCGGTGGCCACCGGACCGATGGTATAGCCCACCGGGTAGTAGGTCCAGTTGCCTCGGGCCAGTTGCCAGGGGTGATTCCAGCGTTTGAAGGAGCAGAGTTTGAGGAGCGCTTCCTTGGCTTTCTGCCCGGCGACCTCGTCCCCGGTGAACGCATAGCGTATCGCTCCGGACTCGATGATGCCGGTCAGCGCGTTGATGGGAGCGGCCCAGTTGTAGTTCGCCACGGTCTTGGCGAAAGGACCGCCGGTCAGCGCCGTATCGGTGAGATCATCATTTTCCCTGATATCGTTCACATTGAAATTACGGAAGCGGTCCGGCCCGGCGATGAACCCTTCCATCATCTTCTTTTCCACCTCGGACTGCCCGGCGATCCGCTTTTTCAGCTCATCGGCGGTAAAGAACAGTCTCGGGTGATCGCTCGGAGTGAGCTTGTTTCCCGGCATGATGAACCGGAACCCCCAACTGGTCTCGTTCCCATAGGCGTCCTTCCCGGTCAGGTTCACCCGCCACTGCCCCCGGGGGTCGGTATTCAGGAAGGTATACGCCTTGTCCACCTTCCAGGCTCCCCCGGCGGCCTTCAGCGGGACTCCGGACACCACGGCTTTCCCGGAGGGATCGACGAGCGTGCAGGTCACCGAGGAAAGGTCATACTTGCCGGGCGCCTCTTCCGGACGCACGGTCAGGGCGAACGCGTCGCCGTAATAGAAATGACGGTTCAGGACGGAATAGCTGAACATCTCGAAATCGGTTGAACCCGGATCCAGGGCGACAAACCGGCGCTGACGCTCGCCGTTGAAGGAGAAGTCGTCGAGGTTGATATTGTAGGAAGCCAGATGGTTGACCAGCGGATAGAACGCCTTGATGGTGACCGCCTGGACATGAGCGCCCGGACCCAGTGGCTTCCCGGAAAGCGCGAAGTCCTTGACCGGGATGTTCAATTCCAGCCAGCGGTTCACCGCGGGGGACTTGATGGTATGGAAATACCGTGTGCCGTCGAAGAGGCAGAGGGAAACTTCCAGCGTGGCGGGCTTGCGATCGGAGGAAAGGAAAACCGCCGCGTTGATGCGGGAATCCCCGGCGGTCCAGATATCCATCTCCTTGATGAAGCCCTCGGACACCTCAACCACATCCCAGGCGCGCCGTATCTTGCCGAGCGAGTACTTGCTGTCGTTGTGCGCGGGCTCCTTCTGGCAGATGGTGAAGGGCTCGTAGCCGATGTCCTGGGCGTAGGGATAGGCCTCCCAGCCATACATCTCGCCGGTTTCGAAATCATCCCTGATGGTGTACGGCACCCGGTCCGGGGCGGCGTAACCGGCCGTAAGTCCCAACATGCCCGCGAACAGAAACGCGGAGCA
>CAYRTQ010000372.1:3350-4594 GCA_964426865.1 uncultured bacterium
AGCACGTTTCATAGAGCGATTCCTTCCGGAAAAGAGGTAATTGAGTATGGACAAACCCGAGAGCAGTCCGGCCATGAAATTTTCGAATATGGGAAACAATATACATGATGAAGTGCGGAAGGCAACAAAAAAGCGCCTCGAAAGAGCGCTTTGCGGAGGAATGGGGGGAAACGTGCGTTCCAATGATGGACACAAGCGCCAGAGCTGGAGAACGTATATGTTTGAGAGAAAACCGGACGGCAAGCAACCGCTTTTGTCAGGGTATGGGAAGCGTCGATGTTCCGAACATCGAGCCTGAACGCCGAACCGGTTCCCGAAGATGGGAATGTAAGAGTTTCTCTCCTTCAATTTACCCCATTGCTTTCCATATCAAAAAGCTCCCTCTCCGGTCAGCCGGAAAGGGAGCCTGGTTTGGGAAAACAGTTTCCCTACCGCACCTTGACCACGGTATGCCCCGCCGGAACGGCGACCGTAAGCATCCCGGTCTTCTTGTCGTACTTGAATTTCTTCAACGGTTTGTCGCCGACTGTCACGCTGGACGGCGCTTTCTTCAGGCTCAGGCTGATTTCCGTCCCGGAACCGGATTCCGTCTCCACATCCATGCCTTCGGAGACGTACACCGCGGAGGCGGATACCGGTTTGGCGCTCCGGAAGAGAACGCTCCCGGCTTTCCCGAACGAGCTTCCCCGCAGGAAGTACCGGGTGAGATTCCCCTGTTTGCCGGTCACCGCGGAGAAACGTTCGGCGTCGGTGGCATATCCCTCCACCGTTGCGGCTCCGGTGGCTCCCGTTCGGAAGAGAGCGATGGTAACAGCGTCGCCCGTCTCCACCTTCGCGCCCGTCCAGCCCGAGGGATTCAGGAGGGTGGACACCGGCTTGACCGCGGGAGCGTCCTTCGAGGCTCTCGGGAAAAGCACCGCCACGAAATCGGTTTCGGTGGTTTCCGGCGCTCCGACCAGGGTAATGAAACTCTCCGCGCGGTCGGAATTGCGAACCCGGCTGGACTGGATCGCGGGAGAAAGGATATCCATGTGCAGGCTGGAGCGGGTGCGGGTGATGTCGATGCCATCCCGCCCGCCGGTGATGGAACTCTTCCCGTCGGTGTGTTCGGCATGGAAGAGCCAGCTGAACTGGTGCGGAGCGGGGCTCTTCACCCGGTCATACAGGAAAAGGATATCCGGTTTCATGTAGAGGAAGGAGCGGGTGTACTTCTCCAGTTTCCCCTTGTAGACGCAGGCGAGGTC
>CAYRTQ010000373.1:0-4540 GCA_964426865.1 uncultured bacterium
CTCACCGAGAAACGCCAGTTCAACCTCATGTTCAAGACCCATGTGGGCCCGGTGGAAGATTCGGCCAATGCCGCCTACCTTCGTCCCGAGACCGCCCAGGGCATCTATGTCGATTTCCAGAACGTGGTGAACTCCACCCGTCAGAAGGTTCCTTTCGGCATCGCCCAGATTGGCAAGGCCTTCCGTAACGAGATCACCCCGGGGAACTTCATCTTCCGTTCCCGCGAGTTCGAGCAGATGGAAATGCAGTTCTTCGTCAAGCCCGGAACCGACGAACAGTGGATGGAGCACTGGCGTCAGAAACGCTGGGACTTCCACATGCGGCTCGGCATTCGTCAGGACCGTCTCCGCTGGCATCCCCACGGACCCGACGAGCTGGCGCACTACGCCCGTTCCGCCTACGACATCGAGTACCGCTTCCCCTTCGGCTGGTCCGAGCTGGAAGGCGTGCATAACCGTACCGATTTCGACCTGAAGCGTCACACCGAGTTCTCCGGCAAGGACCAGAGTTATTTCGACCAGGAGAACAACGAGCGCTACATTCCGTATATCATCGAGACCTCGGCGGGCTGCGACCGCACCATGCTCGAGGTCCTCTGCGACGCCTACGAGGAAGACGAGGCCGAGGGTGAGGCGCGGGTGGTCATGCGCATGTCTCCCCTGATCGCTCCCATCAAGGCCGCGGTGTTCCCCTTGGTCAAGCGTGACGGCATGCCTGAGCGCGCCCAGGAAATCTGCGCGGAACTGCGGACCGAGTTCCCCGTCTTCTACGACGAGGGTGGGACGGTCGGGCGGCGCTACCGTCGCATGGACGAGGCCGGGACCCCCTACTGCATCACCGTGGACTCCCAGACCCGCGAGGACGATACGGTTACGGTCCGCGACCGCGACACCATGCAGCAGGTCCGGGTCAAGATCGGCGAACTCCGGAACATGATCCGGGACGCCATGCGCAATTACAAGCGCCCGGTGACCGAGGACAGGCTGGAGTCGACGTACGTGAATTGAAAATCGTTGGACGGAGTGTGAAAAAGGGGCGCGAGATGCGCCCCTTTTTCATAGTGATTCCGGCAAATCCGGAAATGTTCCGGCGTATATGCCGCATATCCCGTTCGATTCATGCACCCGATGGGTCCCCATTCTCTTCCCCCGGTCCGGAAGGGCGTTTCGGAGTGCGGTTCGCCCGCTTCGCCGCCTCGGTGAGGAGGAACTCGATCTGGGCGTTCACGCTTCTCAGGTCGTCCGCCGCCCATTTCTCCAGCACGTCATAGAGACGGGAGTTAAGCCGGAGCAGGAATTTTTTGCGCTCGCTCATGTGTAGAGCGTACCGGTGTTGACGACCGGAGTGGCCTCGGATTCCGAAACGAGCGCCACCATGAGGTTGTTGATCATGGCCGCCTTGCGCTCCTCGTCGAGTTCCACGACATTGTTCTCGCTCAACAGTCGCAGGGCGTGCTGCACCATGCCCACCGCGCCCTCCACGATCTTGCTGCGGGCGGCGATGACCGCTTCCGCCTGCTGACGCCGCAGCATCACCTGGGCGATTTCCGGCGCATAGGCGAGATGGTTGATACGGGCCTCGGACACCTCGACCCCCGCGACCTCCAGACGGGCCTGAATCTGCGCCCGCAGATCCTCGGATACCTCGTTGCGGCTCACCCGGAGCGAGGGGGTGTTCTCGTCGTGGGAATCGTAGGGGTACTGTGAGGCCATGGAGCGTATGGCGGTCTCGCTCTGGATGTTCACGAACTGGGTGTAATTTTCCACGTCGAAGGTGGCTTCGGCGGTGTCCACCACCCGCCAGACCACCACCACCGCGATCTCGATGGGATTGCCGTTGAGATCGTTCACTTTCAGGCGCTCGCTGGTAAAGTTGTTGATGCGCAACGAGATTTTCTTTTTGGCGGTAAACGGATTGACCCACCAGAATCCGGCATCGCGCACGCTGCCGGCATATTTCCCGAAGAAGATGAGGACGCGGGCGTCGTTGGGCTGGACGACCATAAATCCAGACAGCATGATAATCAGAGCCAAGCCGAGGGGAATGATGAACCAGAGCAGGGAAGCATTCCCGGTTCCGGCTCCGAGGACAATAAGATAAATCTCCAATGCGATTAACGCGAAAAACAAAAACAACCCAACAAAACCATTGCCCTTCCACGCTTGACGCTCACGAATCGGTTCCATGACAACCTCCTTGGGTGTGATATCTACGTGATATCACCATGATATTATTTTCGCAATGGATTGTCAAGCTCATTCTTGGCCGCGGATCGGAACGTATTCAAAAAGTGCGATGCGTGTTCGGCGCAAACCCCTTGACTATTTTCCTGAAACATCATATGCTGTGGTTTCTCCCGCGCGGCCCCACCGCCGGAATACTGCCCGGAAACAGTCCCCTTACGCCCGAAGGAGTCCCGGCATGTCCCTCATCGACACCCTGGTCATCGTTTTCTATTTCGCCTCGGTCATCGGACTCGGATTCTACTACCAGAAACGGGCCTCGAAGAATCTGGAATCCTATTTCCTCGGCGGGAAGAGCATGCACTGGATGGTTCTCTCCGTGTTTGGCTCGGTTTCCACGTTCGACATCACCGGCACGATGTGGATTGTCTCCCTCCTTTTCCTCATGGGCATGAAATCGCTCTGGGTGCACTGGATGTGGGGGGTGATGATGGGGGCGTTCTTCCTCGCCTACATGGGCAAATGGGTGCGTCGCTCCAATGTGCTCACCGGAGCGGAATGGATGATCACCCGTTTCGGCGACGACCGGGCCGGGAAAACCGCCCGTGTCACCTATGCGGTCATGGCGGTGATCACCCTGGCCAGCTTCATCGGGTATGCCTTCGAGGGAATGGGCAAGTTCGCCGCGGTGTACATCCCGCTTCCGCCGGATACGCTCGCGGTGATCATCGTGGCGGTGACCACGTTCTATGTGCTGCTCGGTGGGTTGTACAGCGTGGTGGTCACCCATATTATCCAGGCGGTCATTCTCATTATGGCCGGGACGGTCATCGCGGTGGTGGCCTACCGGGCGATCACTCCGGAGATGCTGCAACAGAATCTTCCCGCGGACTGGACCTCGCTCGTCCCGGTCTGGCGCATCGATTCTTTCGCCGGGACGGAAAACGCCCAGTACGAACTCTTCGGGGCGCTGGTGATTGTCTGGGTGCTCAAGGGCCTGCTGCTCAACGCGGGAGGTCCGGCGCAGATGTATGACTTCCAGAGCTTTCTCGCCGCCCGCGGCCCGCGCGACGCCGCCAAGCTGGGCGCGGCCTGGAGCTTTTTCCTCATCATCCGCTGGGGGATGGTCATGGGCATCACCCTCCTGGCCCTGGTTGGGTTCACCGGCATTACCGATCCGGAGCAGGTCATGCCGCTGGTGCTCAAGGATTATCTGCCGGTCGGACTGCGGGGGATTGTCATAGCCGGTCTCCTCGCGGCGTTCATGTCCACGTTCAGCGCCACGGTCAACAGCGGGGCGTCCTACATCGTCCACGATCTCTGGCGGCCCCTGTTCGGGCGCAACGCCGGACCGCGTACGCTCATTCGCGCCAGCTATGCCGCTACAGTGGGGATTGTGGCGGTGGGCATCGTCATCGGCTTCCAGGCCGAATCCATCGCCCAGATATGGAACTGGATGATGATGGCGCTCGGCGCGGGAGTGATCATGCCCAATGTCCTCCGCTGGTACTGGTGGCGCATGAACGGCTGGGGGTACGCGGTGGGAACGGTAGGGGGAATTCTCCTCTCGCTGGTGGTCCTGTTCTTTCCCGGAGCTCCCATGTATGTGGTCTTTCCGCCCATCGCCATCGGGTCCTTCCTCGCCTGCCTGACGGGATCCCTGCTCACCCCGCCGGTGGAACGGGAAATCCTGGTGAACTTCTATCGCACCGTGCGGCCTTTCGGATTCTGGAAACCGGTGCGCGCGGTGTGCGGACTTTCCCCGGAGCAATTGGACCGTAAGGGAGAACGCCCCTCGGTCATGCTCGGAAACGTGCTTCTCGGGATGACCGCCATCACCGGATACTATCTTTTCCCCATGTACCTCGTGGGGCACTGGCACGCCACCGCCTGGATTTGCCTGGGGACTGCCGTGTCCGCCACCGCCGTGCTTGCGGTGACCTGGTATCGCACCCTGCCCGATGCAGCCGAAGGGGAAGGGGAGAGGGAAGGGGCAAAGGAGCAAAGGGACAAAGGGGCAGAGGGGAAAAAACCGGGGTTTGGGATGGAATTGCCGGGATGAACAGACGGGGGCGGGCCTCCGCGGTCGTCTGCGGCTCCCGCGCCGGATGGGCGGGTGTCTCGCTTTCGGACATTTCGCTTGACACGCGGCTCTCCATGTGGTTGTATGGTTATATGGGCATAACGAGAATATATGCCGGGAATATGGAGGGACGGCATATGATCCGGATAAGGGAATGTATCGCGGCGGTAATGGTCATCGGTCTCCTCGCCGTCCCGCCGCTCATGGCCGTGGAGAAAAGAGCCTATCCATAAATAAAGAAATCGTATAATTCGTGAGATCCCGGCCCCCTAA
>CAYRTQ010000374.1:0-4515 GCA_964426865.1 uncultured bacterium
CACGGTATCGGCGATGGCGTGGGCCGCTTCCATGAGGCTTTCCGACTGGTTCTGGCGAATCCAGGTGAGCCGTTCCCGTATCCTTTTGGAATACTGGAGGGCGAGCGGCTCGCCGGTGTCCGGCCAGCGCTTGTCCCAATCGTTGTCCGCTCCGAGCGCACGGTGCGCCGCGCCGGCCATGCCGGCCATACCGGCGATGGAGAGAGGAAAGAGCCGTATTGCATCACGACGTTTCATGGTTTACACCTCCTTGAAAAGTTCTGGTTATTTAACATTGCCACAGCGTTGTCCGGTTTGAGATAACACAATTGTAATGACAGGGCATTACCGTATACGAAAGCAGCAAGTCTTCGAAATGACGCGGGGTGCAATCTTATGGGGCAGAACGGCTTGCAAGCTCAGGCAACTCTTTTTAGCAACAAAGGAATACCGAACATGCAACAACTCATTCTGCTCCAAATTGTTTTATGGAATTCAGCCACATTTACCTTATTTACTGGAACTGCTGAATACCGTTCTTTCACAAACAACTCCGCTGGTTCCCGTGGCAATCATCTCCTGACCCTGTATTTGCACCATGGAAAAGGTGATGTAATACGTTTGGTAGCGTTCATTTTTGGTCATCCCCCTCAACACTCTTCCGCTTCTCTTCCTATTTTTTGCTCGCCGGTTTTCTTCCGATCCGCCTCCACTATCCTGGCGGAATCCCACAGGTCATCCAGATATCGCCCCTCCGCGACCGCCTCGGCTTCCAGCCTCCGACGTTCCGAAAAAGCGTCGTACTGTTCACATGCCCAAGTCGATGCCTCATCATGTGTGACACTCCCGGAATTCTCCAGCACGGGTAATTCCGCATCGCGCAGGAACTTGTTTAAAAAAAAGTCCCAATCCCGCATCTTGATATCCCGGCGGCGCTGGGCGCGGAACTCTGCCTGATCGAGAAACATCACCACGATACGGTTGAGTGTGTCAATTTCTTTTTCATCCAGATAATTCTTGGCAATCGACACATCGCGTTTGAGTACTCGCCCGCCTTTCCATGAGGTTAGACCCATGTTCGGGTTTCCGGCATTTGCGCGATTACAGATGATCTCCGGTGCGGTCATTCCCGTGGCCGCATAGTGCATTTTGTTCTGCATGGCGGCGTAGAAAGCTTGGGTCTCCTGCGTTCCCTCCAGATAATCCGAGGCAAGGGCGAAGATTTCCTTGATACGTTTGTAAACGCGGGCCTCGCTGGCGCGGATTTCACGAATGCGGGACAACAATTCGTCGAAATAATCCGCGGGTCCGTTCGCACCCTTGAGGCGCTCATCGTCCATGGTGAAGCCTTTAACGAGGTATTCGCGGAGGTGTTCGGTCGCCCACTGACGGAACTGCACGCCGCGTGTGGACCGCACCCGGTACCCCACGGCAAGGATCATATCGAGGTTGAAAAAGCGTGTATTGTACTTCTTTCCATCACTGGCAGTTGTTAAGTGGAACTTAACAACTGAATCCCGCAAAAGCTCTTCCTCCCGGAGGATATTACGGATATGCATGCTGATATTGGGGATGCTTGTCTGGTATAACTCGGCGATTCCCGCTTGAGTCAACCATACCGATTCGCCATCCAATCTCACCTGAATTCGATTTGCGCCATCTTCGGTGCGGTAAAGAATGATTCCCGATCGATTCCAGGACGCATTTGATGTTGTGTCGTTCATTCCGTCGCTCACTTTGTACCCATTGTAAGGAATTACCGCGCCTCCCACTCCACCTTCCCCACCATCGAATTCTCCGCCAACCGAAAAGCACCGTCCTGTTGTTCCATCGGTAATGTATGCGCCCGGTTCTCCCCCGGCAAGGTGAAAACGCGGCGCGGGATTCCTTTCGACCCCGGTTGCCCTTTCTTTTCCCGTCTCTCTCCGCGCTCTCCGTGGTTCAATCTTTCATTGTGTCATTACGCTATCCTTGCTCAAACTCCCGTCTTTCCCTCGAACAGCCGTTTCAGTTCACGGACATACCTCGGGATGGCCAGGTAGGGGTCCTCGTCGGATTCGTATTCCAGCGCCACCCATCCCCGGTACTTCGCGTCAAGGAGAATGCCGCGGATTTTCTCGAAATCCGACGGTTCCTTCGGGCTGGTCTCGCTCCGCATGACCTCGACTTTCACCTGCACGTTCACCGCGCGGGGAGCGGCAAGGGCCAGTTCCGTATACGGGTCGGTGTAGTAGTTGCCGGTGTCGAGGTTGACTCCGAACCAGGGATGCTCCCCTACGGCGTCGCAGATGGCCAGGTGGTCCGCGGCGCGCGCGGTGATCCCCCGGTGGTTTTCCAGTCCGAGGACCACTCCCCGCTCGGCGGCGTGGGGCAGCGCCGCGCGGATGCAGTCGACGGCGTATCCGAGCGCGGTCCGCTTGTCCGTTCCCTCCGGGATATCCCCGGCGAAAATGCGGATATGCGGGGCGAACAGCTCCGCCGCGTGGTCGATCCCGGTCCGTACCGCGTCGATTTCCCTGTTGCGCTCCCGGCCCGGCGGGAGGCAGAAGTTGTTGCCGATGGCGGTCCCGCTTACAGTCACCCCGCGATTGAACGCCCTTCGCCGCAGATCGCGCAGGTACGCGGCGGTGAACCCTGGGCGGAAATAGTACGCGGTCAGCTCCACTCCGGCCAGATCCATCTCCGCGGACCAGTCGATGAACCCGAAAAGGTCCATCTTTCCCCCGTTCAGCGCCTCCCGCATGGAATAGGCGGCCAGGGAGACACGCATGTTGCGGGGGGCGCGCCGTTCCCTCGCCGGAACACTCCCGGCCACGGCGAACGCGGCAGCTCCGGTGATTCCCGCCCGGAGCGCATCACGACGGCCCAGGACTTTCACGCTCTGCATGGCATCCTCCCGAGGCGGGGTTTTTCGTGCGGTCACTCCTCGACCCGGTCCAGCGGCTGCACATCCTCCTCGAAATACCGATGCAGGCTTTCCGGCAGTTCGTGGTAATCAATATCCCGGATTTGCCCGGTAAAGTCGCGGGAGTTCAGGGTGTTCCAGAAGAGCGCCGTTTCGTTCCGGAGTTCCCCGCGTCCTGCATCGTGGACCAGCGCGGCGAACGTTTTCCCGGTATATGCGCCATCCAGGACAATGCCCTCGTTCCGCCGCATGCGTTCCGCCGCGTCCATGCCTTCCCGGGTGAAAAGGGCGTAATCCTCGCCATAGAACGCATCCCGGATCACGAACTGTTCCTCGGGAAAAGCGAGAAGGGGAAACGAGGGATCGGCGGAGCGCAGGAGGTCGTTGGTTTCACGAAAAAGCCGTTGGACCGCGTCCAGGTTGGCGATAGCCCCGATTATCACCCGCACGGCGTGTATACGGGTGCAGAGCCCGGCGGCGCATATTCCGAGGATGAGACCCGCCGCGGTGCCCATGGAACCGAGCGCCACATAGAGACGGTCCGGCTCGGGCAGCAATCCCGCGCGGACATGGTCCCGCAGTTCGAACCCGGCGTTCACGAATCCGCACACCCCGAGCGGCGAGGTCCCGCCCATGGGGATGATACGAGGGGGAACGCCCGTGGTTTCGGCATGGAGACGCTGCTGTTCCTCCACTCCCCGCCGTATCGATTCATCGTCACGGTAATCGTGCAGTTCCGCCCCCACGGCGTGGCTGAGGAGGAGATTTTTCCGCACATACCGGGCGTTGTGCTGGGGCCGCAGCATGGAGATGCTCCCAAGCCCCGCCCTTCGGGCATAGACCGCGGTGGCCAGGGCGTGGTTGGACCCCGCGGCACCGAAGGTCATGACCTCCTTCGCCCCGGTGCGGATTGCCTCGCCCAGCAGGAATTCCAGCTTGCGAACCTTGTTGCCGCCATACACGGGGCCGGAAAGGTCGTCGCGTTTCACATACAGACTCCCGGCGCCCAGCTCCGCGCCGAGACGGGACAGTTTCTCCACCGGGGTCGGGAACTCCCCGAGCGAAAGGTACGGGAGATTTTCCCCGAGCCGGGGATATTCACGAAATAGGGAAAGCAAAATATTCCTTTCTGAAAGGGAATCGCCAAAGCGTCCGGGGAATGGGTAAATTCTTTCCGGGGAAAGAGACGGATTCCGGAGCGTGAGGAACCGTCTTTCCCCTTTGCTCCTTTGCCCCTTTGCCCCTTCTTTACTCCGGATTCCTATTCCTTCCCTTTGCTCATTTCCAGCGCTTTTGTGGTGATGAAGTATTTGGCGAGCATGTTCGGACGCTCCCAGGCGGGCATCGGGTCGCCGTTGACATATTTCAGGAATTGCGCGGTCACCTGGCCGAAATGCGCCTCGTGCCCCACCCGCAGCGATTCGGGGATGTCGATGCGCCAACGGCCTTTCTCCACGGTCACCGCCAGTCCGGGATACTCCTTCGCGGCAAGGGAGGCGATGAGCGAGCCGAGCGCCTTCTCCAGTTCCGCACGGTCTGCGCCGGGCGCGAGCTCCACGTACACCTCCGGGCGGAAATTCTGCTCTTTTCCCTGACGCACCAGCACATGGGCCCTGGTTCCCCGTATGAGG
>CAYRTQ010000375.1:0-642 GCA_964426865.1 uncultured bacterium
CGGGAACGTTCATTTTCAACCCCACCTTGAACTCGGCGTTGAGCGCCCCCTGGAGCAGCAGGGCGATGTTTTCCACCTTCTCGCGTTTCCAGGGATCGGAGTAGGCTTCACGATTCATGATGAGCACCGTGGTGGATTCGAGAATCGTGTCGATGATCTTGAGTTTGTTGGCCCGGAGAGAGGATCCGGTAACCGTCACATACACGATGTCGTCGGCGAGTTTGGGAGGCTTGACCTCCGTGGCGCCCCAACTGAACTCGATCTGGGCCTTGATGCCCCGTTCCCCGAAATAGCGTGTGGTGTACTGCACGAGTTCGGTGGCGATGCGTTTCCCCTGGAGCTGGGAAATGTCGGTGATCCCGGAACACTCGGGAACCGCGACCACCCAGCGCACGGGAACGAACCCTCCCCGGGCGTAGAGGAGTTTGCACACTTCCACCACGTCCGAATCATACTCCCGCACCCAGTCGTGGCCGGTGATTCCGACATCGAGGACGCCGTCCTCCACGTAGTGGGCCATTTCCTGGGCGCGGATGAGGAGACCTTCCATTTCCGGATCATCGATAACCGGCACATAGGACCGGTCGGTCAGCCGTATACGGTATCCGGCCTTCTTGAAGAGATCCATGGTGGGTTCCTGGA